>JAEXPQ010000010.1 GCA_023446735.1 Verrucomicrobiota bacterium
CTCGATCACGGCCGGTTGGCGCTGGCGGGTGAACTTGGCGGCGTTGCCCAGCAGGTTGGCCATGACCTGGCGCAGGAGCGTGCGGTCGCCGAGCACCGGAGGCATGGGCTGGAGACGCCATTCGACCGGCCGGTCGGTGAGCTCGGACAGGAGTTCGGACTGCACTTCGGCGACGAGCGTCGCGAGCTGGACCGGGGCGAAGTGGAGCTCGGCGCGCCCGATGCGCGAGAAGGTGAGCAGGTCGTCGATGAGCGAGCCCATGCGAACGGCCTCGGAGCCGACGATGCCGAAGTAGCGGTCCGCCTCGTTGTCGAGCTGGCCGGCGGTGCGTTTGCGGAGCAGCTCGATGAAGCCGGCGATGTTGCGCAGCGGGGCGCGGAGGTCGTGGGAGACCGAGTACGAGAACGATTCGAGCTCCTGGTTGGCGGCGAGGAGGTTGGCGTTGGCTTCCTGGAGGCGGGCGGCGGCTTGGGCGAGGTCGTCCTGGCTGGTGCGCAGATCCTGGTTGAGGTGCTCGACCTCGGCGATGCGCCGGGCGAGCTCGGCGGTTCGGTCCTGCACGCGTTGCTCGAGTTCGGCGTTGAGGCGGCGGATCGCCTCGGCGTCCTCCTGCTGGCGGGTAACGTCGGCGATGTTGCAGAGAAGACGGATTGGTTGGCCGGCGGCATCGCGGATCGCGGTGACGACGCCGGCGAGGTAGATCCAACGGTCGTCGCGATGGAGGAACCGGTAGACGTAGCGGTCGGTGCCTCCCTCGGCCAGCACCCGCCGGAAGCGAAGGCGGAACTCGTCACGTTCATCCGGATGCACGCGGCCGCTCCACCAATGGTCGGGAGATTGGGTGATCTCCTCCAGCGAGAAGCCGATCATCGCCAGGGCGGCGCCGGCCCAGGCGCGGTTGCCGGTGCGGATGTCCTGGTCGAAGATGAGCTGGCCGGTCTGCTCGGCCACGATGCGATAACGCTCCTCGCTGGTTCGAACCGCCGCCTCCGCCTCGCGGCGCTCGGTGATGTCGGTGAAGGTGATCAGCGCCATCTCGTCGAAGAGCTGGGCGCGGAACTCGATGAGCCGGCGGCGGCCGTCGCGACAGGCGACGAGCGCCTCCGTCGGCTGCATCTCGCCGCCGTGCTGCACGGCGGCGGCCATCCGCTCGGTCCAGAGCTGCTGGATCTGCCGGCGGTACTCGGGGTCGGGATAGGCGAGGGGCCACCAGGCGTCGACGGTCGGCAGTTCCTCCTGGGTGTAGCCGAACCACTCGACGAACTTGCGGTTGAGGGAGAGGATCCGGCCGTTGCGTTCGATGAGCGATACGCCCACCGGCGAGGCTTCGAGCGAGAGCCGCAGGCGCTCCTGGCTGGCGTGCACGGCCTCTTCGGCGGCTTTGCGTTCGGTGAGGTCGGTGGCGATGGCGCAGAAGCCGAGCGGACTCCCGTCGGTCGCCCGCAGGGCGGAGATCACCACGAAGACGGGCAACCGGGTGCCGTCCTGGCGGACGTAGGTCCATTCCAACGCGGAAGGCACGTGGCGGGCGAGCTCGGCGAACAGCGTGAAGTCTGGCGGGATGGCACGGCCGAGCGAATGGGAGAGCCGCGCGGCGCGCCGGCTCAGCTCCTGGGGGTCGTGGATGAAGCCAGGCGTGCGCTGGCCGACGACCTCCTCGCGCCGATAGCCGAGCATGCGCTCGGCCGTGGCGTTGAACGTGCGGATGAGGCCGGCGGTATCGGTGCTGATGATGGACACGCCCGCGTTTTCCAGCACCGCCTGCTGGAACGCCGTCTGCTCGGCCAGCTGGCGATCGCGCTGCTCGATGCCGGCGAGCATGAGGTTGAAGCCCTCGGCGAGGCGCCCGACTTCGTCGCGGGTGCTGACCCGCGCCCGGGCCGAGAAATCGGTGCGCATGCGCACCCGCTCGACGGTGGCGGCGAGTTCGAGCAACGGGCGGGTGAGCGTGCGTTGGAGCAGTCGGCTCAGCAGAAGGGCAGCCGTGCCGAGCACCCCGAGGACGAGCAGCAAGATCGCGAGGGATTCGTCGCGGCTTCGGCGGAACGGACTGATGTCGGCTTCGAGCTGGAGCAGGGCCACCGTGTGTCCGTCGGACCGGACGATCTCGGTGAGCAGGGCGCGGTCGCCGCGGCGCTGGTAGCCCGGGGCGGCCGGGGTCGAGGGGAAGGCGGGGGCAAGCCCCGGGCGCTGGTAGTGGGAGAAGACCGGATACTCGGCGGCGATGGCGCCGGTCGCACGGAAGACGGTGGCGGCGGCGACGAATTCGCCGGCCTCGAGGCGGCGGAGGCTTTCGGTGGCGACGTCGGCGGCGTCGAAATCGAGCGAGGCGACGAGACTGGGCACCAAGGTCTGGGCGAGCGACTCGAGGGTGGCGCGGGCGCGCAGGTCGGTGGCGCGGTGTTCGAAGATCCAGATGCTGGAGGCCACGGTGGCCAAGGCCAGGAGGCAGGTGGCCGCGAGGGCGAGGGTGACCTTGCGGCGGATGGAGGTGCCAGTCCTCATGGCTTGTCTCCTCCGATCCGGCGTTGGGCGTTCTCGAGCAGCCCCGGAGTCGCCTGCAGTTGCTGCGCCGAGAGGACGGTCGGGTTCAGCAGGTAGCGGATGTTGTTGCCCGCCCGGACCAGTTCGATGGCGGCGCCGGTGGGGGAGTCGCCGGTGTCGCTGCCGAGGTAGACCACCGTGAGCACGGGTTGGTCGGCGAAGAAGCGCAGGGTGGCGGCGCGCTCGGAGCTGCGGTTGAAGGCGACGAAGACCAGCTGACACCCGGCCGCCTGTTCCGCGGTGGTGGCATAGACGGCGGCGAGCGGCCGGCCGTTGTGGGCTTTGGCGGCGAGGAACCGGTCGAGGGTCGAGCCGAACGGGTTGGGGCCCACGACGCCGATGCGCAACGGCGCCTCGGCGGGCACGCCGTTGGTGCTTGGCCAAGTGACGTAGCGGCAGAACGCCGCGAGGTAGTTGGCGATGACGTCGTAGTCGGTCGGGCGATCGGCGGTGGATGGCGCCCGGGCATCGTTTGCCGCATGCCCATCCGAGCCGGCGAGCGCGACGATCAGGCTGGCGAGCAACAACGCGAGCAGGCGACCGGCGCCGGGGGCGGAGCGAGGGGGCGTCATGGTGGGCCGACGGCTGTCATGTTTATCCGCTCCGGACGTTTCCGCCAGCGCCCGCGCGAGGTTCCCGGCGGTCGGGGCCTCCGGGGCGTGACGTCCGATGTCGGTGCGCCGCCGGCGCTTTCGGCTCGCTTGGGCCGCCGGGCTCGGCTCAATCCTGCGCCCGATGACTGCCGACCAAATCGCTACCGCACTCCCGGCCCGCGCTGTCACCTCGATCGAGGGCCTGCCGTTTCCCAAAATCGCCTCGGGCAAAGTCCGCGAACTCTTCGACTGCGGCGACGCCATCCTGATGGTGGCCACCGACCGCCTGTCCGCCTTCGATGTAGTCCTGCCCGACGGCATCCCGGGCAAGGGCATCCTGCTCACGCAGATCAGCAACCACTGGTTCAAGCTCACCGAGAAGCTGCTGCCCAACCACCTCCTCCCCGACCAGCTCGGCGAGATGGCGCGCCGCGGCATCACCGACCGCGACCTGCAGCTGCGCTCGATGATCGTGCGCAAGCTCAAGCCCCTCACCATCGAGTGCGTCGTGCGCGGCTACCTTGTCGGCAGCGGCTGGTCCTCGTACCAGAAGACCGGTGAGATCTGCGGCATCAAGTTGCCCGCCGGCCTGCGCCAGGCACAGCAGCTCCCCGAGCCGCTCTTCACGCCCACCACCAAGGCCCCGAAGGGCCAGCACGACGAGCCGATCAACGACGCCCAGGGCGCCGAGGCGATCGGCGCCGCGCTCTACGCGAAGGTGAAGGCCGTGAGCCTTGAGCTCTACAAGTTCGGCCGCGACCGCGCCGCCAAGGCCGGCATCGTGCTCGCCGACACCAAGTTTGAGTTCGGCACCGACGCGCAGGGCAACCTCTTCCTCATCGACGAAGTCCTCACCCCTGATTCCTCGCGCTACTGGCCGCAGGCCGAGTACCGCCTCGATTGTTCACCGCCGAGCTACGACAAGCAGTTCGTGCGCGACCACCTGCTGGCCATCAAATGGAACCAGCAGCCGCCGGCGCCGCAGCTGCCCGCCGATGTGATCAAAGGCACACAGGACAAGTACCTCGCCGCCTGCCGCGAACTGCTCGCGCTCTGAGCGCAGGCCCGGCTTCCGCCCTCTCCGCGCCACCAACGTTGTGTTGGTGGCGCATGTTTTTGTGGAATTCGCAGGGGGCGGCGCGCTTGCGGGGGGCGGCGCTTCGGGCTTCGCTATCCGCCTTTCTATGCTGCCTCGCTTCGCCCTTCGTCCGTTCCTCCTGGCCGTCATGCTCCCGCTCGTCGCCTCCGCCGCCACTTCCGAACCTGCCCAGCGCGAGCGCACGCTGTTTACCGCCGACTGGCACTTCCAACGCGGCGACGCGCCCGATGCCGCCGGTTCGCTCGCCTACGAGAAGATCAAGCCGTGGGTGCTCGCGACCGGCGCCGACCTGATCCACGCCGGTGTGCCCGCCGCCGCCCGCCCCGCGCGGCCGACCTCCGGCACCGAGCCGGGCGCGGGCGTGTCGTTCGTGCAACCGAACTTCGAAGACACCGGCTGGCAGCGCCTCGACCTCCCGCACGACTGGGCGATCTCCGGGCCGTTCGACCAGGCCCTCCCGGGCGAGACCGGCAAGCTGCCGTGGTCCGGTGTGGGTTGGTACCGGAAGCATTTCCAACTCGCCGCGGCCGGCGCCGGCACGCGCCTCGCCATCGAGTTCGACGGCGCGATGGCCTACGCGAGCGTCTGGCTCAACGGCCGCTATGTCGGCGGCTGGCCCTACGGCTACTCGAGCTTCCAGCTCGACCTCACGCCGTACGCGAACTTCGGCGGCGACAACGTCCTCGCCGTCCGCCTCGACAACCCGCCGGAGTCCTCGCGCTGGTATCCGGGCAGCGGACTCTACCGCAACGTCTGGCTCGTGCGCACCGGCGAGGTGCGCGTGCGCCAGTGGGGCGTGTTCGTGACCACGCCGCGGATCACTGCGGAGTCGGCGCTGGTGAACGTCGACGTTTACCTCGAAAACCTCGGCGAGGCGAAGGCCGCCCTCGCGGTGACGACGCGCGTCTACGAGCTCGACGCCGCCGGCCGCCGCGCGGCGCAGCCGGTCGCCGTGTCGGAGCCGATCTCCCTCGAGATCCCGGCGCCGAAGGTGCGGCAGGCGATGCGCTCGAATCTCCTCACCGTGCCCCAGCCGCGGCGGTGGAGCGTGGAGACGCCGCACCGCTACGTGGCCGAGACGACCGTCGAGCGCGACGGCCGCGTGGTCGACCGCGTGGAGACGACCTTCGGCATCCGCACCGCGGTGCTCGACGCCGACCGCGGCTTTCTGCTCAACGGCCAGCACGTGCCGATCCGCGGCGTGTGCCTCCACCACGACCAGGGCGCGCTCGGCACGGCGATCAACCCGCGCGCGCTCGAGCGCCAGCTCGAGATCCTGCGCTCGATGGGCTGCAACGCCATCCGCACCAGCCACAACCCGCCCGCGCCCGAGCTGCTCGAGCTCTGCGACCGAATGGGCTTCCTCGTGTTCGACGAGTCGTTCGACTGCTGGCGCCGCGGCAAGAAGTGGCCGGCGGAGCTGAAGACCGGTTGGGAGGGCCCGGTGTTCTTCGACTATGCGGTCGTGTTCGACGACTGGCACGAGCGCGACCTGCGCGCGCTCATCCGCCGCGACCGCAACCATCCGTCGGTTGTGCTCTGGAGCATCGGCAACGAGATCCTCGAGCAGTTCTACGCCGACGGCTGGCAACTCGCCACGCGCCTCGCCGGCATCGTGCGTGAGGAGGACCGCACGCGGCCCATCGCCGCCGGCTTCAACGGCAAGGACTCCGGCTACACCGGTTTCCAGACCGCGGTCGACGCCGTGGGCTTCAACTACAAGTTTTTCGAATACGAGCCGTTCCATCGCCGCAACCCCACGATCCCGGTCTTCGGCGCGGAAACCTCCTCGGTGCTCAGCACGCGCGGCGAGTATTTCTTCCCGGTCTCCGACGACCCCACGCAGGGCTACGCGAACTTCCAAGTCACCTCGTACGATCTCGCGCACCCGGATTGGGCGAACACGCCCGACACCGAGTTCAAGGCGCTCGACCAGGCGCCGTATGCGTTCGGCGAGTTCGTCTGGACCGGCTTCGACTACCTCGGCGAGCCGACTCCGTACAACAGCGACGCGAGCAACCTCCTCAACTTCTCCGATCCCGCCGAGCGCGCCCGCGCCGAGAAGCAGCTCGCCGAGCTCGGCAAGCTCCCCGTGCCGTCGCGCAGCTCGTACTTCGGCATCATCGACCTCGCCGGTTTCCCGAAGGACCGCTTCTACCTCTACCAGGCGCGCT
>JAEXPQ010000195.1 GCA_023446735.1 Verrucomicrobiota bacterium
TGAGCAAGGAGCGCTACAAGACGCAGGACCGCCTCGTCGAGGTCGTGCGCAACTTCCGCGCCGCCGGCTTCCCCTTGGACTACATCGTCCAGGACTGGCAGTACTGGGGCGGCGACAAGGACGGCACTTGGAGCGGCATGATCTGGAACCCGGAGCGTTTCCCCGATCCGGCCGCGCTCACGAAGACGCTCCACGACGAGCTCCACGTGAAGCTCATGAACTCGATCTGGCCCTCCGTCGGCAACGACACCGCGCTCGCGCACGAGCTCGACGCGAAGGGCCTGCGCTTCGCGCCGCTCCACTGGATCTCCAAGCAGGCGCGCGTGTACGACGCCTTTAGTTCGGAGGGTAGGGCGATCTACTTCAAGCACATCAAGAGCGGCCTGCTCGACGTCGGCGTCGACGCCCTCTGGATGGACGGCACCGAGGTCGAGGTCGGCGGCGCTTGCCACGATCCGATCGAGGTCGAGCGCGACATCAAGGGCCTCGGGCGCAACGCGCTCGGCGACTTCACGCGCTACCTCAACCCGTACACTCTCGTGACGACCAAGGGCACCTACGAGGGCCAACGCGCCGCGAGCGACAAACGCGTCTTCACGCTCACCCGTTCCGCCTGGGCCGGCCAGCAGCGCTACGCCGCATTGTCCTGGTCGGGCGACACCACCGCGAGCTGGGAGACGTTCCGCGCCCAGATCTCGGGCGGCGTCAACGTCGCGATGGCCGGGCATCCGTACTGGACTCAGGATACAGGCGGGTTCTTCGTGAACTTCCCCCAGGGCGAACGGAACCCCGAGTACCAGGAGCTCTACGCCCGCTGGAACCAGTTCGGCATCTTCAACCCGATCTACCGCATCCATGGCACGAACATCGAGCGCGAGCCGTACCTCTTCAAGACCCTGGCGCCCGAGGTCTACGACTCGCTCCTCGGCGCCGCGCAGCTGCGCTACCGCCTGCTGCCCTACATCTACTCGCTCGCCTGGCGGAGCACGGCCGATGCCTACACGATGATGCGCGGCCTCCCGCTGGACTTCCCGGACGACCCGAAGGTCCGCCAGATCGACGACGCATTCCTGTTCGGCCCCGCCTTCCTCGTGCATCCCGTCACCCGTGCGATGTACCACCGGAGCGCCCCGCTGCCGGGGACGATCCCGGCCGAGGTCCTGCGTACGCCCGACGGGCAGCCCGGCCTGGCCGTGCACTACTTCAAGGGACTGGACTTCAACGAGCCCGCCGGCCGCGCGGTCGACACCAAGCTCGACCACAAGTGGCCGGGGCCGCCGCTCGCCGAGCCGCCGCCCGGCCTCGACAGCTGCGAGAACTTCTCCGCCCGCTGGGAAGGTTTCCTCACGGCGCCCGAGGAGGGAGAATACGAGTTCGGCGCCGAGTACGACGACGGCTTCCGCCTCTTCCTCGACGGCAAGCTGCTGGCCGAGGATTGGAGCTTCGGCCCCAACCGGTATCGCGGCGCGAAGGTCGCGCTCGTGAAAGGCCAGCGCGTGGCGGTGAAGGCGGAGTTCCACCAGGGCTCCTCGGCCCGGTCCTTCCGTTTCGCCTGGCGCACGCCGAGTGAGAGCCGTGAACTCGCGAAACAGGCACCGACTCTCGACAACACGATGGCGACGTACTTGCCCGCCGGCGCCGGTTGGTCCGACTTCTGGACCGGCGAACGCCACGCCGGAGGCACCACCGTCACGAAGCACTGCCCGCTCGGCACTTTCCCGCTCTACGTGCGCGCCGGCTCCATCGTGCCGATGGGGCCCGCCGATCTCCAATACGCCACCGAGCGTCTCGACGCGCCCTACGAGATCCGCATCTACCCCGGCGCCGATGCGACGTTCACCGTCTACGAGGACGACAACGAGACCTACGCCTACGAACGTGGCGAGCGCGCGACCTACGAGCTCAAGTGGGACGACGCCGCACGCACGCTCCACATTGGCGCCCGCCAAGGCTCGTTCCCCGGCCTTGTCGCCGAGCGCGAATTGACGCTCTCGTTGCTCGCCCCGGGAGCCAACGTCGTCCGCAAAATTCGTTACACCGGCCGTCCGGTGGACATCGAGTTCGCCCCATGAAACTGACACCCCCGGTCGCTCGTCATCGCCGCTTCCCCATGCTTCCCCGCGCCCCGTTTGCCGTCCTCTCCTCGAGTCTCTCGTTGCTCCTGTTGGCGCCCGCGCCGCTGACCCGCGCCGAGCCGGTCGCCCCAGTCGTCCCGGCCTCCCCCGCCGGGCTCTTTCCGCTGAGCGCCGTCCGCCTGCTCGACCAAGGCCCGTTCGCGCCCGCCGTGGCGGCCAACCGCGAGTACCTGCTCGCCCTCGACGCCGATCGTCTGCTCGCGCCGTTTCGCCGCGAGGCGGGCCTGTCGGCCAAAGCTCAGCCCTACGGCAACTGGGAGAGCGGCGGTCTCGACGGCCACACCGCCGGCCACTACCTCTCCGCGCTCGCCCACATGATCGCCGCCGGCGCGGACACGCCGGACGGCCGGCTCCGCCAGCGGCTCGAATACCTGCTCGCCGAACTGGCCGTCTGCCAGGAGGCCTTCGGCGACGGCTACCTCGGTGGTGTTCCCGGCAGCCGCGAACTGTGGGCGGCCGTCGCCGCGGGCGACGGTCAGGCCGTCAACCGCAAGTGGGTCCCCTGGTACAACGTCCACAAGACCATGGCCGGCCTCCGCGACGTGTACCATCGCCTCGGCGACACCCACGCCCGCACTCTGCTCGTCCGGCTCGGCGACTGGTGCCTGGCCGTCACCGCCCGTCTCGACGACGCGCGGATGCAGCGCATGCTCGACCAGGAGCACGGCGGCATGAACGAGACCCTCGCCGACCTCCACGCCATCACCGGCGACGCGAAGTACCTCGCGGCCGCGAAACGGTTCAACCACCACGCCGTGCTCGATCCGCTCATCGCGCAGCAGGACCAGCTCACCGGCAAACATGCCAACACCCAGATCCCGAAGGTCATCGGGCTCGAGCGCATCGCCACCCTCACCGGCGACCAAGCCGCCAACTCCGGCGCGCGCTTCTTCTGGGAAACGGTCACGCGTGGCCGTTCGGTCGCCTTCGGCGGCAATAGCGTGTCCGAGCATTTCAACGACCCGAAGGACTTCCACGGCCTGCTCGGCCACCGCGAAGGTCCGGAGACCTGCAACACCTACAACATGCTTCGGCTGACGGAGCAGTTGTTCGCCGCCGGCCCGAGCGCGGCGTATGCCGACTACTACGAGCGCGCGCTCTACAATCATCTGCTCGCCTCGATCCACCCGCAGCATCCGGGCTACGTCTATTTCACCCCGATCCGCCCCGCGCACTACCGGGTGTACTCCGAGGTGGAAAACTCCTTCTGGTGCTGCGTCGGCACCGGCATGGAGAACCCGGGCAAGTACGGGGAGTTCATCTACGCCCGCGCCGCCGACGGCCTCTACGTCAACCTCTTCATTCCCTCCGAACTGACCGACCAGCCGCTCGGCCTCACGCTCCGCCAGGAGACCGCGTTCCCCGACGAGGAAACCTCGCGGCTCACGTTGAAGCTCGCCGCGCCGCAAACCTTCACGCTCCACCTCCGCCAGCCCGGCTGGGTGGCCCCGGGAACGTTTGCCATCGCCGTCAACGGCACGCCGCAGCCGATCACGAGCGGCCCATCCTCCTACGTCGCGGTGCGCCGCGAGTGGCGCGACGGCGACACCGTCGAGCTCACCCTGCCGATGCGCACCACCGTCGAAGGTCTGCCCGACGGCTCCCCGTGGTACGCGATCCTCCGCGGCCCGATCGTGCTCGCCCATCCGGCCGGCACGCAGGACCTGGTCGGACTGCGCGCGGACGATTCCCGCATGGCGCATGTGGCCTCGGGGCCGACCCTTCCGCTCGACCAGGTGCCCGCGTTGCTGACCACGCCCGGGGCCATCCCCGCGAAGGTCGTGGCCGATCCGGCCGCGGGTCCGTTGCATTTCCGGTTGGTCGATGTGGTCGAACCTTCCGCACCGCAAGGACTGACGTTGGTCCCGTTCTTCCGCCTGCACGACGCCCGCTACCAGATGTACTGGGAAGTCACCACACGCGAGGCACTCGCGGCCCGCAAAGAACAGCTCGCCGCCGCCGAGCGCGCCCTCGCAGCGCGCGAGGCGGCCACGCTTGATCGGGTCTCGCCCGGCGAGCAGCAGCCCGAGGTCGAGCACGCCTACCGCGGCGAAGAGACGGAGAGCGGCCTCCACAACGGTCGCCACTGGCGCCACGGCAAGTTGATCGAGTACACGCTCAATACCCGCGGCGAAAAGAACGTCGTCCTCTCCGTCACGTATTCGGGCTCCGACTCCGGCAGGCAGTTCGACATCTTCGCCAACGGCGTGCTCGTCGCGACCCAGGATCTCGTGGCCGAGCGCATCGGCGAGTTCGTCGACAAGCAGTATGCGATTCCGGCCGCCGCACTGACGTCCGCTCCCGACGGCCGCGTCACGATCCGCTTCGTGGCGAGGCAGGTCCTCGCCGGCGGGCTCTTCGACGTTCGCCTGCTCCGCGCCGGTAACTGATCAATCGATACTCTCTGCCACACCCCGCCCGTCTCCGCCCCTTGCCATGAACACCCGCCCGCTGCTTCTCACGTCGGCGCTCCTCCTTCTGCCGCTCGGCCTCTTCGCCGGCACGGCCACGATCAAGGTCGACCTCGACCGCACCATCGATGCGGTCGACCCGCGCATCTACGGCATGTTCATGGAACCGATCGGCTTCAACCGACCGGAGCTCAAGTTCAACACCCTCTACGGCCCGCTCTACGACCCCAAGTCCCCGCTGGCCGACAAGAACGGTTTCCGCACCGACATGCTTGAGGCCGCCCGCGAGCTCCAGCTCACCCAGATGCGCTGGCCGGGCGGCAACTTCGTCGCCGCCTACGACTGGCGCGACGGCATCGGCCCGAAGGACAAGCGCCCGAAGCGCCTCGATCTCGCCTGGGGCGTGGTCGAGTCCAACCAGGTCGGCACCGACGAGTGGGTCGAGCTCAACAAGCTCATCGGCACCGAGAACGTCGTTTGCATCAACATGGGCACCGGCACCCTCGACGACGCCCGCTACTGGGTCGAGTACTGCAACGCGCCGGTCGGCACCTACTGGGCCGACAAGCGCGCCGAGAACGGCCATCCCGAGCCCTACGCCATCAAGTACTGGGGCCTCGGAAACGAGGTCGACGGCGAGTCCTGGATCATGGGCTACAAGAACGCCGAGGACTACGTGAAGTTCGCCCGCGAGGCCGCCAAGGTCATGAGCCACAGCTCGCCGGGCACCAAGCTCGAGTTCGTCGCTAACGGCCCGGCCAACTACAAGGACAACCTCAACTGGGTCGAGTGGACCTGGACCGTCGTGAAGGGCCTCTACGGCATCGCCGACTACGTTTCGCTCCATCGCTATTGGGATCCGTCCGACGACTACTACGTGCTCATGGGCCAGCGCGGCATCGACCTTGAGGAGCGCATCGAAATCGTCGCCGGCCAGATCAAGGCCGTGCACACGATCGAGCAGAAAAAGCCCATGTACATCGCGGTCGACGAATGGGCGCCGCCCTTCCGCAAGGGCCACCTTTCCACGCTCGCGCTCGCGCAGTACTTCAACGCCTTCATCCGCCACGCCGACACGGTGAAGATGGCGAACTACACGCTGCTCACCTCCATCCTCGGCCGCGACCCGAAGACCGACGCCACTTACAAGTCGCCGCTCTTCTACACCTTCAAGTTGTTCTCCACCCGCGCCCGCGGCACCGCGCTCTCGCCCACGGTCACCTGCGACACCTTCCGCACCAGCGACCACTACGCGAAGATTCCGTACCTCGACGTCTCCGCCGTGTACGACGAGAAGGCCAAGCAGGTCGTCATCAACGTGGTCAACCGCCACAAGGACGAGGCCATCACCACCGACATCCGCAGCATCACCGGCACCTTCGCGCCGACCGCATCGGTCAGTCTCGTGGCCAACGACGACATCTCCGACGCGCCCTACACCTACGAGGCGCGCGACACCTACCCGCCGAAGGTCGAGCAGATCACCACGCAGGGCACCTCGCTGAGCTACTCCTTCCCGGCCCACTCCTTCACCCAGATCGTCGTCGGTGTCACCCGCTGATCCTTTTCCGTCCATGAAACTGCGTTCGTTCCTCCTGACACTTTCCTTCTCCGCCGCCCTCGCGGTGTTCGCCCAGCAACCCGCGCCCACCGCCACCGAATACGGTTTGGTCCAAGGCGTCACTGAGAGCGATCTCACCGTCTACCGCGGCATCCCCTTCGCCGCCCCGCCGGTCGGCGACCTCCGCTGGCGCTCGCCGCAACCTCACGCGAAGTGGGACGGCGTGCGCCCTGCCACCGCCTTCGCCGCCGACCCCTACCAGGGCGACGGCAAGGGCAACGTGAGCGAGGACTGCCTGTATCTGAATGTCTGGACTCCGGCCAAATCCGCCGGCGAGAAACTGCCCGTCCTCGTCTGGATCTACGGCGGCGGCTTTTCCTTCGGCTCGACCTCCGCGCCCGTTCACAACGGCGAACACCTCGCGCGCAAGGGCGTCGTCCTCGTCACGCTCAACTACCGCGTTGGCCCGCTCGGTTTCCTCGCGCACCCGGAGCTCAGCGCCGAATCGCCGTACAAAGTCTCAGGCAACTACGGCCTGCTCGATCAGATCGCGGCCCTGCGCTGGGTGCAGCGCAACATCGCGGCCTTCGGCGGCGACCCTGAAAAAGTCACCATCTTCGGCGAGTCCGCCGGCGCGATCTCCGTGAGCATGCTCTGCGGCTCGCCTGAAGCGAAGGGCCTGTTCCGCGGCGCCATCTCGCAAAGCGGCGGCAATTTCGGCCCCACGCGCCCGACCACCTACCCCGGCGAAAACATGCGCCCGCTCGCTTCCGCCGAGCACTCCGGCATCGCCTACGCCGCGAAAGCCGGCGCCAGAACCATCGCCGAGCTGCGGCAGGTCGCCCCCGACAAACTGCCCGGCGGCTGGGACAGCGGCGCCGCCTGGCCCATCGTCGACGGCAAGGTGATCACCGGCGACCAGTTCAAAATCTACGAAGCCGGACGCCACAACGATGTCGCCGTCCTCATCGGCTACAACTCCGACGAAGGCCTCAGCTTCGCCCGCGACAAGACGCCTGCCGAGTACGCCGCCAACACCCGCCTGCGCTACGGCCCGTTTGCCGACAAGCTCCTCGCCGCCTATCCCGCCGGCACCGACCGCGTCGGCAAAACCGCGCGCGACCTCATGCGCGACGCCGCCTTTGGCTGGCAGACCTGGAGCTGGG
>JAEXPQ010000218.1 GCA_023446735.1 Verrucomicrobiota bacterium
GCGCGCGTTGCCCTCGCGCCGCGCAAAGACGGACGTGGACTCATCCACGGCCGCGAGCGCCGCGTGAGCCCGTGGCGCACGATCCAGCTCGCCCGCGCGGCGAAGGATCTCGTCGCCAGCGAGTTCATCGCGACGCTCGCCACGCCCTCCCAGCTCGCCGACACCTCGTGGATCAAACCGGGCATCACCGCCTGGGACTCGTGGTGGACCGGCACGAACCCGACCCAGCCCGACTTCACGGGCCTCAACTCCCGCGGCGACACGCGTTCGCACAAGGAATACATCGATTTCGCCGCCGAGATGGGTTTCTCGTACCAGCTCATCGACTGGTTCTGGTACGAGCCGATGAACAACCCGAAGGCCGACCTCACCAAGCCGGCCGCGCACGTCGACATCCCCGGTCTCGTCGCCTACGCCCGCGAGCGCAACGTCCGGTTGTTGCTCTGGATCGACTCGCACGATCTCGACCGGCAGGGCTTCGACAAGGTATTCACGCAGGTCGCCGCCTGGGGCTTCGCCGGCGTGAAGATCGACTTCATGAACAGCGACAGCCAGGAGACTGTCCGCTGGTACGCCGATGTGCTCGCCGCCGCCGCGCGGCACAAGCTGCTGGTCAACCTGCATGGTGCCTACAAGCCCACCGGCCTCGCGCGCACCTGGCCCAACTACATCACGCAGGAGGGGGTGCTCGGCAACGAGTACAACAAGATCCCGTGGCTCGCCGACGCCTGCACGCCGCTCCACACGATCACGCTGCCGTTCACTCGCGGTCTGCTCGGCCCGATGGACTTCACGCCCGGCGGTTTCCTCAACCGCACGAAGGCCGATTTCAAGATCACCCAGCCCGCCCAGGTGCTCGGCACCCGCGCGCGGCAGCTCGCCGAGACCGTCGTCTACTTCAGCCCGCTGCTCTGCCTCTGCGATCATCCGGACAACTACCGTGGTCAGCCCGGCGTGGAATTCTTCCGCGGCCTGCCCACCGTGTGGGACGAGACCGTGGTCCTCTCTGCCGAGGTGGCGCAGCATGTCGTCATCGCCCGCCGCTCCGGCTCGCGCTGGTACCTCGCCGCGATGAACGCCGACAAGCCCCTCACGCTCACCGTCTCGCTCGGATTCCTCGGTGCCGGCGAGTGGAAGCTCCGCGCGTTCGCCGACACGCCCGAGTCCGCCACCACCCCGACCGCCCTCGCTGAGTCGACCACCACCGTCCGCGTCGGCGGCACGCTCACTCTCACCCTCTCCCCGGCGGGCGGTTACGCTGCGTCCTTGACGCAAGTAACTACGCCCTGAAACCCGAACCGCCACACCCTGAAACATATCCAGACCATGCCCGCTACGTTCCTCAAACTGACCAAAGCCGCCGCCCTGGCCTCGGTCTTCGCGCTCGCCGCCTCCGCCTTCGCGCAGGACGGCACGATTCTTCCGTTCGATGCCCCGGCCGAACCGAACGCCATTCCCCTCGGCACCGGCGGCGTGAAGGACCAGCCGGCTCCCGAGAGCTGGTTCCGCCAGTGGGGCGAGCCCATGGTGCGCAACGTTTCCACTGCGACGCTCACGCCTTATCTCCCCGATCCCGCGAAGGCCAACGGCACCGCGGTCCTCGTCGCGCCCGGCGGCGGCTTCCGCTGGCTGTCGATCAACAACGAAGGCTGGAAGATCGCCAAGGCGCTCAACGAGCGCGGCGTCGCCGCCTTCGTGCTCAAGTATCGCCTTTTCCCGACGCCTCCGACCCTTGAGGGCCTGAAGGAGTCGATGAACCGCACGTTTGCCGCCGTCACCCCGAAACCCGGCGAGCCCGCCGCCGAGGCGCCCCGTCCGCCGCGCCCCGACCTCACCAACCAGCAGGCCGACGCCGAGGCCGCCTACGCCTTGATCGTGAAGAACGCGAAGGAGTGGGGCGTGGACACCGACCGTATCGGGATGATGGGCTTCTCCGCCGGCGCGGGACTCACCATGCATTGCACGCTCCACTCGGAGAAGATGAAGCTGGCCTTCATCGCCCCGATCTATGGCGGCATGGGCGCGGTCGAGGTGCCGAAGAACGCCCCGCCGCTGTTCACCGCCATCGCCGCCGACGATTTCCTCTTCAAGGGAGAGTTCGGGGTGGTGAAGTCCTGGTTCGACGCCGGCAAGCCGGTCGAACTCCACCTCTACCAGGACGGCGGCCATGGCTTCGGCATGGGCTACCCCGGCCACCCGACCTACTACTGGTTCGAGCCCTTCACCCACTGGCTCGACCACAACGGCTTCCTCAAGGTCAAGGCGGCGAAGTAATCGCCGCGCCATCGCGCACCCTTCGTCCCCACCGGGACCGCTCACCGCGGTCCCGGTCTTGCATCATCCGTCATGCGCCGTCCCGTCGCTTCGCTCTGCATCCTAACGCTGTCCTGCGCTCTCGCGCTCGCCGGCCCGCCGGCCCCGCCCAGCAGTGTCGCAGTGGAACTCGACGGCGGACGCCTTTCGCTTCAGCCGCTGCTGGACAACGCCCTCCGCGTCCGCTTCACGCGCGACGCCGAGCCTGCGGCGCCCAGTCTCATCCTTGCCGAGAACCTCCCTGCGCCCGCCGCCACCGCGCGCGATTCCGCGAAGGAGGTCTCCCTCGAACTGCCGCGCCTGCGCGCCACGGTCGACCGCACGACCGGCGCCATCACCTTTGCCGACTCCACCGGACGGATATTCCTGCGCGAGCTCGCCGGCTCCCGCCGGCTGGAGCCCGCCACCGTGCAGGGCGAGCCCACCTGGTCCGTCGCCCAATCTTTCGATTCCCCCGCCAACGAGCACCTCCTTGGCCTCGGCCAGTTCCAGGACGGTTTCCTCGATGTGCGTTCCCTGCCGCGTCGCCTCACGCAGGTGAATACGCAGATCGCGATCCCGTTCATCGTCTCTAGCCGCGGCTTCGGCCTGCTCTGGCACAACTACGGGCTCACCGAATTCAATCCAGCCGACGAACGCATCCAGCTTTCGCCCGCGGCCGACCGCGGCGAGAGCACCGCCGTCGATGTCACCACCACCGAAGGCACCCGCCGCGAGGTGCGCCACGAAGGCGTCTTCACCGGGCGGTTCACCGTCGCCGCCGGTGGCCGGCAGGCCTTCTTCCTCGACGTCGGCCAGAAAATGGCGCGCCGCTGGCACGTCGAGATCGACGGGCGCACCGTTGTCGACTTTGAGAACCTCTGGCTGCCGCCGACCACGAGCTGGTTCACCGATCTCGCCGCCGGCGAGCACACCGTTCGCGTGGTCGGAGTGAAGGAAGACAAACCCGCTCTGCGCTTCCGCCCGGTTGGCGCGACCACGGAATTCCGTTCCCCGGTCGCCGAAGCGCTCGACTACGTCGTGATCGCCGGCCACGGCGACGAAGTCACCGCCGCCTACCGCCAGCTCACGGGCGCGGTGCCGCTGATGCCGCGCTGGGCGTTGGGCTACATCCATTGCCGCGAACGCTACAAGAGCCAGGCCGAGCTGCTCGCCAATGCCGCCGAGTTCCGCACGCGCCACCTGCCGCTCGATGTGATTGTCCAAGATTGGCAGTACTGGGGCCGCCACGGCTGGAACGGCATGCGCTTCGACGAGGCCGACTACCCGGACCCGGCCGCGATGGTGCGCGAACTCCACGATTCCAACACGCGCCTGATGCTCTCGGTCTGGTCCAAGGTCGACCCGAAGTCCGAGGTCGGTCGCGCGTTCGTGGAGCGCGGGCTCTTCATTCCCGGCACCGACTGGGTCGACTTCTTCAATCCTGCGGCGTCCGCCTTCTACTGGGAGAACTTCCGCACCCGGCTCGTCCCGCTTGGCATCGACGCTTGGTGGCTCGACGCCACCGAGCCGGAGAACGACGACCTCGCCGGCCGCCGCACCCACCTCGGGCCGGGTGAGACCGTGCGCAACATCTACCCGCTCTTCGTCAGCCGCACCGCTTACGAAGGCCTCCGCCGCGAGGCGCCCGAGCGCCGCGCCTTCATCCTCACGCGCAGCGCCTTTCCCGGCCAGCAACGCTACGCCTCCGCCACCTGGTCCGGCGACATCGGCCACAGCTGGGACACGCTGCGTCGCCAGGTCGCCGCAGGTCTCAACTACGTCGTCACCGGCCTGCCGTGGTGGACGACCGACACCGGCGGCTTCTTCCGCCCCGGCGCGGGCCAGTACACGAGCGCCGAATACCGCGAACGTTTCCTCCGCTGGCTCCAGTTTTCGACCTTCACGCCGCTTATGCGCGTGCATGGCTACCAGACCGACACCGAGCCGTGGCGCTACGGGGAAACCTTCGAGGCCGAGACGCGTCGCTGGCTCGAGCTGCGCTACCGGCTGCTGCCCTACACCTACAGCGAGGCCGCGCACGTCAGCTTCGCCGGCTCCACGCTCATGCGCCCTTTCGTGCTCGATTTCCCGGGCGACCAACAGGCGCTCGCACAGAACGCTGAGTTTCTGTTCGGCCGCGCACTGCTCGTCGCGCCGGTCCTCGCGCCCGGCGTCGCGGAGTGGCCCGTCTACCTCCCCGAGAATCCAGGCGGCTGGTACGACTTCTGGACCGGCGAACACACCGACGGCGGTTGCACCCTCCAGGTCGCTGCGCCGCTGGAGCGCGTTCCGGTCTTCGTCCGCGCCGGCTCCATCCTTCCGCTCGGTCCGGTTGTCCAGCACACCGGCGAGCAGACCGCCGCGCCGCTTGAGCTGCGCATCTACCCGGGCGCCGACGCCACGTTCACCCTCTACGAGGACGACGGCGAAACCTACGCCTACGAACGAGGCGAGCGCGCGACAGTCCAGCTGCGGTGGAACGAGGCCGCGGGCGAACTGACGATCGGTCGGCGAGAAGGGGCCTTCGCGGGCCTTACCGCTGACCGCACGTTCCGTATCGTCTGGGTTCGTGCCGGTGGGGACGCCGGGAGCGCGGCGACGCCGCGGCCGGATGCCATTGTGCGGTACGGCGGTGAGCTGGTGGTGCTGCGGTGCGAGCCGGCGGAGTAGGGCGCTCGGGCGGGCGGGTCCGGGTGGTGCGGATCCTTGGAGGTCCGGGACCGGCCTGTTCTCCAGCTACCGCCGGCCAGACGGCGGGATCCGAACTGTGGAGACGCGCCGGGCCGATGCGGTCCGGAGACAAGCGGCGGGGCGTCAGAATGGATCGGATCGGGGGAGGGCGCGGCGTCCCCGACGAGCGCGCGGTGCGCCCGGAGGGGACGACTCGCCCACGGGCCCATGCGCCTTTCGGGCTTTGTCGCCAGGGTCACGTTACGATCGTGCTGGTGGCGCGGGTCCGGGTGGGGCGGGCGCGGCGGTGTGCCTTGCGGGGGCGTGGAAACGAAAAGAGGCGGGCC
>JAEXPQ010000235.1 GCA_023446735.1 Verrucomicrobiota bacterium
GCCTTGTCCGCCAACTCCTCGGTCTGCTGCTTGTGCATCTTCATGGCCATGTAGCCGCCGAGACCGGCGAGCCCGAGGAAGGTGAGCAACGGCATGCCGGGCAGGAAACCGAAGATGCCGAGCATGACCGAGCCGATCGCCATCGCGCGCGGGTAACGGGTGAGCTGCTGGGTGACCTGCACGCCGAGCGTCTCGTTGTCGGCGGCGCGGGTGACGAGAATACCGGCCGCCACCGAGACCAGCAGCGCCGGAATCTGGGAAACCAAGCCGTCGCCGATGGAGAGCAGCGTGAACTTCTTGGCGGCATCGGCGAAGGACAGGTCCATCTGGAGCACGCCGATGGCGAAGCCGCCGATGACGTTGATGAAGGTGATCATGATGCCGGCGATGGCGTCGCCGCGCACGAACTTGTTGGCACCGTCCATCGAGCCGTAGAAATCCGTCTCCTTCTGGAGCTTCTTGCGGCGCTCCATCGCCTCATTCTCGTCGATGATGCCGGCGTTGAGCTCGGCATCGATCGCCATCTGCTTGCCCGGCAGGGCGTCGAGGGTGAAACGGGCCGCGACCTCGGCGATGCGCCCGGCGCCCTTGGTGATGACCACGAAATTGATGATCACCAGGATCGCGAAGATGACCGTGCCGACGACATAGTTGCCCTGGACGACGAACTTGCCGAACGAGTCGATGATATGCCCGGCGTATCCATCGATCAGGATCAGGCGGGTCGAGGTGATGTTGAGGGCGAGACGGAAGAGCGTGATCCCCAGGAGCAGCGTCGGAAAGACGGAGAACTCCGCCGGCTCCTTGACGTAGGTGATGAGGAGCAGGATGAGCAGCGACAGGCCGATGCTCACGGCCAGGAGCCCGTCGAGCAGGAAGGCGGGCAGCGGCAGGATGAGCATCAGCACCACGCCGAAGAGCGCGACGGTGAACAGCAGATCGGAGCGACGGATGCCGCCCAGGGCGGGCAGCGGGATGGTGCTGGCGGTGGCGGCCATGAGGGGGTGCGTTGCGCGGCGGGCGAGGGACCGGGATCAGGGGGGGCGAGGTCAGGCGGCCTTGGCGGCCTCCTGTGCCTCCGCGGCAGCGCGACGGGCGCGCAGCGCGTGGAAATAGTAGCGGTGGGTGCGGTAGACGAACGCGAGAATCTCGGCCACGGCCTGGTAGAGCGCGGTCGGCACCGGCTCCCCCACCTCGCCGATCTTGAAGAGCATGCGGGCGATCGGCTTGTTCTCGATCATCGGCACGCCGTGCTCCGCGGCGAGCTCCTTGATCCGGCGGGCGAAGCGGCCCTCGCCCTTCGCCACGATCACCGGCGCGGCGTCCTTGCCGCGTTCGTACTTCAGCGCCACGGCATAGTGCGTCGGATTGGTCACCACGACGTCGGCCGTCGGCACGGATTGCAGCATCTGCTTCTGCAACAGCCGCCGCGCGAGGCGCCGCCGCTGGCCCTTGATCTGCGGATCGCCCTCCTGCTGTTTGTGCTCATCCTTGACCTCCTGCTTCGTCATCCGCAGGTCCTTCTCGGTCTTGTGGTGCTGGTAACTGTAGCTCGCGATCGCGATGACAACCATCGCGCCGCAGATCCAGCTCAGGAACAGCAGCGCCGACTTGTTCAGGAAGCTCGCGAGGTAGGCGGCCTCCATCGGCACATGGAAGAGCGGATCCTGCATGACCCGCTTGACGGCCAGCCAGAGCGCCAGGCCGATCCCACCCAGCTTGAGCAGGTCGAACGGGAGCGTCATCAACGACTGCACGTTGAAGAGATTCTGGATGCCGTTCACGAAGTTGAGCCGGTCGAGCTTGGGCTCGATCACTTTCGAGGTGAGGCGAAACCGGGTCTGCAGGCCGCCCCCGAGCACCGCCGCCACGAAGCATGCGATCAGCAGCGGCGCCATGATCTCGAGACAACGCCGCATCGCCGCCTCCAGGCGAACCAGCATGAGCTCGTTGCTGAGCGTGGTCCGCCCGATGTTCTGGAAACTGTAGGCGGCGTAGTCCCGGATCGCGCGGGCGGCGTCGGGCACCGAGAACAGCATGACCACAAGCGCCGCAATGAGGGTGAAGGCCACCTGGATGTCGGGACTGCGGGCGAACTGGCCGCGCTCGAACGCCTCGCTGCGCTTCCGGGCGGTCGCGGTTTCGGTCTTCTGGTCTTTGTCGTCGTCGGCCATGCGGCAAGCGGGGGCGCTCTAGGGGCGCGGCAGATAGACGAGCATGTCGCTTGGCAACCGCTCGAAGGCGGCCAGCAGGTAGCGCGCGAACAGCACCGAGGCGGCTCCCAGCAACGCCAGCCCGGCAAGCGAGCGCGCCCCCATGCTCAACATGAACACGTTCACCTTCGAGACCGTCCGGCCCAGCAGGCCGAACGCGAAGGTGAGCAGGAAGTTCAACGCGATGAACGGGGCGGCCAACTGCACGCCCACGCTGAACGTCTTCGCCGTGATCGCGATGAGTTGGTCGGCCGAGGCGGGGTTTAGCCCCGCCAGTCCCGGCGGTGCGAAATGGAAGCTGCGAACGAAGGCCCCGATCGCCAGCAGGTGCGCCCCCGCCGCGAAGTACAACACCACCGCGAAGCGATGCAGCAGCGCGGCGAACGGCTCGCTCGACGCCGTGGGCGCCTCCACGCCGGGCGTCGCCGTCAGTCCGATCTCCGTGGCGACGACCCGGCCGCCCATCTCCGTGGCATAGAACGCCATCCGCCCCACGAAACCCATCAACACCCCGACGAGCACCTCCGCCCCGACCGCGCTCACGAACGGCACCAGGGCCGTCGGCGCCGAAGTTGGAATCTGGATAACGGGGAGCAACAGCGTCGCCACCGTCAGGGAGAGCGCGAGTCGCAACGTCACCGGCATCGGCTGCCCGGTGAGCCCCGGCATGAGCATCAGGAACGCGGTCGCCCGGATGGCGATCAGCAACCAGGCGATGAGGAGCGCGGCGGGCATGGGGAGAGGCGGGACGGTGGCGCGGGCTATCGCGCGATGTCGGCCATTCGGGCGATGCAGGAGATGGTGAACTCCATCAGGGTGCGCACCAGCCACGGCGAGAGGAACAGGACCACGCCCACCACGACCAGCAGCTTCGGGATGAAGACCAAGGTCTGCTCCTGCAGGCTGGTGATCGACTGCAGCAGGCTCACGCACAACCCGGTGACGAGCGCCGCGACGAGGAACGGGGCGACCACGACCAGCGCCTTGAACATGGTGAGCTTGAAGAGCTCGATCGCGACATCGGGATTCATAGGGTGAAGCTCTGCACCAGCGACCGGACGACCAATTCCCAGCCGTCGACCAGGACGAACAGCAACAGCTTGAACGGCAGCGCGACGATGGTCGGCGGCATCATCATCATGCCGAGTGCCATCAACACCGTCGACACGAGGAAGTCCACGACGAGGAACGGTAGGAAGATCAGGAATCCCATCTGGAACGCCGTCTGCAGTTCGCTCAGCACGAACGACGGGATCACCACCCGCATCGGCAGCTCCTTGACCGGCGTCGGCCCGTAGCCGCCAAGCTCCAGGAAGAACTCGAGGTCGCGCGTGCGCGTCTGGCGCAGCATGAACTCCTTGAGCGGCACCTGCGCCCGCTGCAGCGCCTCGGTCGACTTGATCGTGCCGTCGAAATAGGGCTGGAGCGCGTCGTCGTGGATGCGGTCGACGACCGGTGTCATGATGAAGAAGGTCAGGAAGAGCGAGAGCCCGATCACGATCTGGTTCGACGGCGCCGAAGGCACGCCGATCGCCTGTCGCACAAAGCCGAGCACGATCACGATGCGCGTGAAACTCGTCATCAGCATCACGATCGACGGCGCGAGCGTGAGCAGCGTCATCAGGATGACGATCTGCACCGCCACGCTCACATCGCCGATGCCGCCATTGGCGCCCGAAAGGTCGATGTTGAGCTTGAGCGGCTGGGCCGTGCTCTGGCCGAACGTGGAGCCCGCAAGCAGGAGCGGAAGCGCGATTCCCGCGGCGCGGCGCCACCAACGGCAGGGTTTGAACGTGGAGAGCATCGGGGACGCGTTAGCAGTGCCGATGCCAAGGCATTCACCTCCACCGTTTCATGTTGGTCATAAGCTTTTTGCAATTCCGGAGGCAGACCTAACCCCGCTCGGCTCCATCGCTCCGCGGCCCGACGGCAAGATCTGCCGCGTCCGCCGTGCCGGTGCGGTTTGCCGGCCCTTGTACCGGACGATGCCTCGGTCCGAGGGCCGGGCTACCCGATCCCGAATCCCAAAGCCCGCCAATGGTTCAGTCTTCGACCCATGGGAAACGGCCTGACGCTTGCGGCAGCGAGGTTCGCCAGACCTTCGAGAACTCGCTCCCGGCCGAAAGCCTTGGGGGCTGTCGTTACGCCGCAGCGTTGCTCCTTTCAGGCTCTTTTGCAGGCCCAACAACCATTGGGGCGCCCGACCTGCTCCCGCACCACAGGTGGTGCGGGGTCGTCGCGTGCCGACGCGCCGCCTGCGCTCAAGACGGTCCGGACGCGAGGTCCGGCCGTGCAGGCGGAACGAACGTGCGTCGGCTCAGCCCTGCGCCAAGGCGCGCAGCACCTTTTCGGAGACGCGAATCCCCTTCTCCATCACTCCGAGGTGGAAGCTCTCGTTGGGCGCGTGGAGGTTGTCCTCGGGCAGGAAGAGCCCGAGCAGGAGCGAGTCGAGGCCGAGCACGCGCTTGATGTCGCCGATGATCGGCACGCTGCCCCCTTCGCGCAGGTAGAGCGGCGGCCGGCCGAACACCTCGGCCACCGCCTGGTCGGTCGCGCGAAACGCCCGCGCCAACACCGGCGACTGGTCGGGCGGCGTGTTCGATCTCCCCGGCGGCACTGCGAGGTACGGAATGCCGTTGTGCCCGTCCACGATGCGCATCGTCACCCCGCTCGGGCAGCGCTCACGCAACGCGCGGAACACCCGCGCCTTGACGGTCTCGGGGTCCTGATCGGGCACGAGCCGGCAACTGACCTTCGCCATCGCGCGGCTGGGGATGACGGTCTTGCTGCCTGCTCCCTGGTAGCCACCGCCCATGCCGTTGAACTCGAGCGTCGGCAGGAACCGCACCGCCTCGAACGGCGTGTAGCCCGGCGGCGCGTGGAAGGCAGGAATGCCCAGGAAATCCCGATACTGCTGCTCGCTGGTGCCAAGTTTCCGGAGCTCCTCGCGTTCCCACTCCTGCACCGGGCGAACCTCGTCGTAGAAGCCCGGCACGTCGACCCGGCCGTCGGGCCGGTGCAACGAGGCGCAGAGCTCGGCCAACGCCTGCAGCGGATTGAGCAGCGCGCCGCCGTGCAGGCCCGAGTGCAGATCGCCCTTCGGCCCGGTGAGCTCGATCTCGAAGGTGAAGAGCCCGCGCAGGCCGCACGTCACCACGAGCTGGTCCTCGCGGGGGCTGCCCGTGTCCGAGAGAAAAACGAAGTCCGCCTTCAGGCGCTCGCGGTACTTCTCGAGGAACGGAAGGAAACTCGGGCTGCCGATCTCCTCCTCGCCCTCGACGAGGAACGTGATGCGCAACGGGAGATCCGGCACGGCCGCGAGCAGCTTCGCCACCGCGGCGACATGGACGAGCAGCGGCCCCTTGTTGTCCGCCGTGCCGCGCCCGTACATGCGGTCACCGCGGATCTGCGGCTCGAACGCCGGCGACTGCCACAGGTCGAGCGGGTCCGCCGGCTGCACATCGTAGTGGCCGTAGATCACCACATGGGGCCACTTCGGATCGCCGCCGCGGCTGGCGAGGACGAGCGGATGATGGGGCGTGGGCACGACCTCCACCGCGAAGCCGATCTCCCGCAGCAGCCCGGCGATGAACTCGCGGGCCTGCCGCATTCCGTCGGCAAAATTTGGATCCGCCGAAACACTGGCGCAGCGGACGTACTCCTTGAGCTTCTCGACCGGGTCGAACATGGGGCGCAACGCTGCCCAAAAACCCGAGCCACCGCTAGCCCGAATGTTCCACGCCCCCGCACCGGCTCCCATCGGCGCGCGCCGCCGGCTTGACGACCACGGCGCCGCCTGCACTTTCGCGCTCCCACGAACCATGCCCACCTACGTTTACGAAACCATTCCGCAACAACCCGGCGATGCGGTGACGCAGTTCGAGATCAAGCAGAGCATGCGTGACGAACCGCTGACCAAGCATCCCGAGACCGGTGCGCCGGTGCGCCGCCTCATCAGCGGCGGCTACGGACTGATCGGCGCGAACACCGGGCGCAGCGGCGAGGGATCCGCCGCCCCGGCGGCACCGGACCACAGCCACTCGCACGGTGGCGGCGGGTGCTGCGGCGGCGCCTGCGGCTGCAAACACTGAGCCGGAGCGCGGGCAAGCCCGCAGGCTCACTCGGCAACTGCATCGGGCGCGAGCATCGAGGCGCTGGCCACGTCGCGCGCGGCCACCTCACAACTCGTTGTACTTTTCGGACCGCCCGCGGGCCTTCTCGACGGGATACTTCTGGGCGTTGCGGGCCATCTTCGCGGTGATCGCCGAGGCGAGATCGATATCGGTCTGGTTCGCGAACTCGAGGCAGTAGACAACGATGTCCGCGAGCTCGTCCTGGAGGGCCGCCCGCTTGTCCGGCCGTGCCATCACGGCGCGCGACTCCGCGGGCGTCACCCACAGCAGCGGCTCCATGAGTTCCGCCGCCTCGGCGGCGATCGCCATCGAGAGATTCTTCGGCGAATGGAACTGCTCCCAGTCGCGCTCCCGCGCGAAGGTCAGCACCTCCTGCTTCAGCACGCCGAGCGTGGTGTTTCCGTCGGTCCGCGATTCCATGGCGCAAGCGTGCCCGCCCCCGGCGACGCCGCAATCGCGAAGCCGCCGCGTTTTCGCGCTGGGCCCCGCCCCGCCATCCTGCTTTCGTACGGACACCCCGAACATGAGCTACAACGCTTTCGTCAACCCCGAGACTCGTCAGGTCAACAAGGCCGCCATCGCCGCGGGCACGCCCGGTGTCGCCAGCGCAGCGCGCTGGTTCTGGTGGATCGCCGGCCTCTCGCTGGTGAACACCGTCATGATCCACACCGGCAGCCAGACGAACTTCTGCGTCGGCCTCGGCTTCACGCTGATCGCCGACTATGTCTTCCAAGGCATCAAGCCGCTGGCGTTCGCCATCGACGCGGTCGCGATCGGCTTCTTCGTCCTCATCGGGTGGCTTTCGCTCCGGGGCTTCTTCTGGGCGTTCATCGTGGGCGCGCTCATCTACGCCGCCGATGCCCTGATCTATCTGAAGTTCGAAGACATGATGTCCTTCGGGTTCCACCTCTTCGCGTTGTTCTTCATCGTGCGCGGCGCCTTCGCGCTGCGCAGCGCCGTCGCCGCCGCGGAGATGGCCGCCATGGACCGGGTGTTGGCGCCTGCGGCCGAGAACAGCGGCAGCCCGACCCCGCCCCCGCTCGGCTGAACCTGCAGTCGGCTCGCCCGACGCTGCTTGGAATTGCGGGCCGATGGGGCCCGTGGGCGCATTGCTCGCTGGAGCCCTGCGCATGTGGCCGGCCGCAGGGCGTTGCAGCCGTACTGCGCACCGCCGGTGCGCCTCAATCGGCGCCCGCCAACTGCACCGGCTCGCGCGGCCCGAGGTAACGGGCGCCGCGGCCGCTCACCACATCCAGCACTGCCTTCCCGCGGGCCAGGACCTCGCGGAGTCGCACGCGGATCTTCCAGCCCAGCGGAGCCTGCGCGGCCGCGCAGCCGCTCGCATCCAACCCGTCGGCACGCGCCAAGAACAGCGCGCGCTCGAGATGGAACCGCTGCGAGACCAGCACCACCCTCTCCTGCCCGAAAACCCGATTGGCGCGCTGGATCGAATCGAGGGTCGAGAAGCCGGCGTAGTCGCAGGTGATGAACCGCGCCGGCACGCCACGGGCGACGAGGTCCGCCTTCATGTCGTCCGGTTCGCTGTAGTCGGCCCGCGAGTTGTCGCCGCTGACGAGGATGCCGCGGACCTTGCCGGCATGGAAGAGCGCCGCCGCGGTGTCGAGGCGTGGACCGTAGAACGCGTTGGCGCGGCCGTCGGCCAGGTTGCGCGCGGTGCCCAGGACAAGCGCGACCCCCGCCGGCGGCAAGCCGTCGCCGTCCTCGTAGATCGCACCGGCCGAGCTGCGCTGCACCCAGCACTCCGCGCCCGCGAGGAAGACCGCGGCGCCCGCCAGGGCCGCGACACCGAGCCGCCTCGCCCCCGAAGGCGCCGCGAGCGGTCGGACGCGCGCCGCCAGGCGGGCGCCAACGCGCCGAATGCGGCGCGCCAAGGGTCGCGCGCAGTTCACAGGATCTTCTCCTCCTTGAGCTTGGCGGCGAGGTCCGGCGCCTCCTGCTCCAGGATCTTGCGCAGTCCGCTCCGGCGCCGCCGCTCCAGGTACAAGGCAAGCGGCAGGCCGACAACCGCGTACACGAGCAGGCCGATGCGCCCCATGGCGTCGAGGGCGGCCTTGTCCTTCGCCACCGTCAACGCATTCGCCAATAGCAGCATGCTCGCGACACCGAAGACTCCGAGCGCAAGCATGAACCACGGCGGCGGCTGGCACCGGCGACGATGCGCGGCCCAGCGTTGCGCGTCCTGCGCGTCGCTGGCGCGCCGGGCGGCGAGGCGGTCGAGGATTTCGCGGGCGTTGCCCATGGAGAAGACGGCGGCGGTTCCCGGCACAGGCGCGTCACTTCGCGCCGAGCAAGTATTCGGGATTCAGTTTCTCGAGCGACTTGAGGACGAAGCGGCCGTCCTTACGGACGACCTTGCCGTCGAAGCGAATCTCGCCGCCACCACACTCCGGGCGCTGGATCGAGACGAGGTCCCAGTGCACCTGCGAGCGGTTGCCATTGTCGGCGTCGCCGTAGGCCTGGCCGGGGGTGAAGTGGAAGGAGCCCGCGATCTTCTCGTCGAAGAGGATGTCGCGCATCGGCTGGAGGATGTGCGGGTTGAAACCGAGGGCGAATTCGCCCACGTAGCGCGCGCCGGCGTCGGAATCGAAGATCGCGTTGAGGCGTTTGTTGTCGCCGCTGCAGGTGGCCTCGACGATACGGCCCTGCTTGAACACGAGGCGCACGTTGTTGAACTCCACGCCCTGGTAAACAGAGGCGGTGTTGTACGTGATCTCGCCCTCGACGCTGTCCTTCACCGGGCAGGAGAAGACCTCGCCGTCGGGGATGTTGCGCAGGCCGCCGCACGGCACGGCACCGATGCCCTTGATCGAGAAACGCAAGTCGGTGCCCGGGCCCTTGATCTCCACGCGGTCGGTCCGCTCCATGAGCTTCTTGAGCGCCGCCATGCCCGGGCGCATGCGCGCGTAGTCGAGCGTGCACACGCGGAAATAGAAGTCCTCGAACTGCTCGGTGCTCATGCCCGCCTGCTGGGCCATCGCGGAGGTGGGCCAGCGGAGCACGACCCACTTGGTCTTCTCCACGCGCCAGTTCAGCACCGGGCGCATGAGGCCGTTGACGAGCTTCATGCGGTCCGCGGGCACGTCGGAGGACTCGAAGATGTTCTCGGAGCCGCGCAGCGCGATGTACGCATCCATCTTCTTCATCCGCACGAGCTCGGTCTCGGCGGCGGTCTCGTACTGGCCCTGCTCGGCGCCGCGGAGCAGCTCGCGTGTGATGCGGGCGCGATGCAGCTGGACATAGGGGAAGGCGCCGCGGGCGCGGACGGCGCGCACGAGGGCGATCACCATCTCCTCCGGGATGTCGAAGGAGTCGATCAGGACGCGTTCGCCCTTGGCGAGCGAAGTGGAGAAGCCGGTGAGCACGCCGGCCAGTTTCTCGAAACGGGGGTCGTTCATGGCGGCGATGTTGCGCACGTCCCGCGCGCTGTCGAGAGCCGGAGCGCCGGCCCCGGCGAGGTGCCGCTACTTGGCGGCCGGGCCCGCGGAGGCCTCGGGCCGCTTCACGTTCGACTTCTCGATCCGCCCCTCCTCCACCTGCCAGGCCACCCCGTCCGGCGTGATCACGTAGAAAGGCAGCTTCTCCTGCAGGGAGAGGAACACGTGGATCTCCACCGGCGTGGCGGAAACGATATGGCTCACACTCAGCGCCACGAGCTTCCCGTCTTCCGGTATCTCGCGTCTGCGATCCGATGTCAGGCACGAGCGTGAGAGCGCATCGACCCGCTCGACCGTCTTGCCGTCGGCCGAGACGGTGATGCGATAGTGGCCACCGATCGGCACCGCGGCGTTCGTCTCCTTCGGGCGCAGGAGGTAGACGAGGAAGCCGTCGCCGTCGGGATCATCGAGCACGGCGTAGTTGAAATGGTTGCCCGGCCGGAGACGGCAGAGCGGAAATCTCCCTTCGCCGAATGGCTGAAGCGCGGTGTCGCGCGCGCCATGACGGGCGAGTTGTCGCGGAGTCAGCACACGGTCCGCCGGCACCTCCAGCACGGGTTCGCCCTTCTCCGGGAAGCGGATGTCGTAGGCCGCCTCGATCGTCTCGCCGGTCTTGCGCAGGAACCGCACCACCGGCTCGGCACCGGAAGTCTCGACCACCCAACCGCACGCCCCCTCCTTGCTGTAGGTTGCGAAGCCGATCTTGGCCGCCAGCACATCGGTCGCGATCCACGCCAGTTGGTCGACGCGATGGAGCTCGCGACCGAGCCGGGCGATGGTCTCGATGTCGAACTCGCGGATCGGCGGCGGGGGCGGTTCGTCCTCGGCGGGCGCGGCCGGCGGGGGCACCGCCGAGTGCGACGGCGTTTCGGCCGGGGTGTTCGTGACCGCGGAGGCCGGCAGGACCAATCCACCGAGCAGCACCGCGACGAGGGGAAACAGGGTCTTCATCGGAGCGGCGCCACTACAGCGACGCCCGGCGTCGCCGCCAAGTGGAGAAACAAAAAAGGCGCGACGATCGCTCGCCGCGCCCTGTGCGAAACTGGGGAGGGACGCCGGCCTCAGTAGGCGGCGGCGACACCCTTGATGTTCTTCTTGGCCATCCAGGGCATCATGCCGCGGAGGTAGGTGCCGGTCTTCTCGATCGGGTGCTTGGCGCCGGCGGTGAGGAGCTTGTTGTAGTTCTTCAGGCCGCCCTTGTATTCCTTCACCCACTCCTTCACGAACTGACCGGACTGGATCTCCTTCAGGATCTTCTTCATCTCCTTCTTGGTGTCCTTGTTGATCACGCGCGGGCCGCGGGTAATGTCGCCGTACTTGGCGGTCTCGGAGATCGAGAAGCGCATGCCGGCAATGCCGGACTCGTACATGAGGTCGCAGATGAGCTTCAGCTCGTGGAGGCACTCGAAGTAGGCCATCTCGGGCTGGTAACCGGCCTCGACGAGGGTCTCGAAGCCGGCCTGCACGAGGGCGCTGGCGCCACCGCAGAGGACAGCCTGCTCGCCGAAGAGATCGGTCTCGCACTCTTCCTTGAAGGTGGTCTGGAGCACGCCGGCGCGGGTCGAGCCGATGCCCTTGGCCCACGCGAGCGCGAGCTTCTTGGCCTGCTTCGACTTGTCCTGCGCCACGGCGATGAGGGCGGGCATGCCCTTCCCTTCGACGTAGAGGCGGCGGACCATGTGGCCGGGGCCCTTCGGGGCGACCATGATGCAGTCGACGTCCTTCGGGAGCTTGATCAGGCCGAA
>JAEXPQ010000240.1 GCA_023446735.1 Verrucomicrobiota bacterium
GGCGCGAACGGACGAGCGGTTGCAGCTCCGGCGGCACGGCCCGGCGGCGGAGCTGCGCCGCGACGCCTCCCGGCAGGAGCCTCAGCCACGCCGCGTCCGGGTCGACCGCGAGGCACGTGCGAAACTCCGCGAGCAGGCCCGCGCGCGCCAGGCCGAGGGCGGCGTGGCGGACGTTGGCGTTGCCGGTGGGATGGGAGAGGAGGAGCACAGCGGAAGGACGGCGGATGACGGAGGGCAGACGACGGATGACGGACGACGGACGACGGATGACGGACGGCGGATGTCGGAGGGAGGACGGGAGGAAGGAACCACTAATTCACACTGATGGACACTGATGCCGGAGGCTGAGGAATGGTTGGCGGGCGCCGGTGTCCGATCGGCGGACGTTGGACCGGGCCGATGGGCGGAAAGGAAACTCGACGAGCGCTCGGCGGGCACGCGGTTTTCGGTTGATGCGGTGTGGTAGAAGTCCGGAGGCACCCGAGTCTGCGCGGCATTCGGAACGCTTCAAACCCCCGCCGGGGATCGGCAGCGGTGCCGTCAGAAATCCGCCGCCGCCCGATCGAATGTCGACTGTCACTCGGTTAGCGGGACTGAAGACTACCGGCGACCGACCGGCAGCCTCTTCGGCAACGCATCGAGTCAGGGATGCCGGCGTTACGGCTCGGTCGAAGAAGACGGGGATTGTACCGGCGTTCCATGTAGAGGCTTTTCACCTTACTTCCGTTGTTTCTCCTGTCCGGTATCGAAATGCCAATCGATATACTTCTTGGGAGAAAGATCGCTCTCGCGAATTAGCGAAAAGACCTCGACGCCATCGATCGCAAGATCTTCGAACAAGCAATACGTTTGGAGAAAACCCAAGTAACGACTTCCGCTAACCTTCGCGTAGCGCTTAGCTTCGGCTTCTGATTTACGAATAGCCGCGCTCTCGTTTCTCGCATTCCAGACGGTGATGCGCTCCTCGTACGCATATTTCTTTCTCCGAGGACAACTGTCGCAATCAAAGACTACTCTTGTGGCAAAACTTGGCATTGTCTTTCGCCTAGACGTTTACGGATGAGCCACGGCGGGTCGTGGGCTGTGATTGGAAGTCGGGCACTTAACCGCCGTTGGTCTCTGGCCGCCTGTGAGCCCTCCGTATTTCATACGTTCTCAAAGGGGCCGGCAATTTCCGAAACACCGCGGACGCCAAAAGCCCAGACAGTGAACCTGAGCACCTTCTTCTCCGGGAACTCCGAGCGGACCTCGATACAGGTGAACTCAGCCCTAATTCCGCCTTTTCCGAAATTCGGCGCGAGCCTCCAACCTGAGAATTCTAACGCGTGAGACGCACAATAGCGTCTGACGTGATGCAGGCAGATCCGATCTAGGGCGTAGCGAACGATCGGAAGCAGGAGCACGCCAGTGACTCCCAGACCGAGAATGATGGCCCATTCGCTACCCGCTGAAGCTTGTGACGCAGTCGGTGGCATTTCTTTTGGCTAACAATCGGTCATGCGGCACTGTGTTTCACGACCGCGGGGTGGAGGCAGCGGAGGGTCATGGGGGTGGTGCTGTTCTCGGTGGGGATTTTTGCGGCTGAGGGAGGCGAGTGCGGAGCGTGCCCGAGGTTCTGATGCGGGCAAGCGGTTTTCGGGGGCCTGGGCGTGGTGGAGGTGCTCAACCGCTCAGCTTCCTTTCGCGAAGTGGCCGCCGCTCAAGAACAGCGGAACCAGCAGCAGCAGGAACGCGGAGTGGTACCAGAGCGGAAAGAGGGATCGCACGCTCCACTGCACCGCGATGCCCGTCGCCACTAGCAACACGACACAAATGTAGGCTCCCGTTCGCGAAGGTGAGACCAACCCGCCGAGGTATCCACCGACAACCGAGGCGACCATGCTCAAGGCCAAGAGGGCCAGCAACGATCCGGCGCTCTCGACTTTGACGGCCGGATCCTTGGGCGTGATCCCAACGGCGCGAAACCCAGCGTTGCCAGCGAGCCAAACAGCGGTCCAAACCGCGTAGCCGACGATAACCGCGATGGTAGTCTTCATGGGTGAAATACGGGCGCCGCCACCGGCGGCGCAGTGGTGAATTGCCGGGCTGGCTCTCCGTTCAATCCGGCATCCGACCGTCACCACGGTCCGATGATCTTGTCGAGGATCGCAAGGCTTGGCCCGGATCAGCGCCTATCGGCGTCCAGCAGCGGTTCCGAATCCGGGGTCGGTCGCTGTTTGCGATCCAGAAACTGCAGCCATTTGGCGCGGACGACGGCGGGGGCGAAGCGGGCTTCCCAGACGGCGCGTTGGGCGGCGCGCGAGGTGCGGCCTTCGTGGATGCGGGCGGCGAGGGCGAGCACGGCGGCGCGGCACTCCTCGTAGTTCTCCGGGTGCTGGACGAGTTCGCAGTCGGTGGCGGACTCGGCGAGTTCGGGCGTGCCGCCGCGCGCGGTGGCGACCCAGGGGAGGCCGGCAGCCATCGTCTCGATCAGACTAAGCGGCATGCCCTCGTTGTGGACGGAGAACAGCGCTACGGCGTCGAGCGCGGCGAGGATGGCGGCTTGTTGCTCGGGGCTGGAATAGCCGCCGTGGTACACGACGTGGGCGTGTCCGGCGAAATGCTCGGGCGGGTAGTCGGGGCCGGAGCCGTGGATGTGCCACTCGATCCCGTCGCAGGCGGGATCGGCGGCGAGGCGGAGGATCGTTTCGATGCCCTTGGTGGAGACGAGGCGGCCGAGGAAACCGAAGCGGAGCGCGCTGCGCGGTGCCGTTGGCTCCGGTGCGAGGGCGGCGACGGCGGTCTCGGTGCAGTACGGGAGGAAGACGGCGTCGCGCCGGCCGGTGGCCTCGTTGAGCCGGTCGGCGGTGTAGCGGCTGCAGCCGACGAGTTCACCCGCGCGGGCGAGCACGCGGCGGAAGCCGGGAGTCCAGGACAGTTGCTCGGCGGCGTCGGCCGCCGTGTGGTGATGATGGATGCGGCGCGCGCGGGCGGCGTCGGCGAACCACACGAGGCGGGCGAGGGCACCCTGGCCGTTGGTGTAGATGACGTCCCAGTGCCGGGCGCGCAGCGCGAAGGCCTGACGCAGCAGCCACCAGGCCTTGGCGACGCCGCCGGCGGTGCCGCGGGCGGCGGGCATTTCGCGCAGCTCGACGCCGCCGCTGCGGAGGCGTTCGCGCCAGGCGGGGGCGAGCGAGTTGCTCGTGGTGAGCAGAACGACGGCGTGACCCGCCTGCGCGGCGGCCTCGGCGACGAGGCAGAGGTGGCGCTCCATGCCGCCGTAGGCGGCCATCTGCGGGGCGTAGATCAGGAGGTTCATTCGGTGGGCGGTGGCCCGTGGACGGTAGACGGTGGGCGGTGGTCAGTGTTAGGCGGTGTCGCGCGGGGCCCAAGTTTCGGCGTCGCGAATCATCGATCCAAGCTTCCTGCCGACGGTCGCATAGTCGCTTGCGACGGAATCGGAGATAGCACTGTCGAGATAGTGGCAGGCGACCGCAGTCCGAACCCAGTGCATGGTCTCATCCTTCTCGCCATCGGCATCGGTGAGCTTGCTGCGGAAGTGGGCGACGTAGCGGCGCTTGGCCCAGGCTTCGGAAATGTTGGCGCCGACTGACCGGGAGGACCGGCGCACTTGGTCGGTCAATGAGTAGGCTTCTTCCCGCGGGAATGTCTTCGATAGTTCGAAGAGCCGTTGCTGGAGGATGAAGGCTAAACGGTACACTTCGAGGTCTTCGACTTTGTCCGCTTTCATGGATGGGTATTCGCGCTTGCGACCGGCTACCGGCAACAGGTCACAGGTTACTGAGATCTGCTGCGAACTGGGCGGCGATCACGGGGAGGCGCGGGGCGGGTGGCCGCCGGCGAGCGAGGAGGGCGGGCAGATCGAGCGGGGCGCCGGGGGCGGAGAAGACCACCTGTGGTTCGGCGAGTGGCGGGACGACGATCGGCGCGCGGGGTTGCCAGTCGTCGCGGGTGACGAGCACGGGCAGCCCATGGTCGAGACAGGCGGCGACCGTGCCGGACTTCGCCACCAGCGCCAGGGGGTTGGGCGTGAGGGCGAGGTCGAGGGCGGCGAGGCATTGGCTGGCCTCGGTGGCGGGAGTCTCGCCGATTTCGAGCAACGTGGTGTTGGCCGGTGGGGCGGCGCGAAGCGTGGCGGCGAGCGCGGCACCACCGGCGCCGGTGCGGCCAAGCGAGACGAGGGCGAGTTGCTTTCCGGCGGCTCCGGTGGCGGCGGCGAGGCGGGCGATGGCCTCGGGGCCGTTCCACTCGCGGTGCACGGTGCCGAACCAGCCGGCGAAGACGGTGTCGGCTGCGGCGAGCGCTGGCGCGTGGGCCGCGAGGAGCCGGCGCCGTGTGTCATCGCGGTTACCGGACGCGACGGGGAGGTTGCCGAAGAGAGGGAGACGCTTGGCGGTGATGCCTTCGGCGGCGAGGGTGGCGACGTAGGCGGGCGCCTGGGTGTGCACGACCTTGGGCGCGAGGCCGCGGTGGAGCGAGCGGACGGCGCGGCGCTGCACGATGCCATGGAGGCGGTTGACGAAGCGGTCGCGGCGGTTGAGGCCGACCCAGAGCTCGTGGAACATCAGGTGGCAACGGCGGCCGCGGAAGAGCGGGGCGAGGCGTTCGGCGAGGCCGAGCGCGTAGCCCCGCGGGTGCCATGCGTAGGCGACGAACTGCAGGCTCACCCAGTCCGGGCCGAACGCCGCGAGCGCGGCGCGCGCCTGCATGAGGCGTTGGGGCCACGGGCGGCGGGCGTCGAGGCGCACGACGGGATCGTGCGGGTCGAGGGCGTCCTCTGTATCCGAGAGTCCGAACGCGAGGCAGCTGTGCCCTTGGCGGCCGAGCTCGGCGGCGAGGCAACGGATGTAGTCGCCCACGCCGTTGCGGCCGGGAGCGAGCGAGGAGCCGAGGAAGACGAGGCGCATCTGGTGAGGAAAGTGACAAGTGGCAGGTGCCAGGTGTCAAGGGAGCGGAGACGAAGGAGGGGCTGCGGATGGCGATCGGTTAACCGCAAAGAACGCAGACAGGCGGAGTGGAGGGATCGGGAAAGAGCACAGAGGGCACCGAGGGAGAGGAGGGCACGGAGACGGAAGACGGAGGACGGAAGCAGGGAACCACGGATGCACACGAAAGGGCGCTAGGGACGGAGGGCGGAGGCGTTCTCGGTCTCGTTCTCATTCTCGTTCTCGTTCTCTTGGGATCGGGATTGGCGCGGATGCGGATCGAAGCAGACGGACGAGAGAACGAGAACGAGTAGGAGAACGAGAACGAGGAAGGGGAAAGGATCAGACGCGAGACGCATCCGCTTCCCTGAACCCTGAACTCTGAACCCGGAACCCGAAACCGCGCCGCGTCGCGGCGCTACCCGCGGCGGTAGAAACGGCCGACGAGGGCGGCGAGCTTGATGGCGCGGCGGCGGGCGCGGACGGTGGCGGCGGGAAAGAGCGGGAGCGGGCCATCGGCGTATTCCCAGAACCAGCGGTCGGGTCGGGTGGGCGCCTGCCCGAGAAACGCGGCGCGCAGGTAGCGTTTGGCCCACGGCTTCGGCTTGTCGACGGCGTGGCTCATCATCGGGCGGCCCGGGCTGGGGACGAAGTCCATGCCGTTGGGGCCGTAGATCGCCACCGGGTGGGGCGTGATCATCGCGGCGAGGTTCATGGTGTCCTGGTTGGCGCTCCAGAACCGGTGCGTGCGGTCGAGGCTGCGCCAGGCCTTGAGGCTGCCGCTCTCGGGTTCGACGGCCTTCACGAGGTCGGCCCAGTCGACGAGGAACGAACGGTGGGCGCGCTGCACGCCGAGGTAACCGCTGTTGCAGAAGCGGCTGAGCGTGTGCACGACGGGCCGGTTACGCTCCCGGGCAAACGCGGTCCAGGCGTGGCGCAGCGGATGGTCGGGGCCGACATGGTAGTGGTTGTCCTCGCACAGAGCGACGCCGTAGCCGGCCCACTCCTCGTAGTAGCTCCAGCGGGTGCAGACGACGATGTCGGGGTCGAAGTAGTGGACGGCGTCGGCGGCGGGTTCGTGGGTGTCGAGCACCTCAAGCATCCACCAGGGCTTGTAGTGGGCGAAGTGGAGGTCGGTCGGGTGCGGGAAGAGCACGATCTCGACGGAGCCGGCGGCGACGCGGCGGGTGCCGTCGGCGGCGGGGGCGGCGGCACGGGCCCAGAACGGGACCTCGCCGCGGTAGGCGGTCCAGAGGCGGCCGGAGAAACCGTTGCGGGCGAGCGAATTCGCCAGGGCGGCGACGCCGTAGTGGTAGCTGCCTTCGTAGAGGGTGGTGATGACGCTGGGCATGGTGGTGAATCCGGAGAGTGGAGACGGAAAAGGGAAATGTGGGAGAGTGGAGGAAGCGCGAACTTCGAACACCGAACCTTGAACTCTGAACACTGAACTCGGAACCCTGAACCCTGAACCGGAGCGCGGTGCCGCTACGCGCGGCGGTAGAAGCGGTTGAGGAACGCGGCGAGGGCGAGATCGATCTTCTTCCAGCGCACGCGGGCGGCGGGAAAGGCGGGGATCGGGCCGGCGGCGTGGGCCCAGAAGAGGCGATCGGAGTTGGCCAGCGGGATGCCGGCGAGCGCGCGACCGAGGTAGAAGCGCAGCCACGGTTTCGGCCGGCCCATCGCGTGGGAGAGTTGGGTGCCGCCGGGGAAGAAGTCCATGCCGTTGGGGCCGACGGTGCTCAGCGCGACGGGCGAGACCATCGTGGTCATGGCGAGGAAATCCTGGTCGGCGAAACGGAAGTAAGGATACTGCTTCATCCGCTGCGAGGCGGTCTTGGGCGTGAAGCCGGCGGACTGGCCCGCGTCGATCAGGCGGTGCCAGAGCTCGGCGAAGGCGGCGTCGCGGCGATGGAGGCCGACGAAGCCGCCGTTGTAGTAGGCGTCCCGGGAATGGATGGGCGGGAAACCGGCGCCGCGCAGGAACCGCGCCCAGGCTTGGCGGACGGGATGGTCGGCCGGCATCTGCGGGTTGACGTCCTGCACGAGGGCCACGCCGCAATCGACCCAGTCCTCGAAGTAGTTCCACTCGCGTTTCAGGACGATGTCGGGATCGAAGTAGTAGAGACGTTCGGCCTCCGGCACGATTTCCCGCCAAAGTCGCAGGAAGAAGGCGGGCTTGTGGTTGGTGAGGTGCCAGTCGGTGTCGGTCTCGACGCACTCGACATGGAGGCCCTCGGGGCCGTCCCAGCGCGGCCGTCCTTCAGGGCTGCGGGCGTTGCACCACGGCGGCGGCGGGCCGCGATGGCCGATGATGCACTTGCCGCGGTAGCCGAAGGCGTGGAGGGAGTTGAACAGCGCGGCGGCGCCGAGGTGGTAGTGGCCTTCGAGGAGCGTGAAGACGACGGAGCGCATGGAATGGTGAGCGGAGAGGCGGAGCCGAGAGGGCGAGCGATTTGGGGGAGCTTGGTGGCCTAAGGCCGCGGAGGAAACGGTAGAGCGGAAAGAACCGCCGAGTCGACCGACGGGTCGAATTTGCGGGCGAACAGCGCCCCGTGATCGGCCGCGGCGCGCAGGCGCGGGAGATCGGCCGCGCGGAAGGTTTGCGGACTGGCCTGGCCGTCGCGCCAGTTGATGTGGCGCAGGTGCGTGTTCTCGATCGTGCCGACGTCGGGGGCGTTGCGCACCACGCTCTGGAAGACGCTTTCCTCGGGGAAGGCCGTGGTCCGCAACCACTCGGTGATGGCGCGGCCTTCGGGGGAGACGAGGCGGGTGGCCGCCGTGCGCGAGAGCACGACCCAGTTGTCGCCGCCATACCAGCGGAACCACGGGGTGGGGCGGGGCGAACGAAGCGGCAACGACGGAATCGCGCTGGCGCCCCCGAAGAAGCGGCGCAGGCGTCGCCCCAGGCCGGGCAGGCGCAGCCACCATTCGAGCGTTGGGCTGTCTAGTCGGCGTCGGGCGAGACGAGTGGAGGCGTCGGGCCAATCCGAGCCGGGGCCGAGCGGATCGAAGGAGCGGACGAAGCTCGTGGTGGGGACAGCGGCGAGGCGAGAGGCGATTTCGCCTGGAGTGCGGAGCGGGAAGCATTGCCCGCTGAGGTTCACCCAATGCGTCCAGGGCAGGGGATGGCGCAGGGCCAACTCGAGCCCGACCAACTGGGCGCGGATCAGACTGTAGCGGCCCCAGAGCACCGCGGTCGGAGTTTGGATGACGATGTTGGGCCGCCCTGCCGCCAGGGCGGCGACCGCGCGATGCTCGGCCTTGGGCCGGCGACGGTCGTAGTGAACCACGAAGACGTTCTCCGGCGCCCAGAGGGCGTCGAGGAGCCGACCGAGTTGGACCGGGTCCTTGTGGGCAAGCAGGTGGAAGGCGACGGGCATGGGGAGCGGTGCCTTGTGATGGTGTCAGGCCCAGGTGCGTGCGGCGGCCGCGAGGAGCCGGAGCGCCGTGAAGGGGGCGGAGGCTCGGAGGATCCGGGCGGCGTCGAGAAAGCGGCGGCGGGCGGCCCGGCGGACCTCTCCGGGCGAGCGCCCGGGAAAGCCCTCGGTGTTGGCGAGGAGGACGCGGGCGGAGTCGGCGATGAGGGCGGCGCTCTTGTTCGACATGGCGCCGGGGTGCTTGCGGTAGCGCAGGGTGATCGCGCCGTTGTAGCGGGGGATCACGCCGGCGCGGCAGCAGCGTAGCCAGTAGTCGAAGTCGTTGCAGATGGGAAAACGCGAGTCGAAGCCGCCGACCCGTTCCAGGGTTGCGCGGTTGAAGAAGGCCGCGGCCGGCTGGATCACGAGCCGGCCGTCGAGGAGTGCGCCGGCCAGATCTTCGGTGTCCGGCGGCGGGAGGCGGCGACCGACCTCCGCACCGGTGGCGGAGTCGAAGATGGAACTGCCGCCGAAGACCAACGCGGGGCCAGTCGCCGGCGCTGCGGCCAGGCACCGCGCGAGGTGGTCGGGCGCCCAGAGGTCGTCGCTGTCGAGCGGCGCGATCCAAGCGCCGCGGGCAGCGGTGAAGCCGGCGTTGCGAGTGGCCGGCAGGCCGCGGTTGGGGTCGTGGCGAGTGTAACGAACACATTGCGACACGGTGGCCGCGAACGCGCGGACGATCTCCTCGGTGCGGTCGCGGGAGCCGTCCTCGGTCACGATGACCTCCCAGTCCGGGAAGACCTGGGCGCGCACGGAGGCGAGCGTCTCGGCGAGGAACGTCTCGGCCTTGTAGGCCGGGATGCAGATGCTGACGAGCGGTGCGGACATGGACGGGAAATCGGGGTCAGGAGACGACCCGGCTCACGACCTCGGGCCGGAGGAAGAACTCGACGTAGGCCGTGTCGCCCAGTCGCGTGGTGACCGGCACGCCCCAGTGCAGGTTGGCCTCGATCAGGATCGGACCACCCTCGGCGAGGGCGATGTCCCAACCGATGGAGTCGAGGTCCGGGATCGTTCCGTGGGCGCGCAGCGCGAGGGAGACGACCTCGGCCCAGCAGGGGACCCGGCGCCCTTCGATCCGGCCGCCAGTTTCGGGGTGAAAAAAGAGGCGAGGGCCGTTCCACGCGCAGGAGCGAGCGTGACCGAGAATTCCGGTGGACGGGTCGAAGTCGGCGCCGATGCCGCCAGCCGAGAGGTTGTCGACCACCTTGCCGCGTAACGGAAACTTCATGAAACCGCAGAGGATGTGCGCTGGTCCACCGGGCGTGGGGCGGAGCGTGACCACGCGCACCGTCGCCAGTGAGGCGTCCTCGGGGGCGAGGTCGCCGAGTTCCGCGCAGTTGCGCACCCGGGGCTGCAGAATCCAGGGCTGGTCGGGGAAACGTCCGCCGGCGAATCCGGCCAAGGTCGCGGGCCGGACGGCGCGACCGTCGTCGGCCTGCCAAGCGCCGGTGGCGGCCTGACGGCGCAGGATACACGCCCCATGGCCACCCCACTGGTCGGTGGGCTTGGCGAAAAGGTCGCAGGCGGGCCAGTCGGCGAGCAGTTCCAGATCCGGCCCGTGGCCGGCGGCAAGCACCGGGACCGTCGGCAGGTCATGGCGCGCGCAGTGCGCGGCGAAGGCGCGCTTGTCGCCGATCTCGCGTGACGCGGAGGCGCGGTTGAGGGCCATGAGCAGCGTCGTGTTCTCGAGGTCGTTGACGAAGCGGCGCACCGCCCGGCGTTGAGCGCGATCGGCGATGCCCAGGATGTCGAGGTGGTCGATCGGCTGGTTGTAGGCGAGCTGCAGCCAGAACAGGTCGAGTAGCGAACCCAGCGGGGAGCGCCGATGGCAGCGGCCTTGGTGGACCGTGCGTGCGGCGCGGCCCAGCGCGATCGCGGGCCAGAGCGCGGCGACGGCGAGGGTGCGGGGCCAGCCGTTGAGCCGCACCGTCCGCCGGCGCAACAGGCGGCGCGCGGTTCGGCGAACGCGATGCACCTGCCGGTCCCGCGCATCGCTCCACGGCGGAAGTGGGGCCAACCACGGGAAGTCCTCGACTTCCAGAAGACGGCGCAGCAGGTCGCGCGGGCGGGTGAGCGGCATGGCGGGATTCTCAGCGACGAGCGATCGCCTGCTTGAAGCCGCGCGGGAGGGTCCGACGGGCCGTTCGCAGCACGGCGGGCGGCATGATGGCGGCCAGGCGCAGCACTGGAGGAACGCGGTAGTGGCGGGCGCGGGCGAGGGCGCAGATTTCGCGCCAGAGCGGGTCCTCGCTGCGCAGCATCTCGACGATGAAATGGGAGCGCACCCGGGCGTAGACTTGCAGGTCGAACACCTCGTGAAAGTCCTGCAGGCGGCCAAGCAACTCGAGTGTCAGCATGGTACGGACACATTTCCAGCAGGTGGAGCAGTTGCGGACGCTCCTGTCGCGGACGCAGACATTGAGGTGGCGGTGGGCGGGGCGGAAGGAGGCGATGCGCGCCGTCTTTTCGACGCGCGAATACTGGCTACCGACCGGGACGACGCGGAGGCGTTCGGTCGAGAGAAGCGGCAGGATCAGGGGATCCCAGTGGGCGAAACAGATGTCGGACCGGCGCTCGAAACAGTCGGCGAAGCGGTAGGCGGAGGCATAGAGGTAGGTGCCGACCAACGACTGCAACGCGAGGACGGCCGCGACGTTGCGGAACTCGTGGTCCCGCGGGAACGAGGGCAGGCCGAGGACCTCGGCGAGGTTCGAGTCGACGGCGAGCAGCGAGAGGCCGAGTTCCCGCGCGGTCTCGTGCAGGAGGGGGAGCCGGGCGTGGAATGTCGCAGTGCCGTCGTGTCCGAACGCGCCCACGTTGTTGCAGACCAGATGCGTGACCCGGTGGCCCAAAGGCGCAGCGTCCCCGAGGTGATCGGAGAGGATGCAGAAGGAGTCGATGCCCCCGGAGAAGCCGGTGGCGACCGCGGCTCCGGGTGCGGCGGTGGGGTACTCGACGGCGCGGGCGGCGGTGATTCGTGCGAACGGAACCCCGATTCCAAGTTGTCCGACCAAGGGGCCGAGCTGGGTGGTGAGATCGAAAAGTAGTCGGGCGGAGAGTGTTCCGGCCGCCTGGATCGCCTCGCCGGTGCGGAGCGAGAGCGGCAGCAACGCGACGACGAACGGATCGATCGCCGCCGAATCGAAGTGGCGGCCGAGGGCGGCGTCGACGGCGAACCAGAGCGTGCCGTTGGCGGTGTCGCTGGTGAACGAGGCGGACAGGATCGCGCGGCCGTCGCGTTCACCGACACAGGGTTGGTCGATGAGGATCATGGGCTCCGCGTGGGGGCCGGCTCCGGAAGCCCAGTGTTGATCTCCAGGCGCATCTGCTCAAGCCGGCGCCGGAGTTCCGTGGTGCGGCGTTCTCGGAGGTTCTCGGTGCTCAGCTGCAAAGGCGTCCGCCCGCTCCGAATGGCGGACACAAGCTGGGACAGGTTGCGTTTCAGAGGGACGCATTGCAGCGAGAGGGCACTGGCATTGAGGAAGCGACGGAGGAGGGCGGCACCGCGTCCCTCGCCCGGGCGGTGCGGGGCGATCCGGTACAGCCGCGCGAGGCGCCGGGGCCGGTATTCGAGGTCGACCGTCGCCAACCAGTCACGCCACTTGAAGTCCGCCACATGTCGGCCGGTTGCCACTGGGATCCAGGGGACGCCGCAGGCATCGGCCACGATCGCGCCGTGCATCGCCTCGGCGAGCACGTTCGAGCAGCCGCGGATCTCCGCGATCACCTCCGGGACGGGGGCGACCGGATCGATGAACCGTAAGCCGAGGCCTTCGACAAGTTGGCGCCAGGGGACCCGGGGCATGGCTTCGAAATGGGGCATGTAGCCGATCGGTGCGCCGGGGCGTGGCGCGGGCAGCGGAACGGTGCGGAGGAGATAGGCGGCATCCGTCACGGCGGCGTCGGCGGGGAGCGCAAGGGCCCGGGCGGACAGTGGCCCCCGGACGGCGTGGAAGCGCCAGCGGTGATCGACGAGGGGAATCGGGCCGTAACCGCATCCGGAGCCAAAGACGTGATACGAGGAGGCGCGAGGAACGCGCGGGTTCAGGATCGAGCCGATCCCGACGAACAGGCGGCTTTCGTCGGCATCGAGCAGATCTCCGATGAGTTGGGGCCACAGCCACGGGTTGAGGGCGTCTCCGAAGTTCGGAACCGCCGAGAAGTAGTGGAGTTTCATCGCGGGCCGCGGCGTTGAACGCTCGCGTAGAGGCACCAGGCGAGCAGGTGAAGGCGGCTCGGGGCGGAGCGCCAGGCGCGCCAGCCGAGCTGCCGCGCGGCGAGGGGGTCCTCGCGGAAGAGAAGTCGGGCGAGCGTCAGTCGGGCGTCGGCCAGCATGCGACGGCGAAGAGAGCCGGGAACGTCCGTCGCCCCGGCATGCTTCTCGTAGAAACGGACCGTGTCTTCCGCGACACGTAGGGTCCTGGTCATGCTGCTGCCGGGATGCTTGGTGTAGCGGCAGGTGTTCGCGCCGGTGCAGGCGAGGACGCCGTCGTCCGCGAGGGCGCGGAACCAATAGTCGCGGTCCTCGCCGATGCGCAGGGTCGGATCGAAGGCGCCGGTCCGGGCGACGGTCCGCCGCGGGAGGGCCACGCAGGACGAAGTCTGGATGAACGAGCGCAGAAACAGTCCGGGGCGGGGGCGCGCCACGAGATCGTGGTGCGGTTGGTAGGTGCCGAGGCTGCGGTGGGCGAATCCATCCCAGAGTTCGATGCCGGAGAACGCGACGGCGGCGCCGTGGGCGAGGGCCGCGACGAGGGAGGCGAGATGGGACGGCGACCAGACATCGTCGGCGTCGAGGAACGCGACGATGTCGCCCTCGGCCAGAGCGAGCAGCCGGTTGCGGGCGGCGGCGACGCCGCGGTTGGTGCCGAGGTTTTCGTAACGCACCGGCTGGTCGACCTCGGCGGCGAAATCGAGCACGAGGCGTTCGGTGCCGTCGCGGGAGCCGTCCTCGACGACGATGAGCTCCCACGTGCGATGGGTCTGGGCGCGGAGGGCGTCGAGGGCCTCCGGGAGGAAGGCGGCCGCGTGGTAGGCCGCGATCAGGACGCTGACCGAGTTGGGCATGATGGAGGAGCCGCGAGCTCGGCGAACTCGAGCCAGGCGAGGCTGCGGCGGAGGCCTTCGGTGAACGGTACGGGGGGGTGGTATCCGAGAATCTGGGTGGCGCGCGTGTGTGGCAGCCGCCAGCGGCATTGCTGGAGGAGGGCGAGCTCGGGGGTGAGCCGCGGGGTCGGATGGCAGGAGCGGAGAGTCCACGGATCCGGCTTGCGGGGCGGCGCGGGCCAGGCGGTTGCCAGCGCCTTGGCGAGACGTTTGGCGCGGTCGGGCACTCGCCGGGCCAGCGCGGCGTAGGCGGGCGAGAGGGTGAGGGCGGTGAGCCGGCTCTCGCGCTCCGGCACGATGCGCGGCGGTGGAACGGCCTGGAACGCCGAGCGGTCGAGCCCGAGGTGCTGCGCGATCGGGAGGAGAAAGTCGGCCCACGTGACGGTTTCGGCATCGCCGACGAGGAAGGTGCCGCCCGCGGCGGCGGGAACGATGGCAGCCAGGCGGATCGCCTCGACGAGGTTGTCGATGTAGATCGAATTGCACACGCCCGCGCCGTCGTCGATCCAGGCGGCACGGCCGGCAAGGAGATCGGCGGCGGCGTCGGCGATCCAGCGGGACCGCGGACCGAACACGACGCCCGGCCGGAGCAAGACGACCTCGACGCGACCGTCGCGCGCGAGCTGGAGGAGGCGGACCTCCGCGCGGACCTTGGCGTTGTTGTAGACGAGGGGATGGTGCGTGTGCAGTGGCGTGGACTCGTCCGTGCCCGGAGCGCAATTCTGGCCGTGCACCGAAGCGCTGCTGAGCCAGACGAGGCGCCGAACCCCGCCGGCCGCGCAGGCGCGGTAGGCGACCTCGGCCATCCGCACGATCTGGCCGGCGTCCCCGATCGCGGCGTGGACGCAGACCGGGCAGCCCCGGAGCGCGGCGGCCAGTGGGTCGACCGTGAGGAAGTCGGCGATGCGCCAGTCGAGCCGCTGCCGGGCGAGCACGGCGAGGCTGCTGGCGGCGCGCACGACCGGTCGTACGGCCAGGTCGGCGCGGGCGGAGAGGAGTTCGACCGCGCGCAGGCCGACGAAGCCGCTGGCGCCGATGACGGCCAGGGCGGGCGGGGCGGCGGAGGGGGCGGGAGGGTTCGACATGGGCAGGATCAGGCTGTCGCGGAAACGGCGCCGGGGCCGAAACGGCGTTCGAGGTGTTTGCCGGCGGCAACGGCCGGCAGCTCAAGGCCGCGGTACAGCACCCAGGCGATCGCCTGGAGCACGGCGAATGTCAGGAGGAAGACGACGGTCCAGAGCATCCAGGGCGGGATGACGCCGAGGTGGGGCGCGAGCAGCGCACGCAGACCCCAGAGCAGCGGATTGTGGAACAAGTAGAGCGAGAAACTGCTCAAGCCCAGCACGCCGAGCAGGCGTTCGACCGGTCCGAGGGGACGGGGGTCGGCGCAGGCGACCTGGAGCGCGGCGGCGAACGCGAGCGGTCCGGCGAGCCACGCGAGGTTGCTCCAGTGGCCGCCGAGCAACAGCGCACCGACGGTGAGCGGGAGGAGGACGGCGGTGGCTAGGCGTGCCTGCGGAATGGCAACCCGGCCGCGGGCGAGCAGCTCGGCGATCCAGAAGCCGAGGCCCCATTCGAACCACCACCGGAAGGGCAGGTGGAGCACCGTCCAGTTCGAGGGGAGGTGGGGCAGGCCGAAGCGCCAGAAGGCGGCGGTGGCCGCGACGAGGAGCATGGTCGTGCCCGGGCCCACTCGGCGGTTGAGCCAGAGGATGGCCGGATAGAGCAGATAGAGCTGCCACTCGGCGGCGATGGACCAGAAGGCCGGGTTGATGTTGTAGTAGAACGGCTCGGACAGGGTCTGGAGCAGCGAGGCGCCGAAGGCGAGGTGCCGGAGCGCGCGCAGGTCGAACTCCGGCCAGTAGTTGATCGCGAAGGCGAGGAGGAGCGCGACGGCGAAAGGCGGGTAGATGCGCCAGAACCGCCGGTTGAGGTAGTGCGGCAGGAAGGCACGCACGGTGGGGGCGGCGGTGCGCCGGCTCCAGCCGAGGAAGGAGTTGTGGATGCAGAAGCCGGAGATGACGAAGAACAGCTTCACGCCGAGGTAGCCGAGCTCGTGCGGGACGAAGAACCAGGCGTTGACCGGCCCCAGTGCCGGTGCGAGCTCGGTCGGGACACCCAGCGGCACGAGTGTCATGAGATAGTGGTGCATCACCACCGCGGCGATCGCGAGACCGCGGAGGACGTCGAGCCGGGGGAACCGGTCGGGGGATTCAGGCTTGGACATCGGCGGCGGGGGCTTGCCAGGGCTCGGGGAGAACGGACCGCCGGGTGTAGCACGCCTCGATCCAGCGTACGGCGGCCGTGGCGGAGGCGCCGGTGACGAAGGGGGCGCGGCGCTCGCGTACCGCGGCGCAGACATCGGCGAGCTGGGCGACGAAGGCCTGCGGGTTGGTCTCGAGCGCGGCGGAGGGCGGCGCGGCGTGGGGCGGGAGCGGGTCGCGGAGTTCGGCGGCGAAGGTCATGGGCAGACCGTCGAAGGTGAGCTCGAGCTGGTTGCTGGCGTTGACGCGGCTGTGGATGGTGGCGCGGTCGAAACGGAAGACGTAGGTGTTGGGTGTCTTCCAGTCGCGGCTCAGACGCACCCGGGCGGTGGCGCCGGAGGCGTAGGCGGCGGTGAGCAGGCAGTTGGCCTCGAGGCCGTCGCGCGCGTCGTCGGCATAGGTGAACGTCGTCGGTTCGCCGAGCCACCAGAGGAGTAGATCCAGGACGTGGACACCGATGTCGAGGAGCACGCCCCCGGGAGTTTGTTCGCGGCGGAAGAAGGAGTCGGTGGCGGCGGGCCAGGCGAACTTGCCGCCCTCGGCGATCTCGACGGCGCGCAGTGCACCGAAGGTCTCCCGTTCGATCATGTGTCGGAGCGCGCGGTGGGCCGGCATGAAGCGCTTGTAGTGGCCGGCGGCGAGGAGTCGACCGGCGCCGGCGGCGGCCGCGACCATCGCGTCGGCGTCGGCGGCGGTGGGGGCGAGCGGCTTTTCGCAAAGGACATCGAGGCCTGCGGCGAAGGCGGCCTCCGCCTGCCCGCGGTGAAAACGCGGGGGCGTGGCGAGCACGGCCAGCTCGGCGCCGAGGGTGAGCGCGGCGGGAAGATCGGCGCAGGCCTGCGCGCCGAGCTCGGCGGCGAGCTGGGTGCGGGCCGCGGGCGCGGGATCGACCACGGCGACGACGTGCAACCGGCCGAGCCGCGCGAGTTCGCGCAGCGCCGGCACGTAGAAGAGACGCGAGACGGCGCCGCAGCCGACGAGGACGAGGGGGACCGGGAGGTGATGGCGGGACGTGGGCATTACCGGAGAGGAACTAGTCGGCGTAGTCGAACGCGGTGTAGCAGGCGGAGGCGCCGGGCGCGGCGGGGGCGAGCGGCTCGGCGCGCAGACCGGAGACGGGGCGCACGGTCCCGGCTTCGCGGCGCTGTCGGCAGGCGTCCTTGCGGGACTCGACGCCCACGCGCGGTTGCAATGGATGGTCGAGGTGGAAGACGACGATCGGGCCTCCCGCCACGCGGTAGCGGTGGCCCTGGTTGCGGAGCCGGATCACAAGGTCGGTGTCCTCGTAGCCCCAGCCGCAGTAGAACTCGTCGTAGCCGCCGACCGCGAGGAAGGTGGAGCGTTCGAGCGAGAGGTTGCAGCCGAGCACCTCGTAGCGCTCCAGCTCGGCCGGCGGGGTCGAGCAGGACGGGAGCAGGCGATGCCTCGGGTAGAGCTCGCCGCGGGCCAGTGCGTGGGCCACCGGGAACGGATGGCTCAGAAAGGCGGGGACGCCGCGCGGGCGGACGTGCACTCGCCAGCCTTGCAGGACGACGCCGGGGCGGCCGAGCAAGCGGTGGCAGGCGAGCCAGAAACGGTTGGGCAAACAGTCTTGGTCGAGGAACAGGAGACGGTCGCCCGTGGTGTGGCGCACCGCGCGATTGACGGCGGTCGGCTTGCGCGGTCCCGGGTTCGGCTGGCGGATATGGCGAACCGGCAGTTGCAGGCGCTCGGCGGCCGTGCGGAGGGCGGCGGCCATCGCGGGGTCGCGACCGTCCTCCGCATAGAACACTTCGTCGGGCCGCACGAGTTGGCGGGCGATCCGGGACAGGACCGCGGGGACGAGATCGGGGCGGCGATACGCGCTGACGACGACGGAGGTTTTCATTGGACGGCGCGCCGGGCGCGGAGACTGCGGACGAAAAGGCGGGCGTAGCCGCTGGATCGGCACACCAGACTCAAGGCACGGAGGAAGGGGAACCGGGTCGGACCTGCGGCCACCAGGCGCGGCACCTGTGCGCACAGTTGCGCGAAGCCGCTGGGCCAACGGTAGTGGCGCTCCCAAACGGCCCGGGCGACGTTGCCCATGGCGACCGCGCGGGAGGTCATCGCGGCGAGGCGCTGGGGAATGGACTCGACCTCGGCCTCGGCGACGAAGACGGCGAAGTCGGCCCACGGCAGCGCCGGCGGGGGCGGGAATTCGTCCGAGATGATGACCGGCACGCGACCGGTCTGCATGGCTTCGCCGACCCGATACGAATTGGGGCCGACGCCCCGCGGGCACAGCACGAAGAGCGAGTCGGCGAGCCGTCGCGCGTACTGGAGGTGGTGGATGTGGCGCTGGGAGTCGGTGAGCTGCCAGGCGTTGGCGCCGGAGGTGTCCTCGAGATAGGCGCCCGGTCCGGGAAGTGCCATGAGACGGCTCCGTACCGGATGGGTTCGCACGGCGCCCACGAACGAGAAGAGGTGCCGCTCGTGGCCGGTGGCGGGGACGAAACGAATCTCGGGGTTGGGACACTGCTGGTTGAGGTAGACCCAGGACTCGAAGCGGTCGGTGCGGAACTGGTCGCGAGTGAGCGATGGATAGAAGCCCGACATCGCTGGGACGACGAAGTCGGCGTCGTGGGAGAGGAGGCACTTGCGCGGGTAGCGGCGCACGAGGGGGTGGCGCAGCACCGAGAGGAAGAACGGGTCGGAGTCCGGATGATGCTCGAAGAAGAGGATCGCTTGGGCGACGGCGGGATCGGTGGTGGCGGTGAAACCCGGGATCTCGCCCGCGGCGAGCGCGGCGCGCGCGCGGGTGGCGGCGAATGTGTTCGCGGTCGCCGGATACGCGGAGGTGACAAGGAGCGGGATCATCGCGAGGCTGACAGCAGGAGGTTCTCGGAGAGGCGGGCGTGGAGAGCGGCCGGAGACCAGTCGCTCCCGGCGAGCAGGCGCCATGCCGTCGTTTGGCGTTCCCAGGTCGGCGCGTCGCGCAGGCCGGCGGCCCAGGCGGCGAGGCCGGAGTGCTCGGCAGGCGCGAAGACCGCGGGCAGGCCGCGGTGGCGCGCCCAGACGGCGATGGCGGTCGCGGGCGGCGCGACGAGCGCGATCGGGAGGCCGAGGTGGGCGTACTC
>JAEXPQ010000248.1 GCA_023446735.1 Verrucomicrobiota bacterium
GCGCGCGGGGCCGCGCTGACCCCGCAAACCGCGAAGGCCGGCGCAACGCGCCGGCCTTCGGGGAAAACGGGGTGACAGGGGTCCGCTCAGACCTTGTCGACGATCTTGTCGGCGAGGCCGTACTCGATCGACTCCTGGGCGTTGAGGTAGAAGTCGCGGTCGGTGTCCCGCATGACCTTCTCGAGCGGCTGGCCCGAGGCCTTGGCGAGGATCTGGTTCAGCTCCTCGCGCAGCTTCTCCATCTCGCGCGCCTGGATGTTGATGTCGACGGCCGGGCCGATCATGCGGCCGGTGATGAGCGGCTGATGAATGAGGACGCGGGCGTGCGGGTAGATCAGGCGGCGGCCCTTCTTGGCGCCGCTGAGCAGGATCGAGCCCATCGAGGCGGCCATGCCGGTGACGACGACGGTGATCGGGGAGGTGATCAGCTGCATCGTGTCGTACACGGCCATGCCGGCGGTGATCGAGCCGCCCGGGGTGTTCATGTAGAACGTGATCTCTTTGCCCGGGCCGACGGCCTCGAGATAGAGCAACTTCTCGGTGAGGTCCTTGGCGGTCTCGTCGGTCACGGCGCCCCAGAGGAAGATCTTCCGCTGGTCGAGGAAGCGGCGCTGGATGAGCGTGCCGATCGGGGTGGGCTGTTTGGCCGACTTGCCTTCGCATTCGCACTCGTCGTCGTCATCGTCGTCGAGGTGCGGAGCGGGCGGGACGTTGAGGCCGGGCTGAAGTTGCTCGAAGTGCATGGGCGGAAGGGTGGTGGAGTCGGTCGGGTTGGCGAGCGTGTTTCGCGGGGGACCGCGCGGCGGGAGCCTGCGCGAGAGGGGCGCGCCGGCGCCGGGCCGCGGCGTTCAGCGTTTCTGCCAGACCTGCCAGCGCTCGCGGCCCTCGAAGGCGGGCACGGAGTCGGTGATGGGCGCCTCCTCGACGAGCATGAAACGCGCCTCGAAGAGGCGGCGGTCCTCGCCGTCGGCCAGGCCGTGGGGCGGCTCGGTGCCGCGTTCGCCGAACAGGAAGGAGCCGAGCAGCAGGCCGCCCGGCTTGAGGAGCGCGGCGACGCGGGCGACGAACTCGGTCCAGCGGGCCGGCGGCAGGGCGTTGAGGAACACGCGCTGGTAGATCACATCGAACTGCGGCGTGTTGAAGGGATGCGTGAAGAAGTCCGCGCAATGGATCTGCTTGGCGAGGGCGCGGTTGGCGCGCCGCTTGACCTTCTCGATCGCGGCGGGGCTCACATCGATGGCCGTGGTGTTCCAGCCGGCGCCGGAGAAGGAGAAGATCTCGTGGCCGCGACCGCAGCCGGGGATAAGGATGTGGCGGCGGCGCGGCGGGTTGCGCTCGATCCACTGCAGTAGGCCGACCGGGGCGCGCCCCGCGTCCCACGGGGTGCGGTTCGTCCGGTAGCGAAAATCCCAGAACTCGATCTCGGCGGGCGTGGTGCCGGCAGGCGCGGGCGGGGGAGGCGGGGGCGCAGTCACCACGACGGGCACGACCGCCTTGGCGGCCGGTTTGGCGACCGTCTTGGCGGCGGGCTTGGCCGCCGGTTTGGCGGCGGGCCGGGAGGCTACTGTTGGTTTGCGGACTGCGCGAGCGACACTCATCGCGAAAAGGGAAAGGGACGGAGATTTACGATTCGCCCGCGTTTGGCAAGAGGCGGGATTGCCCGTTTTTCGGGCGGTCGGCCGGCGGGCTTCGGGGGGGGGCGGGGCAACGGCGGCGACAGGACAGGCGGCGCGCGGACCGCAGCGCCGCGGGGGCTCTCGCGATCGAGGGGGGCGCAGGACGGTGGGGGCGCGCTTCGCTTCGGGGGCATGGCGGGAACAGGCGATGACCGTGGGCGGACCGCTTCGGCGGACGCGGGTTCCAGTCGGGCGGCGACTCGCATCTCCGGCGTTGCCCGGGCGGAGCCGGGGCCGCAATTTCGCGGCATGAAAATCGCCTTTCTCAGTGGCACCAGCATCGCCAAGTCGTCGTTGTTCGATGCGTGGTCGACGCGCGAGGTCGGGACGGTCCACGGTCGCGCGATCGTGCGCACGCACGGGGATTTCGTGCTGCTGAACCGCCACGGCCCCACCTACCTGCCGCCCCACGCGATCAACCACCGGGCCAACATCCAGGCGCTGGCCGACCTCGGCTACGACGAGGTCGTGGCGTTGAGCTCGGTGGGTTCGCTGCAGCTCGACCTGCCGCCCGGCACGATCCTCTCGTGCGGCGACTACGTGAGCTTCCGGCCCTTCACCTTCTCCGACACCGAGCTGCGCGCGATGGGCCCGGAGATCGCCAACACCCGCATCGAACAGATCGCCGCGGCGCTGCCGTATCCGTTACCACGGGGCAAGGTCTACATCCAGACGCCCGGGCCGCGCTTCGAGACCCGCGCCGAGGTGCGCATCCTGCGCCAGTGGGGCGACGTGGTCGGCATGACCGCCGCGGCCGAGGCCGACCTGTGCCGAGAGATCGGCCTGCGGTACAACAGCCTCTGCATCGTCGACAACTACGCCAACGGCATCCTCGGCACGGAGCTCTCGCCCGATTCGTTCCGCGAGCTGGTCCGGGCCAATCAGGCCAAGGTCGACGATCTCTTCCGCCGGCTGCTCCAACTCTTCGCCTGAGCCCAACCCGCATCCTCCTCTCATGAAGATCCTCGCCAAGTCCCGTACGCTCGTGGCCGACGATGCCGCCTTCACGCCCGCGGTGCTGCGCGCCGAGGCCGAACGCGTCTGGCAGCTCCAGCAGGCGGGTGCGGTGCGGGAGATCTATTTCACCGCCGCGGGCGAGGCGGTCCTGATGCTCGAGGCGAAGGACGCCGCCGCCGCGCGGCGCCTGCTCGCGACCCTGCCGCTGGTGCGCGAGAAGCTGATCGCCTTCGAACTCGACGAGCTGCGCGCCTACGGCGGCTTCGCGCGGTTGTTCGCGCCCGGTCCGAAGCCGGCGGCCAAACGGCGGCGGCGGCCTTGAGGCCGGGCGGGCGCGGGCCGTTCCCGGAAGTGTCCCCTTCGTTCAACTTCATTCCTCCTCCATCATGAAAGTCTCCGTCTTCGGTCTGGGCATCATCGGCGCCATCTGGGCGCGCAACTACGAGGCGGACGGCCTGCTCGCCGCCGCGTGGAACCGTTCGCCGAAGCCGGACACCCCGCGCTGGCAGCCGGACCTTGTGGCGGCCGCGCGCGCGGGCGACGTCCTGCAGATCGTCGTGGCGGATCCGCCGGCGGTGGCCGGGGTGATCGAGGCGATCAGGCCCGCGCTCGGTCCGGGCAAGACCGTGGTGCAGTCGAGCACGATCGACCCGGCGAGCAGCGAGCGTTTCCGGCAACTGGTCGAGGCGACCGGCGCGGGCTACGTGGAGGCGCCGTTCACCGGCAGCAAGCCGGCGGCCGAGGCGCGCAAGACGGTGTTTTTCCTTGGCGGCGCCCCGGCGTTGCTGGCGGCGGTCGAGCCGGTGCTGGCGCATGTCTCGGAGCTCCGCTTCCGCATCGGTACCAACGCGCAGGCGTGCACGCTCAAGCTCGCGATGAATCTCCAAATCGCGGGCGTGATGGAGGCGATGTGCGAGGGGCTGACCTTCGCCCGGAGCGCCGGCATCTCCGACGATACATTTTTCCAGGTGCTCGGGTGCAACGTGGCCAACTCCGGCTTGGTGAAGTTGAAGGAGGCGAAGCTCCGCGCCGCCGATTTCGCCCCGCAGTTCTCGGTCAAGCACATGGGCAAGGACCTGCGGCTGGCGGTCGCCACCGCGGGCGAGAACGCCCTGCCGCAGACCGCGCTCGTGCGTGATCGGCTGCGACACGCCGAGGAGCGCGGCTGGGGCGACGAGGATTTCTCGGCGCTGCTCAAGCTGCTGTGAACGTGGCCGCTGCTCGGCCGTAGTCAGCCAGGCGAGGGTCGAGACGACGAGCGTCGAGAGCGGGAGTGCCCAGCGAGACGCCGAACCAACCAGCGCACTGGATCAGCTCACCGTCCGTTTGGCGCTCGTCCCTCGACACTCGTCCCGTGCCTGTATGGTGTCGCTCAGAAGAGCGGCCGCTCGCCGCGCATCGGCTGGTGGTGCACCCCGTCCTTGAAGCGGGCGGGACCGGTGGCCGCAAAACCGAGCCTGGCGTAGAACGAGACCGAGCCGGGACTGGCGTTGACGGTGAGCGGCGGCACGAGGGCGTGCGCCTCCGCCGCGGCGCGTAGCAGGGCGCGGGCACAACCGCGCCCATGGTGTTCCGGCGCCACGAAGAGCAGTGAGAGGTGATTGGCGGCGTGGATGTGCAGCACGCCCACGATCTCGGGACCGGCCACCGCCACCCAGGTCGCGTAGCGCTTGCGGTGTCGCCGGAGCAGCGCGGCGGGCTGCGCGAAGGCGTGGAACATCCGGCGCCCCTCCTCCGGCTGATCCGGCGCCACGCAGCGGTCGAACACCGTCCGCGCCAGCGCACACGCCTCGTCGACTTCGTCGGCGCGGAGCGGCCGGCAGAGGAGGGGCGGCGGGGACTGGCCGATGGGCGATGGCATGTGCGGTGCGCTCGTTCTCGGGCTGGTTCTCCTGCCCGAGCGCGTTCGCTTCGTCATCTTTTCCGACCTCCGATCCGTCTCGGGAAGAATGGTACGGAAGCAGGAGCAGGAGTAGGAGCAGGAACGGAAGTAGGCGGACTGGGGGCGGGCTCGCTAGTTCTTCCGCGGGTACAGCGGCTGGAGGTTGTCGCGACGGGTCCAGCCGGTCTGGCCGTTGGAGAAGAGCAGTTGGTCCCAACCGAGGAAGGACTTCCGCCACACGGCGATCGTGCCGGCGGCGAGCGGCTCGGTCTCCTGCTCGCCGGCCTCGGTGGGCACGCTGCGCAGATCCGTCGCCTTCCAGATGAGCACCGCGTCCGGGTGCGCGAGCGGACCGTAGGTGCGCAGCGCGGCGAGACCGGTGGCGAGCGCCAGCACGCCGGCCAGGGCGGCCAGGCCCGCCGCCCAGGGCAACCAACGGCGGGCCGGGAAATGCCGACCGAGCAGCACCGCGGCGAGCGCGAGCGCGATGAGGAACGCGCCGCCGATGACGCACTGCTGCCACTCGACGGGCGAGGCGCGGCGGGCCAGCGCGGCCAATCCGGTCCCGGCGGACAGGGCGGAGAACTCGGGCTGCGTGAACTCGGCCCGCTCGAGGCCGAGGGCGAGGTGCCGGCGCACCGAGGGATCGCGGGGGGCGGCGAGGAAGGCCGTGCCCCACTGCGCCGCCGCCTCGGACCAGCGTCCCTGCTGGGCGATGGCGAGACCGAGGTTGTGGCGGACGCACCAGTCGGCCGGTGTCACGGTCAGTCCAGCACGCCAGGTGCTCTCGGCCGCGGCAAACTCGGCCTGGTTGTAGAACTCCTCCGGCGCTCCGGCGGCGTCGGCCCGCGGCGCTCCGGCGAGCAAGGCCAGGGCGAGCGCGGCGAGCGGCCAAAGATTGGACGGGCGCAGCAGCGCGAAGGGCGATTGGCGGCGCAACCGCGCCGTGGCCTGCGCGGCGGCGGCCCGGGCGGCCCAGTCGTACGGCAGCGCCGGGGCGCGGCCGTAGAGGTGCGCATCGGCCTCGATCCAGAGTCGAACCCAGGCCGCGATGCGTTCGTCGTTCGCGCCGACGAGTTCGCGGCGCAGCGCGGCGGCGAGCAGTGCGGGCGACGGGGCGGCGTGGCCGGTGTCCCACGCGAGGGCGACGAGCTGCTGCCAGTTGCGCAAAGCCACGGAGCGCACGGCGGAGTCGGGGGCGGCGCACACGGTGGCGAGGGCCTCGGGCAGTTCGGCGAGGGCGGCGCGTTGCTCGCGGCGCGGGTCGGTGA
>JAEXPQ010000251.1 GCA_023446735.1 Verrucomicrobiota bacterium
GGACGAGGCCGACTTCGAGCTCGGCCGGGGCGCCGAGCTGGCGGCGGCGTGGCCGCGGTGGGCCGGGGCGATCGCGGCGCTCACGCGCGCCGGGGCGTGAGGATTTTGCGTTCGCGCGGCCGGTTGTGCCGTTGCAGAAAGCACCACGATGTCCGCCCAGCGACCCAAACTGCTCTCGTACCTGCTCGGCGTGCCCGGCGCGTTGCAGGTCTGGAAGGTTTTCTCGCACTCGCGCGCGCGTCTCAACCTCGCGGACATGCGGCGCGACTACGCGCTGGCCGGGTTGGCCGAGGGCGACGCGCCCGCCGGCGACCCGTGGCCGCTCTGGGACCGCTGGTTCGAGGAGGCGGTGCGGGGCGGTATCCGCGAGCCGAACGCGATGGTCGTCGCCACCGCGGACGGCGCGGGGCGGCCGTCGTCGCGGCTGGTGCTGCTCAAGGGCGCCGATGCGCGCGGCTTCGTCTTTTTCACCAACTACGAGAGCCGCAAGGGCGCCGAGCTCGCGGCCAATCCGCACGCTTCGCTCCTGTTCCCGTGGCACGACCTCGAGCGGCAGGTGATCGTCAACGGCGCGGTCGAGAAGGTCTCGGCCGCCGAAACGGAGGCGTATTTCCACTCGCGGCCACTGGGAAGCCAGGTCGGCGCGTGGGCCTCGGCCCAGAGCAGCGTGCTCGCGGGGCGCGAGGAACTGGAGCGGCGCGTGGCGGCGCGCATGGCGGAGTTCCAGGGCAAGGTCGTTCCGGTGCCGCCGTATTGGGGCGGCTATCGCGTGGTGCCGGCGGCGATCGAGTTTTGGCAGGGCCGGCCGAGCCGGTTGCACGACCGGTTGCGCTACACGCGGGGGGCCGACGGCACGTGGGGCCGCGAGCGGTTGTCGCCTTGAAGGGACCGTGGCGGATCGCTGCTGGTGCAGGTTCGTCGGTTGGGCTTCAGAGCACGTCCGAGTTGCTCACGAACGCGAAGCGGCGGCTGTCGGGCGCCCAGGAGTTCACGTTCATCGAGCCCTGCCCGCCGTAGACGTAGGCGAGCACGCGCGGCGTGCCGCCGTCGAGCGGGAGCGTGCGGAAGTACACGTGCTTGTAGAAGGGATGGTCCATCGGTTCGATCTCCGGGCCGTAGGTGATGAAGACGATGGATTTGCCGTCGGGCGCCACGTGCGGGAACCAGTTGTTGGTGTCGTCGAACGTGAGCTGCTCCGGACCGGAGCCGTCGGGGCGCATGCGCCAGATCTGCATGCGGCCGGTGCGGGTGGAGTTGAAGTAGATCCAGCGGCCGTCGGGCGCGTACTCGCTGCCGTCGTCGAGCGCGCCGGGCGTGTTGGCCAGCCGCGCCTCGGGACCGCCGGCGGCGGGCACGCGGTAGAGGTTCATGGCGGGGCCGCAGCCGCCGCGACCGGCGGTGTAGATCAGGTATCGGCCGTCCGGAGACCAGCTGTGGAAGTAGGAGGGACCCTCGGGGGTGAGCAGCCGCGGCGCGCCGCCGGTCGCGGGCAGCGTGTACACGCGGGAGACATCGCCGCTGCTGATGCCGAGCAGCGCGCCGTCGAACGAGAGCGCGTGGTCGTTGTTGTTCTTCACCTGCTCGCCGGTGTCGACGAGCGCCATCGCGCGGCTGGCGAGGTCGAAGCGCCAGATGCGGCCGTTGCGGTTGCAGAGCAGCGCGGCGCCGTCGGGCGTCCAGTTCGGCGCCTGGAGCGAATCGGCCTCGTGGTGCACGATGCTCCGGTGGCCGGTGGTGGCGTCGATCAGCTCGAGCTCGCTGCCGATGTAGTCATGGTACGGCCGGAAGCCGGCCGGGGCGGGGCGCACGAGCCGGGTGTTGGAGAAACGGGCTTCGCCGTCGCCGGCCGTGAGGCCGAACACGACCTCCGGGCCGAACGTGAGCCCGCGGCAGGCGTGCCGGGTGAAGACCTCGCCGAACCGCGCGGCGGAGACGACCACCTCGCCGCCGTGTTGTTCCAGCTGAAGCATGTCGGCCGAGCAATCGGCGAGATGGATCTCCTCAAGCTCTCCGCCCATGGTACGGCGCACGCGAATCAGCGTGGCCCCGCCGGCTTGGCGCACGAGGGCGAGTGCGGGTGCGAACGGATCGAGACTGGCGCGCACGACGAGCCCTGCCGACGCACCGCCCGCGAGGGCGGTGCGGGCCGGCAGGATACAGCCGCCCCGCCGGCGTCGCCAGAGCAGCAGCCCGGAATCGCCGGCGCCACCGAGTGGGGCGGGCGACCGCAGCGCGAATTCCTGTCGGACGAGGTCGAACGCCGCCTCACCGGGTGCGGCGGCGAGGCCGAGAGCGGAGACGTGGGCGAAGGGCGCGAGGCCGCAATTGACGGAGGCCGGGGCGGGAGGGGTGTCGGGGTGCATCGGGGATGCCGCACGAGTTCGCCCGCGGCCGAGCAGCTGCCAACGGCAAAACCGACAGCGCGTACCGGCGAAGCATTACCAGCCGGTCGCGTGCGACGGCGGCGAGGGCCGTGGCCGGCGCGAGAAACCAAAAGAGCGCACCGCGGTGCGCTCTGGAAAACCCGATGACCGTTGTGCCGCGCTCAGTGCCCGGCGGGGCCGCCCTGCACGTTGTCGTGGTCGGTGTGCGGGAACGGCGCAAACCACGCGAAGATGATCGGCGGGATCGAGAACACGAGCACCCACAGGAAGAAGTCCGGGTAGCTCTTGTCGGTGAAGAGGTAGAGGTACTTGCTCAGCGGGCCGGTGCACATCTTGGTGAACGCCATCACGCCGGTGGCGAAGGCGTAGTGCGTCATCTTGAACGGTCCGGGCGCGATCTGCTGCATCATGTAGAGCATGTGGCCGACCGACCCGAACCCGAAGCCGAACTTCTCGATCATCACCACCACCGAAACCAGCACCATGTTCTCCGGCATGGCGTGACTGAGGAAATAGTAGGTCACGTGCGGCACGTTGAGGGCGATCGCGAGGAAGATGAACGAGCGGCGCAGGGTGAACTTGGCCGAGAAGAAGCCGCCGAGCAGCGCGCCGGCGAGGAAACCGATCGTGCCGTAGGTGTTGTAGATGGTGCCGATCGCGATGTTGTCGAAACCGAGGCCACCGACGGCCCGCGCATCCATCAGGAACAGCGGGCCGAAGTTCTCGATGAAGCCCTCGCCGAAGCGGTAGATGAAGACGACCATCAGCATCAGCCAGATGCTCTTCTTCTGAAAGAACGAGATCCACGAGTCCTTCAGCGCCGTGAAGGCACCGGCCAGCCCGCCGCCGTGCATCGAGGACGGCTCGCCGTCGGGCAGGTGGCGCAGATGCCAGAAGCCCAGGCCGGCCATCACCACCGCCAGTGCCGCCATGACGACCATCCACGCGTGGGCGTAGTCGTAACCGTAGCGTTGATGCATGATGCCGGTCATCATCACCAGCGGTCCGGAGGCGAGGATGCTGCCGGCGTTCCAGCAGATGCCCTGGATGCCGGTGAACTTCGCCTGCAGGCGCGGGGGGAGGGTGGTGAGGTACACGGCGTCCGCGGCGATGTCCTGCGTGCCGGAGGCGAAGCCCGTGATCCAGAAGAGCGCCAGCGAGAGGCGGAAGAATTCCGGCAACGGCAGGGTGAACGCCACTGCGCCGATGGTGAGCGCCATGAGGAACTGCATGCCGAGCACCCATTTCCGCTTCGAGAAGTAGGGTTCCATGAACGGCGCCCAGAGCGGCTTCAGCACCCAGGGCAGGTACATCAGGCCGGTGTAGAGCGCGATGTCCTCGTTGGTGATCCCCAGATTCTTGTACATGATCTTGGAGACCAGGCCCACGGTGGCGTTGGGCACGCCCATCGCCAGGTACAGCGTGGGCACCCAGAAGATGGGGCGTTTGCCGCCGACGACGGCGGAGAACATGCCGACGTTGGCCGGCTGGTCGGCGGGGGCGGGGGAGGCGGAGGACATGAGAAAGCGGTTGTTCGGGGGAGGGCGGGGCGAAGCGGAAAGCCGACGTTGGGGCGCGGGCTCGCGGCGCTCAACCCGCTTTCCGCGGAACCGTTCTTCTTTCGTTAGAGCGGGGCTGGGTCGCCTGGCGCTGTTCAACGACGTCGCGATTCTTTCCGCTCATGGGGCCGCTAACGTTTTTGACACTTCCCTCTTCGCGCCGGAATCTTGCCACTCGCCAAAACCGGCCGGCGCCTCGCTGGTCGGCGCGGCGCCCAATCCGGCTCCCTTCTCCCGTTCCGCCACCTCCCGCATGAACGCCCTGCCGCCCTCCCTCGCCGCGATCGGCCTCGATCCGGCCTCCCAGGATTCCGCCAGCGAGCAAAAGCTCGTCCGCTACATCCAGCTCAAGCTGGCCGCCCTCGGCTTTTCCGTGCCGAGCGCCAGCGGCGACGATCCGGGCTTCCAGGAGATCGCGCAGGCGCTCCTCGCCAACCACCTCGAGAAGAACCGGCTGCTCAGCAGCTACCTCGCCCCGGCCGACCGCCGCATCCAGGACTGGCTCGAACGCTACCTCGAGAGCGCCATGCCGCCCGGCGTGCCCGTGCGCCTGCCCAGCCAGAGCTTCACGCTCGATCGTTGGGGCCTCGCGCGCCTGCTCTCGCTCCCGCCGGATCGCGACACCCACCTTTCCCCGATCCTCTCCAGCCACCGCTTGGCCAACGGCATTCTGCACAACCCGAAGGCCGACCGCCGCACCACCGCGGGCGTTTTCCACATCGCCGAGGGCGGCCTGCCGATCCCGGCCGACAAGCTCGCCGTGCCGCGCGAGGCCTTCGCCCGCCTCTTTGCCCTCGCGCTCCAGCCGCCGGAGGAGCTGATGCTGCTGCCGTTCACCGCCACACAGAAGACGCCCGCTCACACCTTCGTGTCGCTGCTGCTGCGTCCGGTCGTGGTGCCTGCCGTGGCCGGCGTCTCGCCGGAGAAGACGATGGAGATCCGCTTCTTCGCCCCGGGCAGCCTCGTGGCCAACCTCGATTTCGTCGAAAGCATCTTCGGCAACGCCGGCGATCCCGCTCTCCCGCGCAACGATGCCGGTCTTGATCCCGCCCATTGGACCGGCCACACCGGCTGCGTCATCCTCGCACCGCATCTGATCCGGGCGAAGAAGATCGACCTCGGCCTGCCGGCCTGGGACCAGGCGACCGACCGCCAGCGCCGCGACGGCATGGCTTGGAAGACCCCCGACGAGCTCTACAACGGCGGCCAGGCCTTCAAGCTCTGCGCCCGAGACGAGAACGGCGTCATCGTCACCCTCATCGCCGACAACTACTTCGGCTACTGCAAGAAGGAGGTGAAGACCCAGATCAGCTACTCCGCCAACCTCCACGGCCTGGCCGAGGAGGAGCACGCCGGCGGCACCCTCGCGTTCCCCAGCTACGACCTCGGCGAGGACTACAAGTGGGACACGCACTTCCCGCACCCGCCGCGCACCATGGAGGACATGGCCGTCGTCCTCGGCCACAACGCCCGCTACTGCCCCGAGGGCCACGCCTTCGACAAGACCCACCCGCACATCGTCTACGTGCCGGGCGACTCCCGCTTCGATCTCGCCACCCAGCGCGTGCTCTGGAACCGCGAGGGCAAGGAGCAGTCCCTCCGCCTCGCCCCCGGCGAGATCTACGTGTATCCGTGGGGCTATACCGTGCGCATGCACAAGCCCGAGGCCGGCCGCGCCTGGCGCCTCGTCGGCACCATCGCCGACGGCCGCCTCTGCCACAAACCCTGCACCGTCTCCGGCGGCGGCAAGAGCGAGATCTCCAAGTCCATCAGCGACGCCATCCTCTACGGCCCCGTCTTCGTCGCCGACTTCCAGAAGGACTTCGACGCGGTCGAGGCGATCCTGAAGAAGGACTACTCCACGCGCTTCAAGCCCGAGTTCGCCAAGGCCACCCCGAGCCGCCCCATCCTCGGCGCCGCTCGCTCGCTCGGCTCCGTCATCAAGCTGCTCACGCCCAACGCCGTCGAGTACACCGACGAATTCAACAACTGGTTGCGCGCCCTCCCGCAGCACATCAAGGACCTCGTCTTCACCGTGAAGCGCTTCCACAAGGCCGAGTGGGGCGACAACTGGCGCAACCAGTTCGGCGTCGACATCATCAACGGCGTGCCCGGCAACGAGCTCAAGCTCGGCCGCCGCAAGCTGCTCTCCGCGTGCCTGCGCGTCGGCTACGCGGCTGACGGCTCCTGGCGCGTCTTCTCCCTGCGCAAGGACTTCCACCCTGCGCTCAAGATCCAGACCGAGGACGACATCACCGCCTCCATCGTCGTTCCCACGAAGGCCCTCACCGGCCTGCGCGCCGACCAGCCCGAGGGCTCCGTGAAGCTCGTCCGGAACTGCGAATACCGCCTCTTCCAGCGGCCCGACGACGCCGTCCACCGCGGCTACGACAAGCAGACCGAGCTGGACATGTCCGGCCCGCGCAACTTCTTCTCGAACTACGAGCCGCTCTCCCGCGCCCAGGCGTGGGAGCTTCTCAAGGACACCATCGGCTTCGAGAAGTTCACCGCGCCGATCCAGCAGCTCATCCGCTCGGTCGCCGAGCAGGGCGTCGCCTCGGCCTTCGTCTCGCCGCACCAGCCCCGCCTGGTCAACGGCAAGCCCTCCGCCAACCCGCGTTACCTCCAGGTGCGCCCCGACCTGCTCCAGCCGGCCGAGGTCTACCTGCGCACGACCACCATGCGCCTGGCCCGCCGCATCCCCGAGGGCCAGCCGCTGCACCTCCCGGTCTCGATCCTCCTGCCCGGCCGCCGCGCCAACGGCCCCGAGAAGGGCGTGCCTCCGCTCTGCTGCTACAGCCCGATCCACCACCTCGAGCTGCCCGAGTTCTTCGCCGACGTCATCACCAGCATGACCGGCAAGTCGCCCTCGACCACCGGCGCCGGCTCCGAGGGCGCGCTCACCAAGGGCCCGTTCAACGCCCTCTGCCCGATCACCGACCTCAACAACGCGTTCGTGGCGATGGCGCTGACCAACGCGAACCCCTTCGTCACCACCGCCGGCACCATCGGGCCGAACCGCCGCACCGACCACGACGTGTCGCTGCTCGTCCCCGAGGTCTTCGCCCGCATGAGCCCCGAGGAGCAGAACCCGGCCTGGCTCATCGAGAACCACTACCTCGAGCGCTGCGCCGACTTCGAGCACGACGGCCGCAAACTCCCGGCCAGCCTCCTGGGTTGGCGCATCACGGAGCGGTTCGTCTCGGGCTTCTTCGGCCGCATCTTCACCAGCCCGCAGCTCGTGTTCACGCCCGACATGCTCCGGCCCGAGCTGCAGGATGCCGCGGTCTATGCCCAAAGCCTGGAGACGATTCTCGTCACCATGCGCCGGGTGGCCGCGCAGTATTTCGAGGACGGCTCGATCGAGGGCGCCTGCCCGCCGTTGCGCGCCCTGCTCCACATCATGCGCGACGGCCAGTACGAGGGCCGCACGCTCGCCGATCCGGCCATCCGCGCGCTCTTCACCCGGGACGCCGTGCTCTCCAGCGACTGGTACCACGACCGGCTCACCCGCAAGCAACTTGCCGACGAGGCGATGTGGAAGCGGCACGTGACCTACCTGAAGGCGTTCCTCGCCCGCGCCAGCCATCGCGACGAGGCGGAGCGCCTCGGGATCTCCAGCCGCCTGGACCGCGCCAACGAGACGCTCGCCCACATCCGCAGCAAGGCCTACCTCGAGTCGCTCGGCGGCACCCTCGGTCTCGACCCGCTCTACCGCGGGTAGGCGGCGCGGCGCCGCCCGGTTCAGGGTTCATGGTTCAGAGTTCAGGGGCGGAGTTGCTCTTTCCGGGAGCTCCGCCCTCCGGCGTCAGCCATTCCGCAATCCGAACTCCGAACTCCGCAATTCCCATGTCCACCTTCACCTGTGCCCACCACAACGTCCCCGAGGACTGGTGCCAGCTCCTGAAGACGGACTGCGTGCCCGGCCGCCCCGGCTGCGTGCTGCGCGGGAAGAGTGTGTTCCTGGTCCCGGTCGAGGAGCGCATCCGCGAGAAGGAGCAGCAGCGCCGCGAACGGAGCCGTTCGCTCCCGCCACCGTCGTCGTCGACCTCCGCCTCGCCGTAGCGGAACGGTCCCCGTTCCGTCCGGACGGCGGCGGGGCGACTCCAGGGTTCGTCTGCTTCCGCTCGCCGCGACGCAGTCCTTGCGCAATGCTTGGCGCCCCGCCCGTCCTGAATGTCTTCTCTCGCTGAATCCAGTTCCTGCTTGCCCCGACCGTAGTCGCTCCGGTTGCATCGCCGCTTGTCGCCTCCGTCCCACACGGACCGACCAGCAAACCCTCTTCCGCCAAACCCTCTGGCGGGTCGGATTCCGTGCTTGGGAGCACTTGGTGCTTCTTCGCGCGCTCGCGGCCCGCCGCCTTCCTGCCATGTCCGCTCTGCGCACCATTCTCCGTGTGGGCCTTGTCGCCGCCCTGCTGGCTCTGCCGCTCTGGGCCACGCTCGATCGTGACCGCGACGGCGTGTCCGATGTCTGGACCGCCCTGCATCCGTCGGCCGTCCCGCCGTCCGCCGACGCGGATGGCGATGGCAGCACCAATGCGGCGGAGGCCTTGGCCGGCACGGATCCGACCTCGCCCGCGAGCGTCTTCGCCGTGATTCCCCAGCGGGATCTCTCCGGGAGTCTCGTCGTCCGCTGGGACGGAGTGCGCGGCAAGCGTTACCGGGTCGAATCCTCCGTCGACCTGCGCGCGTGGACGGCCCTTCCGACGGAGCACGATGGGGCCGATGCGATGATCGAGGTGGTCGTCCGCACTGCCGGAGCCGCGGTCACGGCTCGCGAGTTCTGGCGGGTGGTGGTCTCCGATATCGATACCGATGCCGACGGCCTCAACAACTGGGAGGAGGCGCAGCTTGGCTCCTCGTCCGCCTCCGCCGATACCGATGCCGACGGCCTGCCCGATGCGTGGGAGGCAGCCTACGGTCTGCCGCTCACGGTCGCCAATGCGGCCGGCGATCCCGACGGCGACGGCTTCACGAACGCCCAGGAGTTCGCCAGTGGGATGAATCCGATCTGCGCGCCGTTCGCTGATACGACGGGCGCTGTTTCCCTCAGTGTCTTTCAGCCGCATAGCTGACCGAGCTATCCCCGATGATGAAGTTACTTGTTGTCTCTCTTGTCTTGCTCCTTGGCCTGAGTGCAGTGGCCCAGAGTGCTTGCGACACCAGTAAGGATCGACGCATTCCCGTTTGTCGCAGTCGGGCGCTTTCTGCGAAACTATTGGGCTGGCAGGAATACGCGCCCAGCACGCCACCGAAACGGTATCTTGTGTTCTCCCCCTATGGGGTATTCCCCAAACGGTGGTATAGTGGAGGCGCCTGTGGCGGAGACCCGAACTATGAAGTGGATTATCATTTTTCGGGTGTCGGTCGCGCGGCGATTACTTGGAATGCGAAAGGAAAATATTGGGAGTGTTTGATCGTGGAAGCGGCTTTCCTGGTCGGGTACAATGGTGCTCAGACCAATATTACCGGGCGCATTGGAATCGATAGACCAGATGTGCCGCCAGGTATATGTTATGGCTATCCTTCGGAGGTTGCTACGAGCCGGACGGGATCCTCGATTCTGAATCTCTACAACGGTACCTGCACCAACTTGTTGAACGACACATCGGGGAGGATCACCGGTCTTTCCGGTGCGGTGCTGTCTGAAGAAGATACGGAAGAGGACGCCATGGCCCGCGCTGTTTTCGCGCGGGAAGAGCTGTATCCGAGTAGCAAGTGGCCCGGCAACTCCTCCATCGCCTTTCGCGAGAGTCGCGGCGCCAACGACTACGACTTCGCGTTCTGCGAGGTTCAGGTCTCCGCCAACTTCAACCTCACCTGTCCCGGCGAGTTTGAGCTACGCATCTATCGCGGCGAGCGGCGTCACGGCTCCAGCGATGAGTGGACGCGGTCGGTTGAGTCCCGCAGCGTGTATAGTGCCGAGCCCACCTACTGTTTCGAAGAGAAGATTCCGATCAAGGCGCGGGATGTGGACTATACCGTCTTCGCCATCGAGCTCGTCCGCCGGGGGTGTGACGGCAATGCCGGCGACGGCAGCACCGGCCTCGGCAGCTTCCACGCCGATTTCTTTCTCGGCAAAGACCACCTTGGCCGCTCCGCCGGTTCGCTCCTGATCGATTCCGAGGACCTTGCCGCTGCGGTCTATACCCCGGCCGGGCTGGTTCCGGCGTTGGCCGACTTCACCGAGCGCATCGACGACGGGTCCGGGGTTCTGCGCCAGGTTCGCGCCCCGCTCGCCCTCGCCGATATCGTCACCACGTCCGCCGCGGGCTACGAAATCCGCTTCTACCACAACGACCAGGTTGGTGTTCAGGATCCGGTCACCAAGCTCTACCTGGTCAACGGCGCGCCCTTCGTCACCCACCGCATCGAGAATCCCGACGGCACCTCGCCCTCCGCCACCCGACGCCTGCGCTATTCGCAGGTTCGCGGCACCACGACGAAGATCCAGGATTACTCCTTCGACCCTGTCGCCAAGCAGTGGATTCTCGTCGAGGGCGCCGGTGAGCGCACGGAGACCCGCACTGTCGCCATCGGTGGCTCCACCACGACCACCGATATCCAGGTCGCCGATCGCGACGGCAAGCTTGTTGCCCACAAGATCCGCACCGAAAACGCCTATGCCTGGGGCAAGGAGACAACCCGGGAGGTCGAGTACACCGATTCCACCCACACCCGCACCACCGACTCCGTTTTCTATACAGCTACCACAGACGGCGGCGCTTATGGTCGCCTCAAACAGCGCGTTTCCCCCTCGGGATACTGGGAAAAATACTACTACGATGCCCAAGGCCGCCTCGCCAAGACCGTCTCCCAGTACCGCGACGCTCCGCTGGCCTCCCTCGAACCCGCTTCCCGGGTCGTCACCCACGCGTACGACACGGTGCCCGATGCCGACGGCGACACCTTGCCCGAGCAGCGCCGCACCACGACCGAAACGATCCTCGGTTCCGAAGTCCGCCGCAGCTATCGCATCGAGTGGTCGAAAGCCGAGCTTCCGACCGCACCCGAAACTGCCACGATCGTGCGCGTTTCCGAGGTTCGCTGCCTCGCTCCGGGCGCCGCGTGGAATGGCACCGCCAACCTTGTCACCGAGATCCGCCGTTACGCCGATGGCTCCTATGCTGGCCGCACCGTTTCCGAGTTTGCTCCTCCTGGTCTTCTCACCACCTACGCCTATTCGGTCGAGGCAGGCTCCTTGAGCACCACCGTCTGCACCGGCGAAGCCGACGCGCTCCGTACGGCAGTCGTGGCCGGGATCCGGACGGTCACTGTGAACAACGCTGCGGGCCACCAGCGCACCCGTGACACCTTCGACATCACGTCGGGCCGGCTGCTTACCTCCGAGACCACTACCGGTACCGATGCGTTTGGCCGGCCGACCCGCATCGACTATGCTGATGGCACGTTCTTCGCACGAACCTACACCTGCTGCGGTCTCGAATCCGAAACCGACCGCGAGGGCAACCAAACCACCTATCACTACGACGCCCTCGGCCGCCTCGAATCCACCACCCGCGCGGGAATCACGACCGTCACCCCGAACGATCCCGAGGGCCGCGTGCTTTCGACCACCCGTCGCGGCTCCGGCTCTTCGGAGATCGTCCAAGCGGAACACATCTACGACCTAGCCGGCCGGCTGACCTCCTCCACCGACGCCCTCGGCCGGGTCACCACCACCGCCGAGACCACCGATGCCTCCGGTCACCGCGTCGTCACGACCACCTATCAGGGCGGCGGCACGCGCATCGAGACCTACTACCAGGACGGCTCGCTGCTCTCCGTCACCGGCACCGCCGTGGCGCCCGTGAAGTACGAATACGGCGTCGATGCCGACGGCGCCTTCACCAAGGAGATCCGCCTCGGCGCCGACACCGGCTCCGGCCCCGCCGAGACCGAGTGGACCAAGGCCTACACCGACTTCGCCGGCCGCCCCGCGAAGACCGTCACCCCCACTTCAACTTCGACTTCCTCCTTCAACGCCAAAGGCCAGCTCGTCCGCACCGTCGACCCCGACGGCGTCCAGACCCTCTTCGCCTACGATTCCCTCGGCCGCCGCACGACCACCGCCATCGATCTCGACCGCGACGGCACCATCGACTTCGACGGCACCGACCGCATCACCCGCACCACCACCGAATACCTCGCCGCCCACGGCACCACCGTCGAGCGTTCCACCACCGAGGTCTGGGCCGCCGACAACTCCGCCACGGCCTCCACGGTCGCGACCGTTGATCGCGCCGTCGACGGCACCCGCACGTGGCAGACCACCTTCGGCCTCACCGCGGAAACCCTCGTCGCGCTCCCCGGCACACCCGACGGCACCCGCACCGAGACCGCCACGGCGCCCGATGGCACCTCCACCGTCCGCGCCTTTGCCGCCGGTCGCCTCCTGAGCGAGACCCGGCGCGCCGCCGATGGCAGCGCCCTCGCCACCGTCCGGTACGGCTACGACTCGTTCGGGCGCCTCGCCGAGGTTCGCCGCTACGCCGATTCCGCCACCGCCGCCTCGGACGCCGCTGGCACCGACCTGCCCACCGTCTTCACGCTTGCTGCCACTGCCCCCGGCGTCCTCGCCACCGTCACCACCTACTTCGACGACGACCAGGTCCATACCGTCACCACGCCCGATCCGGATCCCGCCCAAACCGGCTACGGCTACGACCCGCAGACGACCACCTACACCTACGACTCCGCCGGTCGCCTCTGGAAAACCCTCCAGCCCGACCAGACCGAGACCGTTCGCGAGTACTACGCCACCGGGCAGCTCCGAAAGACCTCCGGCTCCCGCACCTACCCGCAGGAGTACACCTATGATCCGCAAGGTCGCCTCCGGACCCTGACCACCTGGCAGAACTTTGCCAACGCCTCCGGTGCCGCCACCACCACCTGGGACTACGATCCCGCCCGCGGCTGGCTCACCGGCAAACGTTACGCCGACGCCTCCGGCCCCACCTACACCTACCACCCCTCCGGCCGCCTCGAGACCCGCACCTGGGCCCGCACTGTCGCCGGCCAACCTCTCGTCACCACCTACGGCTTCAACGCCGCTGGCGACCTCGCGAGCATCGACTACTCGGACTCCACCCCCGACGCCGCCTTCACGTACGACCGCCTCGGCCGCCGCGCCACCACGACCGATGCCGCCGGCCTCCTCTCCACCACCTACGAAGGCCTCACGCCCGCGGTCGACGACGAGACCTACGCCGCGACTTCTCCGCTGCTCCCAGGCCTCGCCGTCACCCGCGCCCGCGACTCCCTCCTGCGCCCCTCGAGTCTCTCTGTGGCCTCCTCTGCCTCTGTGCCCTCTGTGTCCCATTCCTACAACCCGCAGACCGGCCACCTCGAATCCATCACTGCCGGCGAGCTCACGCACACCTACGGTTATCAACCCGAGTCGTCGTTGATCGCGACCCTCACCCAGCTGCGCACCGGCGGCACCACCGTCACCACCACGAAGGGCTACGATCGCCTCGGCCGCCTCTCCTCAACTTCAACTTCCAACTTAAACTCCCCCTCCGTCTCCGCCGCCTACCACTACAACTCCGCCAACCAGCCCACCCGCGTCACCCGCGAGGACGCCACCTACTGGCGCTACGAGTACGATTCCCTCGGGCAGGTCACCGGCGCCCAGAAACACCAGCCCGACACCACCGCGGCCCTCGCGCCCGTCTTCGGCTACACGTTCGACGACATCGGCAACCGCCTCACTTCCGAATCGGGTTTGCCCGAAACCCCAAACCCGAAGGTCGAGACCTATACGCCGAACCTCCTCAACCAGTACGAGCAACGCACCGTCCCGCCGTTGCTCCAGGTGCTCGGCAGCGCCGCTCCCGCGGCCGTCGTCACCGTCAATTTCCAGCCCACCCGGCGCCAGGGCCCGCTCTGGGCCGCCGAGCTCGGCGTCGACAACACCGCCGCACCCGTCTACCAAGCCGCCCGCGTGATCGGTGTGCTCCCCGAACAAGGTCCCGACGGTGCCGATCTCCTCGCCGAGGAGACGCGCCACACCCTCGTGCCGCAGAACCCCGAGCGCTTCACCTACGACGCCGATGGCAACCTCACCCAGGACGGCCGCTGGGCCTACACCTGGGACGCCGAAAACCGTCTCGTCGCGATGGAGGCCCGCGCCGACATCGCCGCCGCTCTCCCCTCCCTGCCCCTGCAACGCCTGGAATTCACCTACGACTCCGCCGGCCGCCGCCTCCGCAAACAGGTGTACGGATGGAATTTGGAAATTGGAAATTGGCAGTTGGTGACCGACCACCGGTTTCTGTGGGATGGCTGGAATCTCCTCTCCGAGTTCTCCGTACCCTCAACTTCAACTTCCAACTTCAACCTGGTTCGCTCCTACGTCTGGGGCTTGGACCTTTCCGGCACCGCCCAAGGCGCCGGCGGAGTCGGCGGCCTGCTGTCCGTGTCCACGGCGTCCACCCAGTCCACGCCGTCCACCACCTCGTTCCCGAGCTACGACGGCAACGGCAACATCCTCGCCCTGATCGACGCCACGACCGGCGAGCGCGCCGCCGAGTACGAGTACGGCCCCTTCGGCGAGCCGCTCCGTGCCACCGGCCCCGCCGCCGCCGCGAACCCCTTCCGCTTCAGCACCAAATACACCGACCCCGAGACCGACCTGCTCTATTACGGCTTCAGATACTACAACCCCAGCACCGGGCGTTGGCTATCCAGGGACCCCATCGAGGAGCAGGGCGGAATCAACCTGTATTGCTTCGTCGGAAATGCACCGGCCGGTCGATGGGATTATCTCGGTCTAGTAAGCAAGAGCCGGTGCGCCCAGCTCATGGAGAAATACAAGAATATTCTCCCTCGCGAGGGGGAGCAGCGATTCGAGGGCGAGAACGCCTTCCGTGATGCAAACCTGAATGGACTACTTGGGTTGGCTGCCATGGACAGCCATTCTGAGTACCAATCATCGATGATTGAGTGGACCTACTGGGTGACGCCAAGTCCTGACGGAAGCTATGTGAGGAAGAGTCTATTTACCAGTGGTCTCTACGATAAAGTAGCGGCGATGGACGCGCCGTATTACAGAACAGATGTGCTGCCACTTATAGCCGGGAACAAGTTCTCGCCGAATGTCTCCAATGGGCATAACCACCCGCGGTGGCGTTACGTCAACGGGCAGATCCATGATTCCACTCCGAGTGCTGAGCTCTTCTCTGGGCGGTATGGTGATACCGACATCGCAGATAGTTTAGGGACCCCGTTCTTCCTCTTGGCGCCGTCTGGTCGAGTCCGGGCATATTACCCGACCGAGAAAGACAAGGACTACTCCATCGATTACCTGGAGAAGCTAGGGAAAGAATATGAGAAAGACTTCCCGGATTTGGTGGAATGTATCCGTTGCAATGGACTCATCAAATGAAGCGAAAACTCATCACGTTACTCGCGCTGGCTGTGAGCGCTTACTTGAGCGCAGCTCCTGATTCTCACGTCGGGGCGGATTCGGTCAAGGCGCCCTTAGTCAGGGTTCTGGCCGATCCCCTCGCGTTTCACGGGAAAACGGTTTTGACGCGAGGATTCCTGTTCCGTGACGGTGACGCATGGTATGTGTGCTATTCCACAGAAGCGTGGAAGCTCGATCCTGGTGAAGCCGGCGTCCTTCTGTACTCGTCACTCGGTGGATTGTTCAGCCCGAAAGACGAGCGCCTTGTCAGTGGAATGCCTGTGATGATCATGGGACGGCTTTTGATCGCCAAGGGGGTTCCTGCAAACAAAGGCGATCCTATCCGCTTGTATATGGAAGTTTGTGGAGAATACGGTGTGCGACCATTTGGTCGAGCTGACGAAGCCGTACCGGGGAACCGAACCGAAGGGGTTCCTTCACGCGAATCGACGAAAGAGCTGCAGCCCTGAACCCAGCGGCACGTCTCGCGCCAGCGCTGCGTCGCAGACTCCTTGGCGCTGATCACGAGCCCTGCTTCCTCCTCCGCTTGCGCTCCGTCCGGTAAGCACCAACCCCACCGGCGGCGGCGAGCCCTCGCGGAAGCTCGGGCGGAACGCGGCGGGCATCAAGCCCGCCGTCGCCCGTCGTTTCGTCGCTGCACTTCGTTGCGCTTCGTCCCGTCGGCGACCGCCGAAGCAGCCCGGTGGGGACCCCGCTGCGCCCATTGGGCTGCCGCGAACGCCTCAACCGCCGCCGTCCGGGCGTCGCGTGACGCTTTGGCCAAGCGTAAGCGTCCGGCCGACGGCCTACCTGGGCGGCATTGCTGAGAACTGACGCGACGTCTCAATGATGCACATTGAGACGTCGTAATGAGCACCAAGAGGAAGTCGCACTACGACGAGGTCGGCTGCCAGAGGCGCGGGGTGAGGTGGCGCAGGTCGTCCTGGTTGGTCAAGCGGGGCAGCCTGGCGAGGATGTCCTTCAAGTACGCCAGCGGATCCTTGCCGTGGCGCTGGCAGGAGACGATCAGCGAGTAGAATAAGGCTGAAGAAATAAGGCTGAAGGGGTCATGTCGTAACAATTGACAAGGCAGGCGATTCCGGTGTCCTTGACTCCCATGGCGCGGAAACTGCGACTCGAATTTGCCGGGGCGACGTACCACGTGATCAATCGTGGG
>JAEXPQ010000315.1 GCA_023446735.1 Verrucomicrobiota bacterium
GCGCCGAGGTCCGCCGGCGCCGCCGCCGCCCACGCGGGCACGACTTGGTTGCGCAGCCGGTTGCGGAAGAACGCGTCGCCGTGGTTGGTCTCATCCTCACCCCAGCGCACGCCGGCCGCGCGCAGCGCCGCCACGATCTCCGCTTTCGGAAGATCCAACAGCGGCCTCAGCCGCACCGTGCCGTCGCCCATCCGCTGCACCGGCCGCGGCGCGGCCAGCCCGCGCGAGCCGCTGCCGCGCGCCAAACGCAACAGCATCGTCTCGACCACATCATCACGGTGATGGCCGAGCCAGAGCGCGCGGGCGCCCGCCTCGCGCATCGCCGCACCGAAGAAGGCGAACCGCGCCTCGCGTGCCCGCGCTTCGGAGACGGCGCGGCCGGGCGGCCAGTCCGCCGCGCCGACCCGCAGCTCCACGCCAAACGCCGCGCACAGCTCGCGGCAAAACGCCTCGTCCGCATCCGCCGCATCACCACGCAGCCGGTGGTTGAAGTGCAGCGCGACCAAATGCGGCGCATTCGCTCGCGCTGCATCATTGCGGATCGCAGATTGCGGATTGCGGAATTCAGAAGCCGGCACGGATTCCGCCGCCGAGCGCCAATGTGCTGCGGCAACTTCAGACGTGGAAGTCATCGGTCCTCGATCCAAGGGTACGAAACTTCGGTCTCCGTCCCGACCAATCCGCAGTTCGCATTCCGCATTCCGCAATCGGCAGAGCGCCAACAGCAACGCCACCGAGTCGGGCCCGCCGGACAGCGCCACACACCAGGGCGCCGCGGCGCGCCCTTCAGCCGCGAGCCAGGTCCGCACGGGTTCCGGCCAGCGCGGCTCGGCCAGCGCCGAACCCACCGCCGCTGCGGCGGCGGACCAAGCGGAGGAATCGGGGTCGGGCATGACATCTCGATTCCACGGGCGCCCCCGCCTCCGCGCAACCCGATTGCCGCACCGGCGGTAGCCGAGGTCGTTCACCTGTAGCGAAACCCGCCATGGGTTTCGACCCAGCGTGGCAGATCGAAACTCTGGCGAGTTTCGCTACAGCGCCCTGCTTCCGCCTTCCTCGAGAGTGCGAAATTTGCGGGCTGAGCCGCGGCTTCCCCGGAGCGTTCGCCCTGCCCCACGGGATCTGCAACGCCGCCCTCAGAAGATCGAGTGCCGGCGGCGGATCTTCACGTGGATCGCGTCGGGGATCGGCTGCTCGGAGACGAGGATCAGGTACCCGCCGCCGCCCGCGCCGCTGAGTTTCCAGCCGTGCGCCGACGCGCGGTACTTCTCGATCAGCTCGTGCAGGCCGGGGCTGACCATGCGCGGGAACATCGCGATCTGCGCCTCGAACGAGGCCCGGAACGCGGCGCCGAACGCCGCGATGTCGCGCGCCTGGATCGCGCGCCAGCAGGCCTCGGCGGCGTCGGCGAGCGCCTTGGCGTTGGCGGCGTCGATGTGCGTCTCGCTGAGCACGCTGTAGCCGGAGGCGCGCGGGCCGAGCGGGACGAGGTGCAGGCGTTGCTCCAGCCAGGAGAGGACCGTCTCGTCGTCAATCGTGTCGATCGTCGTGGGCCAGTAGGCGCCGTGGTAGTCGAGGCGGTTGAGTCCCGGATACACGATGCCGATGGAGTCCTGCGAGCCGGCGACCTCCTTGGTGCCGGGCGGATTCTCGTAGCCGAAGAGCAGCTTGGCGATCTGCTCCTTGTTGCCCTGCGGGAGCGCGGTGCGCCAGAGCTCGACGGCCTTGTTGCGCGTGGAGGAGGCCATGCCGCTGCGGCCGTTGAACTCGTGCGTGGGCTCGAGGGAGACCGTGAGCACCGGGCCGGGGTGGTGTTGCGAGACGAACGGCTGGTCGAGCCAGCCGCCGGCGAGGTCGATGCGGTACGGGATCGTGCACTCGTTGCGCAACGCCGTGGTGCTGCGAACGGGCAGGCCGCCGTGCGGGAGACGTTTGAGCACCACGTATTCGATGCCCAACTCGCGGCAAAGCTTCTCCTTGGCCTCGGACGCGCCGTCCTGATTGACGACGAAGAGGTCGGGCTTGATGTCGCGGATCTCGTTGAGGAAATCGAGCAGGCCGATGCCGGTGTTGATACGGCACTCCTTCACGCAGCCCAGCGCCGAGATCATGTACTTGCGCTCGTCCTGGGAGTTGACCGGGTAGCGCGCCTTGAGCGCGAACACGCACTCGTCGCTGCCGATGCAGACATGGAGGTCGCCGTACTCGGCGGCCTCCTTCATGAACGCCACGTGCCCGCTGTGGAGCAGGTCGAAGCAGCCGGAGACGAAGACTTTCTTCCGTTTGGGCATGGGGGGGGGCGAGAACGCGCCCCCGACTCCGCCCGACCGCCTCCGCCGAGGCAACGCGAAAGCCGGGCCCGGCGGTATCCGAGCACAGGTGGCCGAGGCCGTGCACCTCCGCCTAATGGCGCTGGAGCGCCCGCGCGACCGCGCCAACAAGAACGCCGCATCCCTCGCGGGATGCGGCGCCTGATCAAAGACGGATGGCGGGCGTAAAGCCCGCCCCACCGTTGCGGAGTCGTGGCGCCCGGCTCGCCCGGGGCGGCGTTGCGCCGCCCTCAGGATCGCCGGTCCGCCGGCGATCCTCCTCAGTGCTTCACGTGCATCTTCGCGCCCTTCGGCTGGCCGATGGCGGCGAGGAGCTCGCCGAACCACGGCGTGTCGATGTCGAACGGCTTGCCGCCCTTGATGCGGGGGAACTCGATCGCGCGGAGCACGTTGTTCTTGTCCTCGTCGTGGCCGATCACGCCACCCTCGCGGCGCATCGCGCACTCGACGGCGAGGTCGGTGCAGCTCTTGATCAGGCGCAGGTCGTCGGCGTTGGCCGCGGCGGCGCGGGCGAAATAGCCGCTCTTCTGCACGAGCGTCTTCTCGGCGCCGAGCACCTTGGCGAACTGCTCGGCGAACCACTTGCCGGGGTTCACGGCGTCGAGCTTCACGTGGCCGAACGCGTCGCGCGGCACTTCCTGGCCCTTGGCCTGCATCTCGGCGACGATCTCCTCCACGCCGGCGCCCTCGGAGATGAAGATGTTCACGTTGTCGCCCTTATCCATGATGTCCTTCAGGCGCT
>JAEXPQ010000036.1 GCA_023446735.1 Verrucomicrobiota bacterium
AGGGCGAGAAGGAAAAACTCCTCCGCCTCGCCGATGTCCTCCACCAGCGCGTCATCGGCCAGGACGAAGCCGTGCAGGCCGTGGCCGACGCCATCCTGCGCTCCCGCGCCGGCATCAAAGACCCGCGCCGCCCGATCGGTTCATTTCTGTTTCTCGGCCCGACCGGCGTCGGCAAAACCGAGCTCGCGAAAACCCTCGCCGAACAACTCTTCGACACCGAGGCCAACATGGTGCGCCTCGACATGTCCGAATACATGGAGAAGCACACCGTCTCGCGCCTCATCGGCGCGCCTCCGGGCTATGTCGGCTACGACGAGGGCGGCCAGCTCTCCGAAGCCGTCCGTCGCAAGCCCTACTCCGTGATCCTCTTCGACGAAGTCGAGAAGGCGCATCCCGATGTCTTCAACGTCCTCCTCCAGGTCCTCGACGATGGCCGCATCACCGACTCCCAAGGCCACGTCGTCGACTTCAAGAACACCGTCGTCATCCTCACCTCCAACATCGGCAGCCGCTACCTGCAGGAAGGCGTGACCGACGACACCATTCCGGAATCCGTCCGCGAATCCGTGATGGCCGAACTCCGGAAGACGTTCCGTCCCGAGTTTCTGAACCGCATCGACGACACCGTGCTCTTCAAGCCCCTCGCGCTGGAAGAGATCGCCAAGATCGTCGACCTCCTCCTCGCCGACCTCAACAAGCGCCTCGCCGACCGCCGCATCACCGTGGAGTTGGACAAGAAGGCCAAGGAGTGGGTCGCCGAGAAAGGCTACGATCCCGTGTATGGCGCGCGTCCGTTGAAGCGTTTCCTCCAGAAACACCTCGAGAACCAACTCGCCCGCGCCCTCATCTCCGGGACCGTGAAGGAAAACTCCACCCTCACCTTCCGCGTCAAAAACGACGAACTGGAGCTGAAAGCCTGACGTAGGGTCGCCGCTCGCCGGCGGACCGTTCCGATCCGGACGACAGAAGGCAACGAAGAGAACGAAGCCGGGACCGACGGAATATCTCCACCACAGAGCACACAGAGAGCACAGAGCAAAGACGGCATGAGGTAGGAGCCTGCTCGCAGGCGATTCCGCCCCTGGGAACGCCGAGCTCCAGCTCGGCCTCCAGACCATTTCACCGCAAAGAACGCAAAGATCACAAAGACCGGCCACACGAGCCCCACGCCTGCGGTAGGGTCGCTCTGCCGTACGGCAGAGCCGGCGGACCGCTCCGAGTAGCGAAGGCCGCCAAGGCCTTCGATCCCGTAGCTGGATGACGAAGTCATTCAGCCCTCCATCCTCCTCCGCCCTTCCTCTCCCGCATTTACGCCCGCTTCCAGAACGCCACCAAAGGCTGGATGTGCCGGCAGTTTTGGCACTAAGCTTCGATCCACGCGATGGCCCCCAAGCTTCCAGCCCCGGAATCCGCCCAGTTCGAAAACACCCTCGAACGCCTTTTCAAGGAGGCCGCGGACAATGAGGCGGCACGGCCGTACTTCTATAAAGAGCTCCTCGAAAGCTCCGTGAGCGTCTGCCCGCATGAACCATTGTTCCAATCCGAGAAGGATGAGAACTCGTATACCCTGAAGTTGGGCACGATCCTACACGAGGGCACCAACTACGTCCCGTTCTTCACCACGCCCAAACGCGTTCCAGCAGGTCAGCGCCTTGCCGAGCTCCCAGCCAGGGTTTTCTTCGAGGTAACCAAAGGCTCACACTTGGTCCTCAACCCCGGCCAGGTGCCGATGAAGACCTTCACGCCGGACGAAGTCGCGCGGTTGCTTTCTGGCGCCCTGCTCGCCCCGGAGAAGCAGTTCGAGGTTAAGGAGCGGCAACCGTGCGTGATCGGCCAGCCCGCCACAAAGGCGACGCGGTTGATCGAGCAACTCGCCAAGCACTTCGCCGCGAATCCTTCTGTTCTCAGAGCCTGGCTGGGGTGGTACCACAACCCGGAAGTCGAGGAGAAGCCCGGATACCTCCTCGCCCTTGAGGTGAAGCGAGGCACCGACTTCAAGGAACTGGCTGGATTGGTTTCAGTTGTCCTGCGGGAAGTCGGAACCGGTGGTCCGTACTGTGACATCGTCGAGTACACGGGACAAGGCCTCACCGGTTACTTCAGCAGCCAGAAGCCGTTCTATCGCGCGCCCTTCCTTCGCCGGATCTTCGGCTGGTCCTGATGGACTCTCGCTCGCACATCTGAATCCGGCCGCCTCGGATTCTCCCGCAAACCTCGAGTCATACCATGCACAGCGACCAAACACTATTTTGGACGAAAGACCTGAGTCTTGTGATCGACAACCAACGCGAGCAGTTGAAGCAGCAGATCGGCGCCATGCAGCTCAACCAACTCGGTGCTGTGTCGTTCGACCAAGCCTGTGCCCATCTAGTCGAGAATTTCACCATAGATCCGTTACGCATATTTGAGGACCAGCTCGAACTCATCGACCCGCGAGAAATCACGCTAGAACGTTACAGTCATGAGTTTGGGGAGCACTACCGACGAACGGTATTGGAATTTCGCTTCGAGCTACCGTTCGAAGGCGCCCCGGAACTCTTCACGTACAAGCCCTCGCAGTGTTACTACAATCCTCCACGCGCCGGTGTTCAAACGCGGCCCAACCTGCTGGTGTTTGTCTTTCAGTCTGACGACCGCGATGGAACCAAAATAAGAGACGAACTTCAGCGCGAAATTCAGAAGGTGAAAGACTTCATTGGTTTTCAGTCCACGGACCTCTCGCAATGGAATGCTAGTTTGGAGCCGCTGATCCGGCAGGGGCTGGAGACTCGGCGCGACAAGTTGCAGGCCGATCAGAAGCTGGTCTCGGATCTCGGCTTCAAGATCCGCCGACGGGGTGACTCACCCCCGACCATCTCGTTTCCAGTAGCACGCAAAACAGTTACCCCGATGCCCACACCAAGGCCGGCGGGACCGATGAAACCGACGCCAGTCTTGGAGTTGGCTGCCTACGAAGAAATCCTCGGCAATCTCGCAGGCATGAGTGTCGCCATCGAACGCAACCCGAGCACATTCAGCGGCATTGGCGAGGAAGCTTTGCGCGATTGGTTTCTCGTCGCACTTAACTGTCAATTCCGCGGCGATGCGACAGGCGAGACATTCAATCGCGAAGGGAAAGCCGACATCTCCATACGCGTGAATGGAGGCGTGATCTTCATCGCCGAGTGCAAATTTTGGGGTGGCGAGAAACTGCTGCTCGAAACCATCGACCAGCTGCTCGGCTATCTCACTTGGCGCGACAGCAAGGCTTCCCTGCTCATCTTCAGTCGCAATGCCGACTTCACTGCAGTCTTGCGGCAAATTCCCGATGTCGTGCGTAAGCATCCACATTGCCGCGGTGTTGTCACCGCACACGGCGAGACAGGGGTCCGCTTCCACCTCCGCGACAAAACAGACCCGGAGCGCGAACACCTCGTGACCCTACTCGCATTCAACGTGCCCCGAGCGGTTTAGTCCCTCGTTCCTTCTTCTATTACTCGACCACGAACGCCTCCATCACCGTGCCGGGCTTCTCCAGTTGAGCGCGCTCGAGGCGACCAATGGAAAACGGAAAGACGGTTCCCTCGCCGGTCCAGCGCTCGATGCCGCCGTCGCGCAGAGAGACATTGAACTCCACCCGCCACTTCCCGCCCTCGACGACCGCCTTCGGCGTTGAAAGGTATTTCCGGTAGATCGCCGGCGAACGCTTCAAGCGCGCAAGGTCTTCCGCGGTCCAGCCTTCGTCGCCTCCTTCGCTCCAGCCGCCGTTCTCCTTCTCCCAAAGATCCACCGCCTGCTGGTCGATGAAGTCGGTGCCGGGCCGTGAAAGGAACGACAGGAGGATGTCCGGAAGAATCCCCTTCACGAACTGGTCAGCGGCCTCGGCAGTGTCCAACTCCATCGCCGAGCTCTCCTCCACACTGCCTTGGATCCGGACCAGTCGTCCGTCGGCATACCGGTAGAGATATTTGCCTCCCCTGTGCCAGCCGAAGCTGCGGCGCAGGAGCTTCCCTTTGTGGACCCAACACCAGAGTCCGGCACTCCACGCTGGCGGCGGTGCGATCAGGCTCAACTCATCATCCGTGATCTGGCTGACGTCCTTCAACTCGGTCACCGCCGCCTTCCCCGTATCCTCGGCAACCAACGCGCCCCCGCCCAAGAGCAGGAGCCCGGAGACCAAGATCGGGGCAAATCGGTTCACGCCCGCTATCTCGGTGTCATGCCAGAACCCCTGCAAGTTGGTAGTCAACCGGTGAGCGAGGCCGACACATCAGGATCGAGAAGCGTGCGTCAGGTGTTCAGGTTGAGCAGATAGAGTCGGCCAGCTTGCCGCTGAAGCTCTCGACGTAGGCGTTCTGGGTGGGCTTGCCCGGTGCGATGAAGCGGTGCTCGGCGTGGTTGGCGTAGGCCGAGCGATCCAGGATCAGGCCGGAAAACTCCGGGCCGTTGTCGGTGAGCAGGGTCTGTGGCAGTCGTCTGCCATTCGATTCCCTCCTCATGATCCCTCTTGAGTCGTACGTCGTTGTACTATACCGACACGTCATGAGATTTTTGCGTGCCTCCTCCGTTTCGCTGGCGGTGATATCCGGTCTGCTGATCGCCACGCCCTGTTTCGGCCAGGTTCACATCACGGAACTCTCATTCACCGGAGCCGGTGGCGAGTTCATCGAGCTGACCAATACCGGAGCTACGGCAATCGACGTGACGGGGTGGAGGTTCTGCGACCGAGGGAGGGCGTACGCCGACGGTTTCTCGCTTTCCAGCTTTGGCTCAATCAATGCCGGGGAATCGGTGATCCTGACGGAGATTTCTAGCGCGGCCTTCATCCAGTATTGGTCGCAGGCGGGAAGTCTGACCGATTTCTCCGCGCTTCGATTGCTCGACCGAAATTCCGGCTATTCGACCGGGGTGCTGACCAGCCGGGATATCGTGACCATCTACAACTCATCCGGGGCACTGGTCGATCAACTGGACTACTACAACAACAACTCCCCGAGTATCTTCCCAACGACGTCGACAGCCAATAGCGCATGGGTCCAACCCTCATTCTTGGGCACGGACGACTGGACCATGTGGCAGCTTTCGACCGCGGGAGATGCGGCCGGGAGTTGGCTGGGAACGAACGGTTCCGACAGTCAGGCATTCGGGAGCCCCGGCTTCTACTCGACGGTGCCGGAACCGTCGTCCTATGCGCTGATCGTTGGCGTCTTGGTACTTGGATTTTGTGTCCGCCGCCGGCTAAGCTGACTCTTCCGAAGATCGGGCGCGGATTGAAGGGACCACATTTCGACTTTCGACGAATCGCCCGTTTGAACCCGCCGCCCCCTAAGTCGACCACGAACGCCGCCAGCACCGGGCCAACGGACAAGGAGCGAGAATCGAGGAGCGGGTAGCGAGGAGAACGAACCGCAAAGCGGACAAGCCTGGATAGAGGGCAGCCAGAAAGGGGGCAGCCAGGGGCAGCCAGAAAGGGGCAGCCAGAAAGGGTCAGGCTTTGCGGTTTGTAGTTCTGACCTGCTACCCAACCGTCACGGATTGAGAGGACCACATCTCCACTTCCGCCACGGCACCCCTTCGATCCCGCCCCTCCCTACTCGACCACGAACGCCTCCATTCCCGAGCCGGGCTGCTCCAGTTGAGCGCGATCGAGGCGAACGAGGGAGAACGGGAAGACGGTTCCCTCGCCGGTCCAGCGCTCGATGCGGCAGATACAGTAGCGAGCATCGAGTAGCGGGTAGCGAGTAGGGAGACCCGCCAAGGCGTCGTCCGCCTTCGTTCCCTTCGTTCGCCTTCAGTCGTCCGCTCGTCTGTCACTTGCCACCTGCCACTTCCCTGTTCCGTCGTCCGTCCTCCGCCATCCGTCCTCCGCCATCTGTCCTCCGCCATCTGTCCTCGGCATCTGTCGTCGGTCATCCTGTCACGTTGCCACCTGTCACCTTTCACTCCGTCGTCAGTCGTCCGTCCTCCGTGTCCTCCTCCCTCTCCGTGTCCTCTGTGACCTGATCCGACTCCGCCACCTGTCCTCCAACTCCGCCTTCCTTTCCTTCGTTTCCTTCTGTCGTCCGTCCTCCGTCGTCTGTGGTCAGATTGCCGCCCTCCGCGCCTCAGCGTCTCCGCGTGAGAATCCCTAACGCAGCCGTTCGATCCAGTACTCGGGTCGACGCCGAACGTGGCTGATGGCGAGCACCCAGACGGCATCCCCACGGAGCACGTACGCCACGAAGTACGGAAACACCCGCAGGTTCACCCGGCGGTAACCGCCGGCCCGCAGCTTCGCGACCTCCGGATTCTGGACGATCCAAACCAAATGCTCATCGACTTCATCCCAGAGCCGTTTGCCCAACCCCACCTGGTCACGCTCGTAATGCTCGACCGCGTCAAGCAACTCCAGGCGAGCTTCGGCGAGGACCCGGACGATCATGCACTGAACCGGCCGCCCATTTCCCGTCGCAGATCTTCGAGGGAAACGCTGGTCGCCCGACCTTCATCCACCGCTTTGACCCGCGCGCGGATCTCTTCATCCCAAGGCTCCTCCGCCTCGGCCACCGCGCCAACATCGAGATCAAGCAAGACGCGAACCAGCTCCAGCCGCTCCGTCTTTGGCAACGCCGCCGCCTCGCGTGTCAGTGCCTCGATGCGTGTCATGCCGCCACTTTGCGCCGCGCCGCCAGACGGTCAACCGACTCTTCGCCCACGGCCGCGCAAGAGTGGCGGTTTTGCCGTTTACCTTCTGGACCCGACCGCCCGGCCCAAGACTTGCTCGACCACGAACACGTCCATCACCGTGCCGGGCTTCTCCAGTTGAGCGCGATCGAGGCGAAGGATGGAGCAAGGAAAGACGCTTCCCTAACCGATCTGAAGCACGGGCCTTGCCTCCTCCCGTCACGGCTGACATCGCTACTGTCCGCAAAATACTAGCGTGGATACCCTTCTCACAGAGGGCAGCCCACTGACATTCGGAATACTCAGTTACTATGCGGTTCCAAAAGTTCATCTCCATACTCATCCCGTTTCTGTTCTGTTCTGCTTGCTCCACTTCAGTTCCCCTCGAAGTAGAGACACCCAAGATCCAACGGACTGCGACCGCCCCACAAGGCAGGTCCGCGATGATTCCCCAGCTGCGGCAATCCGAATCACCAGATATTGGAAACAGCCCAAGATGGGTGCGTCCGCGATTGGTCGGGTGGGCCTCAGATTCCGGCCACTTCTTGCTCGATGAGTCGAAACTCGAAGCCCTGTTTCCCAGCTTTCATTGGACAGCAGAGCATCTCGCATACTTGAGTGAACACCTCGACCGAGGTGACAGCCGCGCCGCTATCGTCGCGTCCTTAAAACCGCTGGTCGTCAGCGCATATAGCGATGAACTCGATGCCGTCATCCTTGTTCAGTTTCCAGATGACCTCGTAGAGCAGTATTCACTTTCTTTAGGCGATCAGCTTATTGCGTCCTGGGTGTACCCATCGCTTCGCCAGCCACCGCGCGACATCGTGCAAGGGCCGAGTAGGCTGGCCCATCAGTACAACAATGGGGCACCGATCATCGCGGATTTCTTCAGCAACTCCGCCAAGGAGATCAAACAGAGAAAGATTTCCGTATCAAATTTCGAGTGGGAGCGTGTAAGAGCGCTGACGCCTGCCGCCGTCGAACGCGCGGGCGGCCGGTACCGATCGGCCTTCCCCTTGGATACTCGTTTGCCGCCCGAGCTAATTGATGAGTTGCGAGTCGGGCAATAAAAGCATTCTAGAATGAGGAGCCGAGGCGAACTGGTCGCGACCCGTAACAAGGCGCCCGTTCGATCCCACCGCCGTCCACTACTCGATCACGAACGCCGCCATCACCGTGCCGGGCTTCTCCAGTTGAGCGCGATTCCTAGGCAGAAGTGAGGAGTTGGAAGTTAGAATTTTGGAGACGAACCCGAGCTTTCGGAGGCAAACCGCCCGGCTTCTATCTCCTGTCTTCTAGCTCCAAATTTCTCCTCCGCCCTCGCCGGTCCATTGCTCGATGATGCCCCAAACCAGTAGCGAGCATCGAATAGCGGGTAGCGAGCAAGGCGAACCGCCAAGCCGTCGTCTGTCCTCTGCCGTCTGTCGTCGGTCATCCTGTCACTTTGCCACCCTGTCACCTGTCACTCCGTCGTCGTTCGTCCACGCGCCACTTCCCGCCCTCGACGACGGCCTCCGGTGAACTGACGAGGTTCCTGTACCCTCAGACCGCTTCAGGTAGCGAGCCACTGGCGGTCGCAGACACCACGCGTGGGGAGCAGGGTTTGAACTCCCGCTTAGCACGGCCGTTAGGAATGGGTACAATCCGGGATGGCGGCGCTCCGCTTCTACGCTCGGGCTGGCACTGCACCGCGATGAACAACCTCGCTCTCTATCTCGCCACCGTCCTCATCTGGGGATCCACTTGGATCGCCATCACCTTCCAGTTCGGGAAGGTGCCGCCGACGGTGTCGGTGGCCTACCGTTTCGCCCTGGCCAGTTGTCTGCTCTTCGCCTGGTGCGGCCTGCGCCGGCTGCCGCTGCGTTTCTCGGGCCGCGAACACGGTCTCATGGCGCTGCAGGGGCTGTTGCTCTTCGGGCTGAACTACGTGTGCGTCTATGTGGCCGAGACGCAGATCAGCTCGGGGCTGGTCGCGGTGGTGTTCTCGCTTATCCTCTTTCTCAACATCCTCGGCACGCGGGTGTTCTTCGCCACGCCGCTGCGCCCCGCGATCGTCGTCGGCGCCGCACTGGGTGTGGCCGGGGTGGCCCTGGTCTTCCTGCCGGAACTCGGGCATCAGGCCGGTGGCGCGCGCACGCTCACCGGCTTCACGATTGCAGTCGTGGGCACGCTGTCTGCCTCGCTGGGGCAGTTGCTCTCGGCCCGCAACCAGCGGAGCGGACTGCCCGTCGTGCAACTCAACGCGTTCGGCATGCTCTACGGTGCCATACTCGTCGCCCTCTACGCGGCATTGCGCGGCGACGCGTTCGTCTTCGACGGTTCGGCCGCCTACCTGCTCTCGATCGGATATCTGGCGCTTTTCGGCTCGGTGCTCGCGTTCGGCGCCTACCTCACGCTCATCGGGCGCATCGGAGCCGACCGCGCGGGCTACGCCGGCGCAGCCATTCCCGTGGTGGCTCTGCTCCTGTCCGGACTCTTCGAAGATTTCCGCTGGCAGGCCGGAACCATCATCGGCATCGCCCTCTGCCTCGCCGGCAACGTGCTGGTGCTGCGGCGACCCGGCCGAACCCAAGGGAACACGCCTTAGCTTCTGCCAAGGCGCCCGTTCGATCCCGCCCCCCCCTACTCGACCACGCGCGCCTCCCGCACCGGGCCGGGCTTCTCCAGTTGAGCGCGTTCGAGGCGAACGAGGGAAAACGGGAAGACGGTTCCCTCGCCGGTCCAGTGCTCGATGCGGCCAATCCCGTAGCGAGAATCGAGGAGCGGGTAGTGAGTAGGCCGAACCGCCAGCCCGCCGTCCGTCTTCCTTCCCTTCGTTCGCTTCTGTCCTCCGCCCTCCGTCGTCCGTCATCCGTCCTCTGCCGTCTGTCGTCCGCCCTCCGCCATCTGTCGTCGGTGATCGGTCCTCCTGTCACTTTGCCACCCTGTCACCTGTCACTCCGTCGTCGGCCGTCCGTCTTCCGTCCTCCGCCCTCCGCTCGCCGTCCTCCGCCCGCCCCCGCCAGAAACACCCGATTTGCCGGCGGTCGTGCCTCCGCTACCGTCGCCGCCATGAGCACCGCCGCCGAGATTGAAGCCGCCATCGCGAAACTCCGTGCGAGCCAGCAGTGGGAAAGCGAGAAGGCGCTGGAGGAAAGCCTGCTCAGCGAGGAGACCCCGGCCGTCCTGGCAGCCCTTGCCCCTCTGTCGGCCCTCTCCGCCAAATAGCCCAAGTTGTGCACCCTCTCCGGTCACTCGGGCTGCCGCTACTCGCGGCCGCCCTCACCGCGACCCACGCCGCGTCCGCCCCTGAATCGGCCGGCCCTGACGCCGCCCCGGTTGAGCTCCCGGTATTCATCGTCACCGCCACGCGGACACCGCTTCCGGCCGCTCGCGCGCCGTTCGCCACCGACGCCTTTGCCGCCGCCGCCATCGCGGAAACGCCCGCCCTCACCCTCGACGACGCCCTGCGCGGTTCCGCCGCGTTCTCCCTCTTCCGCCGCACCAGCAGCCTCACCGCCCACCCCACGGCGCAAGGAGTATCACTCCGCGGCCTCGGTCCGAGCGGTGGGAGCCGCTCGCTGGTGCTCCTCGACGGCGTGCCGCTCAACGACCCTTTCGGAGGCTGGATCGCGTGGTCGAAGATCCCACGCCTTTCGCTCGCCGGGGCCGAAATCGTGCGCGGCGGAGGTTCGGCCGTATGGGGCAATGCTGCACTGGGCGGAGTCGTCCAGCTCCTGACCGAGGCGCCAACTGAAAGCGCGAACACCGTCGCGGCCGAGATCGCCGATCATTCCACCCACCGTCTCGAAGCGACGGCGACCACAGACCTAGGCCGCGACTCCGCCCTGCGGGTGGCCGGTCGCTTGTTTACGACCGACGGCTACTATCAGTTTCCCCCCGGCCAACGCGGCCCGGTGGACCGCTCGCTCCAATCCCGCCACCGCCTGCTCGCCGCCGATTTCGACCACCGGTGGGCCTCCGGCTGGCGGATCGAAACCGGCGCCCGCCTCTTCGCCGAGTCGCGGGGCAATGGCTCCGCTTTGCAACGCAACTCCTCACGCGAGTCCGCCGCCCGCCTTCGCCTCGCCGGCCCGCTGGGCGAGCAACTCTCGCTCGACCTTCTCGCGTACGCCCAACGTCAGCATTTCTCCAGCACGTTCACTTCGATCGACGCCGCGCGGGCGGTGGAAACGCCAGCCCTCGACCAGTTCGACGTGCCGGCCTCCGCTCTCGGTGGCGCCTTGGTCGCCACTTTCCGCCACACCGGCGACGCCGTCACTTCCGCCGGCACGGATCTGCGCTGGGTCTCGGGCGAAACGCGCGAGGACTTCCTCTTCAGCGCCGGCACCTTCCAGCGCCGTCGCTTCGCGGGAGGCGAACAGTGGGTCGCCGGCGCCTTCCTCGCCCACTCGCAGCCGATTGGTCCAACTCTGGATGCCTTCCTCTCGCTCCGCGCCGACCAGTGGAGCAACGGCGCCGGCCATCGCAACGAACAGTCCAAGACCTCTGGTGCCACGCTCCGCGAGGACCGCTATCCCGACCGGCACGGCACCCAATTCAGCCCCTCCGCCGGTCTGGTTTGGCGCGCCAGCGATTCGCTTCGCCTCCGCGCCGCCGCCTATCGCGGCTTTCGGATTCCGACATTGAACGAATACTACCGCCCGTTCCGCGTGGGATCCGTTGCCACCGAGGCCAACCCGGAGTTGGGCGTCGAGACCGCCACCACCGCCGACCTCGGCGTCGACTTCACCCGCCCCGGCTGGCAACTGTCCGCGGGCGTATTCGGAACGGTGCTCAGCAACGCGGTCGCCAACGTCACCCTCTCGTCCACACCGGCATCGACGCAACGCCAGCGCCTCAACCTGGACCGTGTCCGCTCCCGCGGCCTTGAGGCGCGGCTCGCCTGGGAACCGACCCGCGCCCTGAAGCTCACCCTCGACTACCTGCTCTTGGACGGCACGGTGCGTCGCGCCTCCGTCGCCCCGTTGCTGGTCGGGAAACGTCTCGCGCAAGTGCCCCGGCACAACGCCTCCCTTCGAGCGGATTGGCGCTGGAATGCGTCATGGAGCTTCCATGCCACCGCGCGCGCCGCCTCGGCCCAGTTCGATGACGACGAGAACCGACTGCGCCTGGCGCCGTTCCTCTCCGCGGACCTGGCGCTAGTCTGGACGCTCCAGCCCGGCCGCCGAGTCACCTTCGCCCTCGAGAATCTCGCCTCGGCCCGCATTGAGACCGCGCGCACTGCGGACGGCCTGGTCGCCCTCGGCCCGCCGTGTCGGATCCGCTTGGGCATCGCCCAGAGCTGGTGAGCCCGCTCGTCCAGCCAGCCGCCTCCGGCGCCCGACTCCTAGCTCCCAACTTCTCCTCCGCCATCCGTCGTCCGTCCTCCCCGCCTCCGCGCGAAGGGCGAGAACGGGTTTTACCGTTTACCTCGCGACTCAAGTCGCACGCGAACCGCCCCCTACTCAACCTCGAACGCACCCATCACCGCGCCGGCAGTTCAGACAGGAGATAGGAGCTTGAATTTGGAAGTTAGGAGAAGGACTCGCGCAGTCGGACCCGAGCCCCAGATGCGCAGCTCTAGCTGTCCGGCTTCTAACTCCTAGACTCTAGCTCCAAACTTCTCCTCCGCCCTCGCCGGCCCAGCGCTCGATGCGTCCACGCCAGGAGCGAGCATCGAGTAGCGGGTAGTGAGTAGGCCGAACCGACAGCCCGCCGTCCGTCTTCCTTCCCTTCGTTCGCTTCTGTCCTCCGCCCTCCTTCGTCCGTCATCCGTCCTCTGCCGTCTGTCGTCGGTCATCCTGTCACCTTGCCACTCTGGCACCTGTCACTCCGTCGTCGTTCGTCCATCCGAACACCGCATCTGGCCCGACCGGACACCTCGAGATTGACAGGATTTCCATTATCCTGGATGGTGCGTCCACGATAATGGACAGCCACTCTCTCAACAAACGCATCGCCGCCCGTGTGCGCGAACTGCGCAACGCACAAAACCTGTCGCTGGAGAAACTGGCGAAGACCACGGGGGTTAGCCGTTCGATGATCTCCTTGATCGAGCGAGCCGAATGCAGCCCGACAGCGGTGGTCCTGGAAAAGCTGTCCGTCGGCTTGGGCGTGGTTCTGGCCTCCTTCTTCGACGCTCCAAAGCAGGAGCAGGCGTCCCGCGCTCCCCTTGCACGGGCGAAAGATCAGCCGCTATGGCGCGATCCGGAATCCGGTTATGTCCGGCGCAACGTCTCTCCGGCGGGCCCGCCCCGGGCGGGGCAGATTGTCGAGGTCGAGTTCCCCGCGGGCGTACGGGTCGTTTTCGACAGCAGCACACGTGGCACGGTGATCCACCAGCAGATCTGGGTGCTCGAGGGTTCGATGGAGATCGGCGTCGGCGACGAGCGCCACCGGCTGGGGCCCGGCGACTGCCTCCTGATGCAGCACAACAAACCTATCCTCTTCTACAACCCGACCCGCAAAGCCGCCCGTTATGCGGTGGTCACGGTGCCGGAGATCGAATCCAAACGCCCAGCACGATGAACTCCCCGACCATGGAACTACGCCGAGGCGGCCTCGACCGTCCGGAAGTGATCGATCTCCTCGGTGAGCACCTGCGGGCGCTCACCGCCATCACGCCACCAGAGAGCATGCACGCCCTGAATCTCGACGGGCTGCGGCATCCCGCGGTCACGTTCTGGAGCCTGTGGGCCGGGACCGAAGTGTTGGGATGCGGCGCCCTGAAGGAGCTCACTCCCCGGCATGGCGAGATCAAGTCGATGCGGACCGCCAAGGCGCACCTGCGCAAAGGAGTCGGACGCGCGGTCATGCAAGGGATCATCGCCGAGGCGGAGCGGCGAGGCTACCGCCGGCTCAGCCTGGAGACGGGCGGCACGGAGTATTTCCGCCCGGCGCACCGGTTGTACGAATCCTTCGGATTCACGTTGTGCGGTCCCTTCGGCGAATACCGGGACGACCCGAACAGCGTGTTCATGACCAAGGAGCTCGGATGAGCTCCGCGATATCGATCCGGCCGGCCACACCCGGGGACCTCGACCAGTTGCTGGCGCTCTTCCGTCAGCTATGGCCAACGAAGACAATCGTCCCGGCGCGGCTGCGCACCGTCTTCGAGCGTGTGCTCGCCACGCCTTACAAGCGCTACTTCTGCGCGATGGCCGGAGAGCAGGTCGTCGGCCTCGGCTCGGTGTCGTTCAAGGACAACCTCTGGCAGGAAGGCGAGATCGCCTACGTTGAGGAGCTGGTTGTCGACGAGAACCAACGAGGCCAGGGCATCGGCTCGCTGCTGCTCAACCACCTCGTCGCACAGGCGGAGGCGCGCGGTTGTATTCGGATAGAACTGGATACCGCGTTCCACCGCGAGTCGGCCCACCGGTTCTATGAGCGGCACAGCATGCAGAAACGCGCCTTCCTGTTCTCGCGGGTGCTGGCGGAAAACGGGCCAGCATAACCTCACAGCCCGTCACGTGGCCATCGCTTGGAGGCGCGATCCGTCATTGCCAACACCGCTCGAATTGAGTCGCCGAACTGTTCAGAGGGATCCCAATGGGGCAACCCGCACAGCCACGAACGGCGCAAGCAAGGCTCGTGAAGCGCCGCGGGGCCGGACTGTAGAGGGCATCTCTCCGCTTCAGCCAAGGACCCGCTCGACCACGAACACCTCCATCACAGAACTAGGCGGACCAGTAGGGAGAGTCGAGTAGCGGATACCGATGATGACGAACCGCGAGCGTCCGGAGGCACGGCCTCGGTGTTGGATCTCTCGGCCCTCGCAGGCGATGTTTCCCGTTCGGGTATGGATGTTTCGGTCCCGGTCGCGCCTCGTTTCAAGGCCACAACGTATTCCCCGATCGGCGAGCCGGTTGCCTTGTGCTTGAACGTGAGTATCTGGTCCCGCGCTCAATCTCGATCGGCCTTCAGAGTGCAGCGGCGCAACCGCTCGAAGCCTTTTAGTTCCGGGCGAAGGAAGACCAGACGGCGAAGAGCGTTCCGGGGCGTCGGCCCTTCGCGATTGAACGGCGTGTTCCCAACGAAAGCTACCTATGAGAAACTTCTACGTCGGTGTGCTGGTTATCTGCGTAGCCGTGGGGGCGGGCTCGGCCTGGGGGGCAGGGCCGGCCGCGGCGAAAGACGCGGAGATCGAGCAACAGATCAGGACTCTGGAAGACGAGGAGGTGCAGGCCATCCTCGCCCACGACATCAGGAGGCTGGAGCGGCTTTGGGACAAGGCCTACATCGTCCACAATCCCGAAGGTCGGATTGTGCCAGCAGGGGCGAGCATCACGGATCGCCCCGTGTTCCAGAACCCGCGTGCCGCCTTCGTCAGGGAGGTCGAGAGCATCGTCATCAATGGCGACGTGGCCTTCTCGATGGGGAGCGAGACCGTGACCCCGACGCTGGAGGGACCGAAGGCCGGACAGGTGATCCGGAGACGCTATACCAATGTGTGGCTGCGGAAGGACGGTGCGTGGAAGTTGTCGGCGCGACACGCCAACATAGTTTGCGGTACAGACTAGCGCGAAGCCGGGCCGGTGTGCTCCCCCACGGAGAACGACAAACTGCACACCGGTATCAACTGTCGGAAAACGTCATCCTAATTGGCAGCCCGGTTGAGACTATCCTGCCTGAAGGCGCACTGGGCACCCTGGTGCCCGCCCAGACCCGCCGCGAAAGCGCCCATGGCAAACGCCACAAAGGCGCCCAGCGAGAAGATGGCCAGCGCCTTGGCCGCCTTATCGGCGGCTTCCCGCGCCTTGATCTCGGCCTCGTTCTGGGCCGCGGCCAGATCGGCCTTCAATGATTCGTAGGCCGTGGTCCAGTCCGTGACTGTCTTGTCTGCGTCGGCTTCGTTCATGCCGGCGGAAGCCACCAAGGCTTTCACCACGGCGGCGCGATTGTCGGCCGCATTGGCTTGTTGGGCCGGACTGAAGAGACGCGCGACGGCCATGCCGATTTCGCGTTCGGCGCGGACAGCGTCACCCTTGGCCGGATCCGCGGGTCGATTGGCCAGCGCCTCCTTTGTGAAGCTGGCGAGGGTGTCGCTCGATTGCTTGAGCGCGTCCTTGGCCTGGTCGGCCGCGGTGCCGGCCAGTGCAGCGGCGGGCTTGCCCGCCATCGAAAGGCCACCCCCGACGACCTTGGACAAATCCCCCATCGCCCAGCCCGCACCGGCTGAAACGAAGAGCACGCCGGCGACCGTGGCGGCGCACCAGACGCTGAAACCGTGCAGCCAACCGGTGGAACGAACACCCGCCGGAGTGAAGCGACCCGCGACCCAACCACCAAACCAGAGGGAGAACACGGCGCTGATCCCTTGGACGATCAGGGCCCCCGCCCCGAGGTTGGCGATCGGATTGGCGTCGGTGAGCGGGCTATAGATGGCGAACCCGAGGCCGGCGCCCAACAGCATGAACAACACTTGCATGGCCAGCGCGGCGCTCACGCCAGCGAAGATCGAGCCCCAGCAAACGGAGCGGTGCAGTTGCACTCGGTAGGTACTTTCAGCCGACAACCGTTCGGTCGCCGCGGGGGGAAAAGGAGCAGTCGTGGTAATCATAAAGAATAGTTTGGCATGGGTTGGCGTGGGCGGCAGTCGCGGGACGGGCCAGCAACTGCCGCCTCAGGTTCGACCGAAACGGCGGACCTATTTGCCGAAGGCTTTCGCTGCGATGAAGATCAAGACAGCGCCGCCGAGGCCGCCGCCCAGAAGAAGATACAGGATCGAATAGCCGACGGCAGCTATCGGGAGAAGCATGGTGGCAAGGGAAGACACGGTGCGGGTGGGTTCGTTATTTGTGGGCCAAGGCCGCTTCCTCGGTCTGCGCGCTGGCAGCGTGAGCAGCGGCATTCACGGTGGCGGAGATTTTGGTGAGCTTGTTGTTCGCCGCGGCCTCCTCCTTGATGGTCTCCCCCAGGAGCTTCACGATCTGCTTTTCCTCCAGGACCTCCGCGAAGGCCCAAGCCGTACCGTAGCCGGCCATTTCGTAGTGCTCCACCCGCTGGGCGGCACCGATGAGCGCCGCATCGCGCACCGTCTTCGGTCCATCCAAACCAATCGCTTCGGCTCCCTCCTCGAGCAGACCCAGCATCGCATGGCAGGGCTTACCCTTGGGCGGGAGACCGAGGATCTGCAGCGCTTCGGTGAGGCGGGCCACGTGGCCGCGGGTTTCCTCCAGGTGGGTCGCGAAACCGGCCTTCAGGTCAGGATCGGTCGCGGCCTTCACCATTTTCGGAAGCGCCTGGAGCAATTGATTCTCGGCGTGGAAAAGGTCTTTGAGTTCGTCGATGAGCAACGCGTGCAGTGATGGAATCTTGGACATTTTTCAGGATATTTTCTTGGTTATTGTGGACACTGAGCTGTGCGTGACGACGCACAGCGGTAGCAGGCGTCCACGATACCTGAACGATTTCCTCCTGCGATGGGGTGTTAGCCTACTCTACCGCCCCCCCGTGATCAGGCTGGTGGCCTGGGGTACTAGTGCGTGCTATTCAGAAAGAGTCAGAAGGGCCGATCCCAATACATCCGGCAGAACCGTCTCCAGCGATCCGTGACTCCTGACTAGACGCCGAGCCAAAGACGCTCATCAACATCTGACGAGGCGCCCATTCGATCCCGCCGCCCCTACTGGATCACGAACGCCCCATCACCGGGCCGGGCGGACAGCCCTCCATCCCGCCCTCGCCATCCGGCCTGTCCCCCTGAATCGTCGGGAATGTCTACCATGTCGTTACTGATCCAAGAGATTCCTGGGGCAGAGGCTCCGATGGCGTTGCTGCTGCTGGCCGATCCGTCGGAAGACAAAGTCCGGTCCTATCTTCATGGGTCCAAATGCTTCGTTGCTTCACGAGGTGCGGTTGTGGTCGGTGCCTGCGTGGTGCAGCCACGGGGTGCGGAATCCCATGAGCTGATGAGCATCGCCGTGCACCCCGCGCACCAGAAGGCCGGGAACGGCACGGCACTCTTGCGGTGGGTGATCGACTTCTATCGCAGGCAAGGGGCGCGGCAACTGGAGGTGGGTACCGGCACGTTCGGCTACCAGCTCGCCTTCTACCAGCGGCATGGATTCCGGGCGACAAGCATCGACCATGACTTCTTCGTCCGAAACTACCCTGAACCGATCTTCGAGGAAGGAATCCAGCTCTTCGACATGCTGCGCCTGACGCTGAGTTACCCGAGCGGTGTTGGCTGACCGGAACGGTAGGAGGCGCAAACGGACCACCGGAACGAAGCGCCGGGCCCCTTCCACTTCCGTGTTCCGTCCTCCGTCATCTGTCATCTGTCGTCCGCCCTCCTTTCCGTCATTCCATTCTGCCGTCCGCCCACCGTCGTCGGTCCTCTGCCTTCTGCCGAGGTCGTCCTTTCACTCTGCCACCCTGCCACCTGTCACTCCGCCCTCCGTTGTCCGTCCTCTGACATCTGTCGTCCGTCATCCTCTGTCGTCCGTCCTCCGCGCCTCTGCACCTTTGCGCGAGAACTTGTCCGACCTTACCCGATCTGTTCTCCCGCCCGTTCCGCTCAATTCGCCGGCGGCTGGGGGATCTGGATGCGAATCCGGGTCCCCACCCCGAGCTCCGACGCGATCCAGAACCGCCCCCCGAATTGTTTGGTCAGGAGAAAGGCCTTCGTGAGCCCAAAGCCACCGCCCTTCGTGCGAACGTCGCCGACGTTGCTGGCGCGCTTGCCGTAGTGCATCACTGTCGCCAACTCAGCCTCGGGTATGCCGCGCCCGGTATCCTCGACGAGGATTCGGATCAAGGTGGTGTCGGCAAACAGCGCCACCGTGATGCGCCCTCCGGGGGGCGTGTATTTTCGGGCATTGGCAATGAGATCGCGGCATGAATCGCGGAGCCCGACGGGAATCATCACAGCGGACCCGACGGCCGCCTCGAGCCGAAGGTCAACATAGTAGTCGCTGGGGTCCTTGCACGCCGGGTTGAAACACATGCGGAAGCGTCCGCGGCTGTTTCTCGCGACGGCTTCAAGGAAATGGACGTAATCCGCCCGCAGCTCCTCCAAAGCCACTGGCTCCCAACCGCCCGGCGCGGCCGCCCGGGCGAGAAGCTCCCGAGCCCGGAGTCGGAGGATGGTGAAGATACTGCGAAGGTTGGCGAGGGATTCGTCCATCGCCGTGGAACGGGACTTGCGGGCAAACACGACCTGAGCCTCGACCTCCCCGAGGATAGTGCGCTCGTACCTCTCACAACGGGCTGCTTCCACGCATGCGCTCTCGGGTGTCTCCACGGCCTCCAGCATCCTTTCGCAAACCGCCAAGGAATCGCCCAACAGCCGACTGTCGTGCGCCAAGTCCTCGCCCAACAACGAGAGTTCACAACGTAGCACGTTGAGCACGTTGATCAGACCGTGCATCTCCAGCAGCGTCTGCTCGCCGGGACTCAACGGAGGGATCTCTGTGATCTCGATCTCATGCATGGGGGGACAACGCGCGGAGACGGTTGGCCCCTAGGCTGGTAGAAGACCCGGCCTTTGCTGCCGATATCCCTCCGGTTATCGCATCATCTCGTCGCCAGGCATCGTTGATGGGCTGCGCGTCGGAGGTTCCGAACCCGTCGCGAATGATCTCGGCGAGCATCGCGGTGATCTTCAGCCGCGAAGTGTCCTTGCGCACGAAAGAGAGAGCCCCGAAATCAAGCGCCTGCTCCACCGCCCGGCGCGTGGCAACGGAGGTAAGCATCACCACGCGAACGTCGGGATCCAGCCGCTGCAATTCGCTGAGTGCGTGGAGCCCGTCCATTTGCGGCATATTGATGTCCATCAGCACGAGCGTGGGGCGGTGCTGGGCATAGAGCGCGACGGCTTCAATTCCGTTGCCCGCCTCAAAAAGGGTCGTCGCGCCGAGCTCCTCGAGGATCATCCCGAGGAACCTGCGGATGTGGGGTTCATCATCGACGATGAGGATATCGCTACGGTGGTTCATGGATGTGGAGGGCTGGAAACGCGCACGGGTGGAGTCCGGCATCGCCGCCATCGGTCGTCGCCCCACTTGGCTTGAGACCAACTCGCGCCGCTCGAAAGAGGCACTGGGTATTACTCCCCGGGCCGGGAAACGGAGGACAAGACCAAAGGCCGACGATTCGATCCCGCCGCCCCCTACTCGACAGCGAACGCTTCCATCACCTTGCCGGGCTTCTCCGGTTGAGCGCGATCGTGGCGAACATCATGGTGCGGGTATCGTCTCGCGCCGAACGTCGTCAGCGCCCGCCCTCCGGACGAGTGTTGATCCGCGATTGCTCTTCTTCCGCCGTCGGTCCGGCGCGTTCACTGGGCGAGATGTTGCCGATGGTTTGGCGAAATTGCCGAACTCGCGATTCCCTTCCATCGTTTCGATCAGAGCGCCGCTCCGATGGCCGCAACGGAAAGGACCACTGTGGCGGCGCTCGGTTCTGGTATCTAGCTTCCGGTCACGCGATAGGCTCCCTGCACGTTGATTGAGAAGGTTAGCGGGGGCGCTCGCGAGCGCTCCCCCATCACTCCGTAGATGTTGAGCGTGTTGGGGCACCAGCCGACCACCGAGTCGCCCTCGGCACTCATCGCAAGAAAGTAGTTGGTTCTATCCGTCAGCACTGGGTGGAGACTCGAGACCAAGTGTTCCGGTGGCCAGACGGCCCCATCCTCCGGACTCTGCAGGCCGGTCAGGGTCCAGCGTCCCGGCAGGCGAAGGGTGCGCGCTCCGCCGTACCGTCGGCGAACTGAGCGAGCAGCCGTCCGAGCCGTTTGCCCAGACGGTCATCGGGGAACGGCCCAGACTCGATCTCACGCTGGTACATTAAGGCGCCATCGTGCGGATTGGTTACCGCACGGTCGCTTTGCTCCGGCTGGGAGTGCTCCATGGCCGATACTCTAGCGCACAGGGCAGCGCCGTCGGATTCTGGGCCCTTCCCATTACCACCGTGGCATCACTGAAGCCGCAGAATTGGGGGGAACTGAGTAAGCGTCCGACCGGCGGCCTCGTAGTCGAGTGAGCGGGCAGCTGGTAAGCTGTGGCGATGACAACGATCACAGCGGAGGTGGTGAAGGCGGAGGGGAAACGCGCCCGGGACGGGCGGACGATCA
>JAEXPQ010000345.1 GCA_023446735.1 Verrucomicrobiota bacterium
GGCACGCCGTGCCGAGCCTGCGGGCGTTCACCACGCGCACCGGCGAGATGAACCGGCATCCCGATTCGCAGACGGTCTTCTTCACCGATCGCGCGATCTACCGGCCCGGCCAGTCGATCTACTACAAGGGCGTTTCGATCCGCCACGATCAGGACGCCGTCAAGTACTCCGCCATTGCCGGCCTGAAGCTCACGGTCGTCTTCAACGATCCCAACGGCCAGGAGATCGCGCGCGCCGAGCACACGACCAACGACTACGGCTCGTTCGACGGTGTGTTCACCGCGCCGCGCGACCGCGTGATGGGGCAGATGTCGATCCAGGTGCTCGGTCGGCCGAGCAGCACCCACTTCCAAGTCGAGGAGTACAAACGCCCGAAGTTCCAGGTGACGCTCGAGACGCCGAAGGAGGCGTCGAAGCTCGAGGCGCCGGTCGTCGTGACCGGCAAGGCCACCGCGTACACCGGTGCTGCGATCGGCGGCGCGAAGGTCGCGTGGCGCGTCGAGCGCGGCGTGCAGCTGCCGCGGTGGTGCTGGTGGTGGCAGCCGCCGGCCAGCAAGGCCATCGCGCACGGCACCGCGGTCGCGGCCGACGACGGCACGTTCAAGATCGAGTTCTCCGCCGCGCCGGATCGCTCGGTGCCGGCCAAGAACGAGCCCGTGTTCAACTACTCGATCCACGCCGACGTGACCGACACGACCGGCGAAACGCGTTCGCAGGACACGACCGTGAGTGTGGGCTACACGGCGTTGCGGGCGACGTTCAGCCTGCCCGAGTGGAACACGACCGCGCAGCCGGTGGAGATCGCCGTCGGCACCGGCACGCTCGACGGCCAGCCGTTGCCGGCCGAAGGCGTTTTCAAGGTCTACGCGCTGCAACAACCGCTCGCCGTCGAGCGCGCGCCGCTCCAACGCGAGCAGCGCTGGTGGTGGAGCGGCGAGGGCGAGCCGGAGCCCGATGCGACCAAGCCCGAGTCGTGGGCGCTGGGCGCGGTCGTGGCCGAGCAGCCATTCACCACGCCGAAGGAAGGGCGCGTGGTGATCCCGGTGACGCTCAAGGCCGGGCTGTACCGCGTGGTCGTCGAGACCAAGGACCGCTTCGGCAAGCCGGTGACGGCGCGCGAGACCTTCGAGGTGATCGACCCCGCCGCCACGCGCTACGGCGTGAAGGTGCCCGAGCTCTTCGCCGCGCCGAAGTGGTACGTGGAGCCCGACGAGAAGTTCACCGCGTTTTGGGGCACAGGTTACCCGAGCGGCCGGCTCTTCGTGGAGATCGAGTGCAACGGCAAGTTGGTCCAACGCTACTGGACCAAGGGCGAGCGTACGCAGGAGGCGATTGCGTTCACGCCGACCGAGGCGATGCGCGGCGGGTTCACGGTGCGCACGCTGTTCGTGCGCGAGAACCGCGGGTACTTCAACGAGCGCATCGTGCAGGTGCCGTGGACGAACAAGCAGCTCACGGTGAAGTGGGAGAGCTTCCGCTCGAAGCTCCTGCCCGGGCAGAAGGAGACGTGGACGGCGGTCGTGACCGGGCCCGACGCCCAGCGCGCGAGCGCCGAGATGGTCGCGGCGCTGTACGACGCCTCGCTCGACCAGTACGCGCCGCACGGCTGGCCGATGCAGTTCGGGGTTTTCCGCTCGGAGTACGGCATGGGGCAACGGGAGTTTCAGAACGCCCGCGAGGATTTCCGCCACGTCCAGGGCTGGTGGCAGCAGGAACACCGCAGCACATCGTGGAGCTACCGCGCGTTCCCGTCGGAGATCGTGGCGGATGCCTGGGGCTGGCAATACGAGCGGCGGATGATGAAGAGCGCGATGATGCCGATGCCGAGCGCGCCGGCGCCGGGCGGAAGAGGTGAAATCGCCGAGTCGCTCAGTGTCGTCACGAAAGAGTTCTTGGCGGACGTCGGAGCCACCGACAATGCCGCGCTACTAAAGTATGCTACGGGGTCAGAAGTTGGAGGATCTTACGGCAACTTCGGGGCTGAAGGGGGCAAGGTGAGTGGTGCCCAGCCCGACCTCACCAAAGTCACCGCGCGCAAGAACCTCAGCGAAACGGCGTTCTTCTTCCCGCACCTGCAGGCCGGCGCGGACGGCGTGGTGCGGATGACGTTCACGATGCCGGAGGCGCTCACGGAGTGGAAATTCCTCGGCTTCGCCCACGACGCGCAGCTGCGCGCCGGCGGCCTGATCGACACGGCCGTCACCGCCAAGGACCTGATGGTGCAGCCGAACCCGCCGCGCTTCGTGCGCGAGGGGGACGCGATCGAGTTCACGGTGAAGATCAGCAACCAGAGCGACCGGCCGCAGCAGGGCACGGTGAAGCTCACCTTCGCCGATGCCGCCACGCTCGCGCCGGCCGACGCCGCGCTGGGCAACACCGCGACCGAGCAGCCCTTCGACGTGCCGGCGAAGCAGTCGCGCAGCTATTCGTGGCGCATCGCCGTGCCGGACGGCCTCGGTTTCCTCACCTACAAGGCCGTGGCTGCGACCCAGCAGGCCAGCGACGGCGAGGAAGGTTTTCTGCCCGTGCTAAGTCGTCGGATTCTGGTCACGGAGTCGCTGCCGCTGCCGATCCGCGGGAAGCAGACGAAGCAGTTCTCCTTCCCGAAGCTGCTCGACTCCGGCAAGTCCGACACGCTCCGCCACCAGTCGCTCACGGTGCAGATGACCTCGCAGCCGGCGTGGTACGCGGTGATGGCGCTGCCGTACCTGATGGAGTTTCCGTACGAGTGCAGCGAGCAGGTGTTCAACCGGCTCTACGCCAACGCGCTCGCGCGCCACATCGCCAACTCCGATCCGAAGATCCGCCGCGTGTTCGAGCAGTGGAAGAACACGCCGGCCCTCGACAGCCCGCTGACCAAGAACCAGGACCTGAAGTCGGTCCTGCTCGAGGAAACGCCGTGGGTGCGCGAGGCGAAGAACGAGAGCGAGGCGCGCCGCAACGTGGGGCTCCTCTTCGACGGCAACCGGCTCGACGACGAGATGGCCCGCGCGTTGCGCACGCTCTCCGAGCGCCAGCTCAGCGAGGGACTTTGGCCGTGGTTCCCCGGCGGTCAGCCGAGCGAATACATCAGCCTCTACATCATGACCGGCTTCGGCCGGCTCCGGCACCTCGGCGTCGAGGTCGACGTCGCGCCGGCGGTGAAGTCCGTCGAGGCGCTCGATGCGTGGATGGACGAGCACTATCGCCGGGTGCTCGCGTCGCCGGATCCGGAGCGCTACGTGCCGAGCTACACCGACGCGTTGTTCCTCTACGGCCGCAGCTTCTTCCTCGAGGACCACCCGGTCTCCGGCGGGCACCGGGATGCGATCGAGTTCTTCCTCCAGCGCGCCCGCGACCACTGGCTCAAGGTCGACAGCCGGCAGAGCCAGGCGCACCTCGCGCTCGCGTTGCAACGTTTCGGCGACAAGCAGACGCCGCTCGCGATCACGCGCTCGCTCAAGGAGCGCAGCGTGAGCAACGAGGAGCTCGGGATGTTCTGGCGCGAGCTGGAGCTGAGCTGGTGGTGGTACCGCGCGCCGATCGAGACGCAGGCGCTCATGATCGAGGTGTTCGCCGAGGTGGCGCAGGACCAGGCCGCGGTCGAGGACTGCAAGGTTTGGCTCCTGAAGCAGAAGCAGACGCAGGACTGGAAGACCACGAAGGCCACGGCCGACGCGATCTACGCGCTGCTGCTCGGAGGGCGCAACCTGCTCGCCAGCGACGCGCTGGTCGAGGTCGCGCTTGGCGGTACGGCGATCAAGCCGGAGCACGTCGAGGCCGGCACCGGTTTCTACGAGCAAAAGTTCGCCGCCGCGGAGATCAAACCCGCGATGGGGCAGGTGACCGTCAGGAAGGTCGACGATGGCGTGAGCTGGGGCAGTGTGCATTGGCAGTACCTCGAGGACATGGCGAAAGTCACCCCGCACGAGGGCACGCCGCTGAAGCTCAAGAAGAGCCTCTGGGTGAAGCAGACGACGAAGAAGGGCCAGGAGCTCGTGCCCGTCACTGGGCCGATCGCGGTGGGCGACGAGCTCGTCGTTCGCATCGAGCTGCGCACCGATCGCGACATGGAGTTCGTGCACCTGAAGGACCAGCGCGGCAGCGGCACCGAGCCCGTCAACGTGATCAGCCGGTACCGTTACCAGGACGGTCTCGCGTACTACGAGAGCACGCGCGACACCGCGTCGCACTTCTTCATCGATTACCTCCCGAAGGGCACGTACGTGTTCGAATATTCGACACGTGTGCAGCTCAAGGGTGCGTACCAGACCGGCATCGCCGAAATCCAGTGCATGTACGCCCCCGAGTTCAACAGCCACTCCGAGAGCATCCCGCTCGTGGTGAAGTGAGGAACGACGGCCCCGGATAGGGGAATGGGACAATCAGGGAGTCAGGAAACGGAAGCGTTTCGACGTGGCGCCGCTCGCGAGAGCGGCGCTGCTGTTTTGGGGCGTCGCGCGCGGGAGTGGCGCGGGGCGCCCCCGGTTGGTGTTCTGAACCTCTGCGGGGCGCAGGGGCGGCCGATTGCGAATTCCTGCGCGAGCGACACATTACGGAAGCCATGTCCGCGCAGACCGAGTTGTCGGGGCGGCCGGCCAAGTGGGCGACCGCTTTTCCAACCTCCCGTTGGTCCTTGGTACCGCGGGCGGGCGGGGCAGGGACAAGGTCACATTCATTGCATGGACGGGCCTGTGCGGGCGGTTCCGGAATCCGATCGATCCGTTTCTGGGCGCCCGCGGCTCGAGCCGGCAGCGGGTGCTCCCCTGCGAGTGTGTCTTCGGGCGGCTCCACCATTTCCGACAGCGCGGCCAAACGCCGCTCGATCTTGAACAGAAGCCTCAACCGGAGGCTGCGACAATGAATGCACGTAACGCATTTCTCGTTCTGATCTGCGCTGCCAGCGGCAGCTTGTTTCTCCCCTCGCTCAGTGCCCGCCCGGAGGCTCATGCCTTCGTGGCGCGGTCGGTCACCGTGCAGAACGGAAGGTTCACCGTGAAAACGGGAGTCCGTGAATCCGCGGTCTGGCAACATGTCGGCGCCCCGGACTGCGAGCTCCGCCCCAATGTGCGGGCATACCGCGGCTTTGCCCCGAACGGCGTCTTCGATTCGCACTCGTGCGACATCCTGCTGCTGACCTTCGCGAACGATCGGGTGGTGGATATCAAGTTGATCAACTCCGACGCGTTGGCGGTGCTGACGCGGCGGATCCAGAGCGGGAAACCCAACCTTGGAACCGCCTTTGTTTCTCAGGAACGCGGCGGATTCGACCGTGCCTGCGGTCCGGACGGAGCGCCCCCGCAGAGCGGGGCCAAGTGACAATCCGGCGCGGCGCCGCACGGCGACGGTGCCCGTATGCACGCCGACACGCTGGCCTCTGGCGAGACGACTCGCGTAGAGTTCTTTGCCGGCGCCTCCTGGCGATTGCGCCCGGGGGCGTTCGGCGCCGAGGGCCGAACGACGGCGTCGTTCGGCTACGCGACGGCGGTGTCGCCGAGCACGTGGCGGATCACAGCGGCGGCGGTGTAGCTTTCGGCATCACCGGGGAGGAAACGGGCGAGCTGGGAGATGTCGTTGCCGGCGGTGAGGATCGGCGGCTCGGCGGTGCCGTCGGCGCGGGTTTGGGCGAGGCCGGCGGTGGCGATGAGGCCGTTGCAGAGACACTTGCGGCCGGCGAGTGCGGCGGGGTCGCCGAGCTTGCGCACGAAGTCGGCGTCGGGTTCGGCGGCGCAGCGGTAGCCGAGGGAGCCGTCGGGCTTGGCGTAGGCTTCGCGCAGGTACCCGAGGTCGCAGATCCGCGGGCGGCCGGCGTACACATCGGCGGCGGAGAGGGTGCCGTCCATCTGGACGACCTTGAAAGGGAAGCCGGTGGGCGAGGCGAGCGGGTCGGTGAAGACGCGGGCCTGGCCGGCGCGGGCGAGGCGGCAGACCTCGCGGCGTAGTTCGGGGCGCACGGCGGACTCCTCGCAGAAGGCGAAGGCGGTGCCGATCTGCACGCCGGCGGCGCCGGCGGCGCGGGCCGCGGCGAACTTCTCCGGATCGGCGTAGGCGCCGGCGAGCCAGAACGGCAGGCCGAGCGCGGCGATCTTCGGCAGGTCGGCCACGTCGCGCGGGCCGTAGACGGGTTCGCCCTCGGCACTGAGTTGGAGCGCGCCGCGGGGAGGGGCGTTGTGGCCGCCGGCGACATCGCCTTCGACGATGAAACCATCGACGCGGCCGCTGGACTTCTTGGCTAACGTGGTGGCGAGCGTGGCGGAGGAGACGATGGCGAGGAACTGCGGTCGGCGCAGTTCGGGCGCGGGGGCGGTGAAGAACTCAGCGGGGTCGAAGCGCGCCATGGTCTTGGCCGCACCGGGGGCGGCGCCGGCGACATCGATCGCGATCTCGGCCGCCTGGCCGACGGCGTAGCGGTCGAGCACGCCGGGAATCTCGCGCGGGATGCCCGCGCCCATGAGCACGTAGTCGACGCCGGCGAGCATCGCGCCGTAGAGCGCGGTGAGCGTGCCGACCTGGATTTTCTCCAGCAGGTTGATGCCGACGGGACTGGAGTGCCCTTGCTTGGCGAGGTGAACCTCGGCGAAGTTGGCGACGACAGTGAGCTCGGCGAGGGCGCGGGAGGGTTGCACGCCCGGCATGGGCACGGCCTTGAACGGCGTCTCGGCCGACTTGCCGCCGGGCACGAAGAACGCGGCGCGCACGCGGTCGGCGATGGCGCGGATGGGGAATTTCTCCAAGGCTTCGTTCATGTGCCCGCCCGGGTCGCCGGCCTGCAGACGGCGGGCAAACACGACGGCGAGCAACGTACCGGAAATGACGCCGAGTTGGCCGAGCTGGGAAACGGAACGGGCGAGTCGCCAGTTCGAGACGGCGACGCCCATGCCGCCTTGGATGATCTGCGGTTGGGACATGGTGGGCTGAGGGTGCCGCGTTTGCGGGCGAACAGAAAGGGCGCGGCGGAGGGCGAGGACCAGACAAATCACGCGGGTAAGGCGTGCCGGGAGGAACTGTGATCAACCGACGAGTGCGCGGACAGTGGGCGCACCAGCGCCACAAGGGAAGCGCCAATTCGGGCAAAACGCTCCGGTCGGGAGGCGAGTACCGGGAGCCGGTGAGTTGGCGCCGCTGGCGGGGAACCGTGCAACCGGTCCGCGGGCCCCGCCGCGGCGGCGCGGTTGCGCGCCGGGCCGGGGTCTCGGCGAACGCGGTGCTCGTTTCTCAGCCGTGATCCCTCGGTCGTGCTCGGGCAGTTGCGCGTCGAGAGACAGGCGCCGGGAGCCGGAGTACCGAGCGAAGCGGCGTACCGGATCGTGCGCCGCCAGTTTGGCGCTCGGCCCTCGCCCCACGGCCCTCGTCGGCGAGCCTTATTGGGTCAGGGGCGCAACTCGAAGTCGCGGCGGGCGACGAGCTCGCCGTTGACGAGCAGTTCGATCCGATGCGGGCCGGGATGGAGCCGCCGGGTGGTCACGGGGCGGAAGCTGTGCTGTTTCGCGAGGGGGCGGGTTTCGCCCGCGGCGAGCGCGAGCTTCCAGCCTTTGAAGACCTTGCGGGAGGGCGTGCCGTCGGCGCGGCGGTAGTGCACCGCATAGTCGATCACCAGCGGTTGCGGTGCGGGATGTGTGGAGGTGAGTCGGACCTGCAGGCCGAGCTTGTCGCCGATGCGCACCGCGGAGGCGGTGAGCGCGAGGGTGGCTTTGCCCTGAAGCGGCCGCCCGAGTCCCCACGCTTCGAGCGTGGCCGGGTGCCCGGCCTTGACGAGCGTGCGGCTGGCGTGACGCAGCAGGGCGACGCGGGCGGGGCCGGCGCCGACGAGGTGCTCGCGCACCCAGCCGGCGACGAGGGCGGGGTGGTCTTTGGCGATGTCGTTGAGGTGGTTCGCCACGCTGCGGCGCACGTAGGCGGAGGGATCGTCCTGCAGGGCGCGCAGCAACGGCAGCGTGGGCGTGGGATCCGCCACGAACGCCTGCAGGCGCAGACCCCAGGGCAGGCGCGGTCGGCTGCCCTCGCTGACGAGCCGGCGCACATGGGCGCTCGGGTCGCGCGTCCATGTTTCGAGCACGCCGAGCGTGGGCGCGGGGTGGCGCTGGAGAAAGGGCCGGAGGGCGAACTCGGCGGAGAAGCGCTGCGTGAGCGCGTGCAGGCAGGCAAGGGCTCGGGGGACGTCGTCCAGGCCGCGGCGGGCCACGAACTCGCCCATCGCCCAGACGGCCCAGCCGGAGAGGCCGGAGGCCTGCTCCTTCGCGCCGAGGCCGACGGGTTCCCCGGCAGCATCGAAAGGCAACGGCGCGGAGAGACTCTTCTCCAGGACCGTGCAGGCCCGGCCGAAGTCGGCGGGCAAGGTCTGCTCAAGGGCGTCGGCGATCTGCATCGCCCGGGCCTTGAGCTCCAGTTTTCCGAGGCCCGTGCCGGCGATCTGCTCGAAACGGGCGCGATCGAAGCGACTCCAGACCCGGGCGAGGTGCGTTCCCGCGTGGGCCACGGTCCGCGGGTCGATGAGGTTCTTGAACGGCTCGGCCATGCGAAGGGCAGTCAGGCCGGCGGAGGCAGGCGCGGCAAGTCGGCTGCGTCCGGCGGGCGGAAGATCCCGGCTTCCCGTGGTGGGGTGTCGTGGCGGCTTTTCCCGTCCTCGCATCCGCGAAACCCACCCGGACCGGCAAACCTCCCCGTTCATCCCGGCCGCTGGCAACCGGTGCCGCGCGGTCGGGTCGGAACGGGGATGCAAGGCATCGACTGTATCGAAATATCAGGACAAGGCCGCGATCTCGCGACCGTCGGCCCGAATCGGACGCGGCGGGAGGCGGCCGGCCGGCGCATCCTGCTGATCCTGGCTCGGAGGGACGCGGCTGCGGCGGAGGTGCTGCGCGGTGTCGCGCACTACCAGCAGGCGCACCAGGAGTGGAGCGTGCAGGTTGACGAACGCCCGCGTTCGCCCGAGGAGACCTGCCGGTTGCTGGCCGAGGGGTGGGACGGCGCGATCAGTGGCGACACGACCGCGGTGATGGCGGAGGCCGCCGTGGCGGTCGGGTTGCCCTTGGTGGCGCTCGACGAAGCCCCGGGACTTCCCGGAATCTTGCGGGTCCGCACCGACGATGTCGCGGTGGGGGCGATGGGCGCCGAGTGCCTGCTCGATCGCGGTTTCGCGAACCTGGCTTTCGTCGGCGGAGAAGCGGAAGGATGGGCGCGCGAGCGACGGGACGGCTTTGTCGAGGCGGTGCGGTTGGCGCCGCACGCGGTGGCGTTGTTCGCCTCGCCACCCAGCGGAGGCGATGGGTGGGCGGGCGGGGCGGTGGCCCGCCTTGCGAACTGGCTCGGGGGATTGCCCAAACCGCTGGGCGTGATGGCGGCCGACGACCGGACCGCGCTGCAGGTGCTTGACGCCGCCCGTTGGGCGCGCCTGCAGGTGCCGGGCGAGATCGCGGTGCTCGGTGCGGGCGACGATGTGGCGCTGTGCGAACTCGCGGTGCCGAGCCTGTCGAGCGTATCGCCGGGGACGTTTCAGCAGGGCTTCCTCGCGGCCGAGCGGCTCGACCGGTGGCTGGGAGCGCCGGCGTCGCCCCCGAGCGACCTCCGCGTCGATCCGGTGGGCGTGGTTTGCCGCCGAACGACGGACAGTCTGGCGATTCCGGACAGGATCGTGGCGGCGGCGGTGCGGTACATCGCGGCGCAGGCGTGCGCGGGCGCGACGGTCGAGCAGGTGATGCGGCACGTGGGCGCGTCGCGTTCGCAGCTGGAGCGGAAGTTCCGCCGCTACCTCGGCCGTTCGCCGCAGGCCGAGATCCGCCGGGTCCAGATCGGCCGGATCCGGCAGTTGCTGGCGGATACGGATCTGCCGCACAAGCACATCGCCGAGCTGACCGGGTTCGAATACATGGAGTACATGTGCGTGGTCTTTCGGCGCCTCACCGGGGAGACGATGGGCGCCTATCGCCGGGCCCGCCGG
>JAEXPQ010000041.1 GCA_023446735.1 Verrucomicrobiota bacterium
ACTCCGGTCCGGGCGCGGTGAACGGGACGGGCGCGCTCCGGACGCGGTGGGCGCGCGGTGCGGCGGGCTGCGATCACCGCGGAGCGAGTGAGCGACCCGCTTGTGGATGGGCGGTGTTGTTCGTACCGCCGGCGCGGAGGGAAGCCGAGCCGGCGGCGCGGCGCGATCACACGTAGGCCGGGGTGGCGCCGCGTTGGCGGGCGACCCACTCACCGCGGCGACAGGCGGCGGCGAGCAGCTTCGCGGGGGCGGCCTCGGGCGTGAGCAGCCGGCCGGCGACGAGCGTGGCGAGGAAGGCGTCGCCGGCGCCAATCGTGTCCACGACACGGACATGGCGGGCCGACTCCCAGTGCCAGGTGCCGTCGAGCAACCAGCCGGCGCCGCGAGCGCCGGAGGTGATGACGATCGAGCGGCAGCCGGAGCGCTCGGCGAGCAGGCGGGCGTCGCGTTCCTCGCGGCCCGGTTTCTCGTCTTCGTTGCCCGCGAGGTAGGCGGCTTCGGCGGCGTTGAGCTTGAGGAGGGTGGCCCGGCGTGCGAGGCGGCGCAGCAGCGGGCGGTCGATGTGCGGCGGGCGGAGGTTCACGTCGAATACGCGCAAGGCGTCCGCGGGCAGGAGGTCGAGGAGGGTCTCGAGGGCCTGCTGGTTGGCGGAGGTGCGCTGGGCGAGGGAGCCGAAGACGAAGGCCGCGGCCTTGCGGGTGGCGGCGAGGCTGCGGCCGCCGGGCTCGATACCGTCCCAGGCCACGTTGCGCGCGATGTCGTAGGCCGGGGCGCCCTCGGCGGAAAGCTGGGCGCGCACGTAGCCGGTGGGCTTGTGCGGCTGGCGGCGCAGGCCGGACGTCTCGAGGCCCCAGCCGGCCACGCGGCGGCGGAGTTCGTCGCCGAGCGCATCGGCACCGACGGCAGACACGAGGTGGACGGAGCAGCCGTGACGCGAGAGGTGGTAGGCGACGTTGAAGGGCGCCCCGCCCGGGTAGAGGGCATCGGGCAGGAAGTCCCAGAGGATTTCGCCGAAACAGACGACGAGCGGTTGCGAGTCGGTGGCGTGGCTCATGGCGCGAGCATGGGCGCTGCGCGCGTGCGGATGAAGAACGAAAATCGCGCAACGCAGGCGGCCGCGGAAAGCCTCAGGCATGACGCTGCAGTCGAGCGACGAGAGCCAATGGGCGAGTGCCGGACTTTCGGAGCGAGGATCCGGCCGGCGGCCCGACTGCGGACGCGGCGCTGGCGGTTTGGCGCTCGTCACTCGACGTCCGACTCTCGTCTGCAGCAACGCGAGTCACGCGAGGTGGATCGCGATGTGGCAGTTGCCGTGACCGCGGCGGACCGACTCGACGATCTCGCCCTTGAATCTCCGGCCGAGCGCGGTCTCGAAGATCATGAGGTGCGTGGCCTTGGTGCATTCACATTGCACGTCGTTGGGGCGGGGCGGGCGGTTCTTGGCGGCTGGGCAGAAACACTTTCCGCCACCGTAGCGGATGTGGACGGTGTCTCCCACGCGCTCGATGTTGAAGTTGCGGCGGTACGCGGCGAGGAGCTTGTCGAGATCGCCCCGGCCCTCGGCGGCAATGTCCTGCTTGAACGAATGCCGGCGGTAGCAGCCGCGGCCGCAGGCCTCGAGGAGGCGCTCCTGCGTGGGCCGGTCGACCTCGGCCTCGATCGCGTCAAAAAGATCGGAGAGCCAGTTGTTGGTGAATGTGTATTCGCCTTTGGCCTGGTCGAGCTGCGACTGGAGCGGGCTCGGTTCGTCGGTGGCGCCGGCGAGTCGGGTGGAAGCGAGGACGGTGGTGGCGCAGGCCGCACAGGCGCCGCGGCGGAGGAATTCGGAACGGTTCATGGGGTGGGACGAAGGATTGCAGGGGGAATCCCGCGGGCGCGCAGAGCCCTTCGCGCAGATTTGCGTTAATGGCGCATTGCCGTTGGCGCGGTCAACAAGGCGCGCGTGTTGCCACTGGCGCCCGGGGCGCGCCGCCCTCTGAATCGCGACGTTCCCCCGCGTCTGTCCCCTCGCGGCGGGGTCTTGCTCCGAACCCTCTTGCCCTTCGACCATGAACGAATCCCCGTTTCCGCCCCCCCTCCGGACATCCCCTGCCGTCGACCGCCGGACCTTCGTGAAAACCGCCGCGTTGGCCGGACTCGGCTTCGCCGCAACCGGGTGGGGCGAGACCATCGGGCGCGACCCGGGGCGCCGGCGGCGTTTCGCCCAGGTCGGCATGGGCTCGCGCGCGGAGATGCACCAGCGGGCGGTGCAGCAGACCTTCGCCGCGCACTGCGAGATGGTCGGGCTGTGCGATCGCAATCCCGGCCGGCTGGAGCTGGCGCGCCAGCGTTCGTTGGAGTTCGGCGCGGCGATCCCGCCGGGCTACGCGGCGGAGGACTTCGACCGCATGCTGCGCGAGACGCGGCCCGACGTGGTGATCGTGACGACGATGGACGCGAACCACGACGACCACATCGTGCGTGCGCTCGAGGCCGGCTGCGACGTGATCACCGAGAAGCCGATGACGACCACGCCGGAGAAGTGCCAGCGCATCCTCGACGCGACAGCGCGCACCGGCAAGCGCTGCCGGGTGGCGTTCAACTACCGCTATTCGCCGCCGCGCACGCAGGTGAAGGAGCTGCTGATGCAGGGGGCGATCGGCGACATCCTCTCGGTCGACTTCCACTGGATGCTCGATACGCATCACGGCGCCGACTACTTCCGCCGCTGGCACAGCCAAAAGGCGAACTCGGGCGGGCTGATGATCCACAAGGCCACACACCACTTTGACTTGGTGAACTGGTGGTTGGGGGCGCAGCCCGAGACGGTGTGGGCGACCGGCAAACGCGAATTCTACACTCCCGCGATGGCGCGGCGGCTCGGGTTGCAGGGCGCGCATGAGCGCTGCCACACCTGTCCGGAGAAGGCCGCGTGCGCCTTCGCCCTCGACCTCGCGGCGGCGCCGCGGCTCAAACGGCTCTACCTCGACCAGGAGCACCACGACGGCTACTGCCGCGACCGCTGCGTGTTCCGGCCCGAGATCGACATCGAGGACACGATGAACGTGATGGTGAAGTACGATACCGGTGCGACGCTCAGCTACTCGCTCAACGCCTTCAATTCGTGGGAGGGGTACACGATTGCGTTCAACGGCACCAAGGGGCGACTCGAGCACAGCGAGGTGGAGTCGACCTATGCCGCGGTCAGCGATCCCCGGCGCGTCGAACGCGCCGGCGGCGCGATCACCACGCGCCTCATCCCGCTGCGCGGACCGGCGCGGGAGATCACCCCGCGCACGGGCGAAGGCGGCCACGGCGGCGGCGATCCGGTGATGCTGGCCGACCTGTTGCTCGCGAATCCTCCGGCCGACCCGTTCCTGCGCGCGTCCGACGAGCACGCCGGCGCAGCCTCGTGCCTGATCGGCGCGGCGGCGAACCGGTGCTTCGTCACCGGCCAGCCGGTGCGCATCGCGGATCTGGTGACCGGACTGCGCAAACCGACCGGCGCCCCAATGCCGGACCACAGCCATGCGCTCCCGATGCCCCCTGGGTGTAGCTGGACGCCGTGAGGAACTGATCAGTGGCGGGCGCGGGGCTTCCGGGTTTGCTTCCTATGAAGTTCGCGCCGTGCGGCGTGCGAGCTCGTTGGCGTAGGTGCGCCCGAGCGTGGCGGCATGCTGAGTGGCCCACTCGGTGAGTTTGGTGGTGCCAGCGGGCGGAGCGTCGACGAAGAGTCGGTTTTGCATGAGGCCGGTGACTTCTTCGCGGGTGACGAACTCGTCGCGGTGCCACCAGCCGACCAGGCGGCCGGCGGCGTACCCGAACCATGGAGGTACTCCAACCACGGGGCGCGGGCACCCGATGATTCGGCCGATGGTGCGAGCGAGGTCCCGATAGGTGAAGGTCTCGGGGCCGATCGCCTCGATGGTGCGAGTGCCGGTGGCGGTGGCTTCGCGCACGGCGAGGGCGGCGAAGTCCTCCACGTGGATCGGTTGGAGTTTGTAGCTGCCGTCGCCGAAGACGCCGAAACACGGCAGGCGGCGCAGGGCCCAGGCGATGTTGTTGATCAGGATGTCGCCGTCGCCGAAGAGCACGGCCGGGCGAAGAATTGTGTGCGGGACACCGCTTTCGCGGAGCGCGCGCTCGAGGCAGCCCTTGCCGTGGAAATAGGGCAGTGGCGATCCCTCTTCGGGATTGGTGATGCTCACGTGCACGATGCGCTGAACGCCGGCCGACTTCGCGGCGGCGAAAAGGGCCAGCGTGTTTTCGACCGCGGTAGCGTGGTTGAAGCGCTTGTGGTCGAAACGAACCCAGTAGGTGTTGATCAGCGTCGAGCAGCCGACGAGTGACTGCGCGAGCTTGTCCGGAGCGTCGAAGTGGAACGGCTCGGCGCGGATGCGCCCGGCGAGGGGATGCCCGGCGCCCGACGAATTGGTGAGAGTGCGGACCTCGTGCCCGGCTTCGAGGAGGCGGCGGGCGATGCGGCTGCCCGAGTAGCCGAAGGCACCGGTGACGGCGATCGAGTGCTTCATGGTAGAGACAGAAATTACGGTAGAAACAGAAAAATGGCGCAAAAAGAAGCCGCGGGTCAGCGCAGCCACTGGCTGAGCTTGGCTCCGTATGTGACGAGCTTGATCCGTGCGGCGCGTGGCAGGCGGCGGACCTCGCCATACCAGGAGTCGACCGATTCCATGAAGGACAGCAGATCGCCGACGCGTTCCTTCGTATGGTCGTCGCCGGCATTCTCGCTCTCGGCCAACAACGCCGAGGTCTCGCGGAGAACCTTGATCATCGGATCAACCTCACGCCGTTTGCGCTCGTCGAGGAGGATCTCGAAGGTTTGCCAGACATCCTTCAGTGCTTGGAAATGGTCGCGGCGATCCCCCATGACGTGGACGATGCCGACGACCCCCCACGTCTGGAGTTCCTTCAGGCTGTTGCTGACGTGCGATCGCGCGACCTGCAGAATCTCGGTGATCTCGTCGGCGGCGAGGGGCTTGGGCGAGAAGTAGAGGAGGGCGTGAATCTGCGCGACGGTGCGGTTTATGCCCCAACGCGTGCCCATCTCTCCCCAATGGAGGATCAGCTTCTCCTGCGCTGCTGTTAACTTCATTCCTGTCTAGACAGAAATAAACGGCAGCGGTGGCAAGTCGGAAAGAGTGGGGGCCGTTCGGCGCGGCTCAACTGCGCGCTTCGTAGGTGCCGTCGAGGCGCTTGGTGACGAGTTTCTTCAGCTCGAGCATCATCAGCGCGGGGGCGAGGTCGGCGTAGGGGAGACCGGTCTTCTCGATGAGTGTATCGAGGGTGAGGATCTCGCCGCCGGCGAAGGCGGCGTGGGTCTTGGCCTCGGGCTCGGTGAGCGTGGGCTGGGGCTTGGCGGCGGTGCCGCGGACCTCGGCGCGCGCGGCGGGATGCAGGCCGGGGAGCGATTGGAGGTCGGCGAGGATGTCGTCGACGCTGGTGCAGAGTGTGGCGCCGTCGCGGATGAGCTGGTGGCAGCCGGCGCTGGTGGGCTGGTCGATGCGGCCCGGTACGGCGAAGAGAGGGCGGCCCTGCTCGCCGGCGAACTTCGCGGTGATCATCGAGCCGCCGTCGACATCGCTCTCGACCACGACGACGGCGGCGCAGAGCCCCGCGACGATGCGGTTGCGCATCGCAAAGCTCTGGCGGTCGGCGCGGCGGCCGAAGGGAAACTCGGAGACGATCGCGCCGCCGGCCTCGACGCGGCGGTAGAGATCGAGGTTCTCCGGCGGGTAGATGAGGTCGATGCCGGTGCCGAGCACGGCGGCGGTGGCGCCGCCGGCCTCGAGCGCGCCCTCGTGCGCGGCGGTGTCGATGCCGCGGGCGAGGCCGCTGATCACGCAGAAACCGGCGCGGGCGAGTTCTCCGGCGAAACGTTTCGCGACGGTCTGCCCGTAGAGTGTGGTGCGGCGGCTGCCGACGATGGCGACGCCGGGCCGGTCCCAGCGGTAACTGCCCTTCTGGTACAGGCCGATCGGCGGGTCGTGGATCTCGCGCAGAGCGGTCGGGTAGCGCGGGTCGCGGGCGGAGATGAACTCGGCGCGCGCCTTGGCGAGGCGGTCCTCCTCGCGGGCGAGATCGAAGTGTTCCTCCCAATGCAGGAGGAAGTCGGCGATCACGGGGCCGACGCCACGGACGGCCTGCAACGTCCGCGCGTCGGCGGAGAAGATGCGCCGCGGGTCGCCGCCGAGGGTGTCGAGCAGGCGGTTGGTGGTGATCGGCCCGATGTTGGGCAGGGCGTTGAGGACAAGGAGGGCCTGCTGTTCGGTGAGTTGGGTTCCCATGGCGTGTCCCGCGTTGCCGCACAGTGGACCAGGGGAGTCGTCGGTGGCACGGCGAAACTTCTCCGGACTCGTGTCCCGGCGGTGCTTTGCTGCGCCGCGAAACGGGTCTGCGGTTTGAGGCCGGGGCGGTTTGGCGCGATCTTCCCCGGCTGATCCGTCGGCCGGTGGGCCGGTCGGCGGCATCGGCGACGGCCATGAACACCGCGTTGCCCAACCGAAGCGGAGGAGTCCCGATCGCGATCCTGCTGCCGCATGCGCCGATCCTGGTGCCCGTGGTGGCCGGGGCGAGGCGGGCGGACTGTCGCGTCACGGCGGCGGCGATGGCGGAGGCGGCGCGGCGGCTGGTGGCGGCGCGGCCGGACGCGGTCGTGCTTGTGTCGCCGCATGCGGCGCGGAGCGCCAACGGCTTCGGCGTAAGCGTGGGCCACGTGTCCGGCTCGCTGGCACGGTTTGGTGAGCGTGCGACCGGCGTGATGCTGCCCGGCGATCCGGAGCTCATGGGAGCGTTGTGCGAGGCGGCGACCGCGGCGGATTTGCCGACGACCCGCCTCGCCGGCGACGACCTGGACCACGGCAGCGTGGTGCCCCTTTGGTATCTCGTCGAGGCCGGCTGGACCGGGCCGACGATAGTGGTGGCGCTGGCGGCCGCCGACAACTCGCGGCTCGGAAAGCTGGGCGAGGGTGTCGCCAAGGCGGCGATGCAACTGGGGCGCCGCGTGGCGGTGGTGGCGAGCGGGGACATGAGCCATCGGCTGAAGCCCGGCGCGCCGTGCGGCTACGATCCGCGGGCGGTGGAGTTCGACGCGGCCTTCATCCGCGAGTTGCGCGCCGGGGCAACGCGCGGGTTGGCGGCGGCTGTGGCGCCGTTGCAGGACCTCGCGGCGGAGGACGTGGTCGAGCCGACGCTGTTCGCGTTGGGCGCTGTTGGTTGGAGCGCGGCGGGGCGCGAGGCGCTGAGCTACGAGGGGCCGTTTGGCGTGGGCTACGGCGTGGCGGTGTTGGGCGCGGAGAAACCCGCGGGAGCCTCGCCCGACCCGCGCGACGAGCTGCCGGCGGTGGCGCGGGCGTCGATCGCGGTGGCCTTGGGCCGACCGGCCGGCGTGGCGGAGCCGCGGCGGGGACGTTGTCCGGGGCAGGGCGGTGTGTTTGTCACACTGCATACGGCCGACGGGCGGTTGCGCGGCTGTATAGGAACCATGGTCGCGCGCGCGGGCGACCTGGCGGTCGAGACTTGGCGTATGGCGCGGGAGGCGGCGCTGCACGACCCGCGTTTCACCCCGGTGCGCGCGGAGGAGCTCGACACCCTGCGGATCGAGGTGACGGTGCTCGGCCCGATGGAGGAGATCGACTCGGACGCCGAGCTGGACCCGCGGCGCTGGGGGGTGGTGGTGCGCGCGGAGGACGGCCGACGCGGGTTGCTGTTACCGGATATCCCGGAGGTGACGAGTGTCGAGGAGCAGATCGGGATCGCTCGGCGCAAGGGCGGGATTGGTCCGGAGGAGCCCGTGCGGTTGCAGCGTTTCGCCGCGGAGCGCTTCGAGGAGCGGCGCATGCTGTGAGCGCGGTCCCCGAGCTGCCGGTGGCGCGGTGGTGGCGGCCGTTGGCGGACGGGCGGGTCGAGTGCGAGCTGTGCCCGCGGCGGTGCCGGTTGCGGGAGGGTCAGGACGGCTTCTGCTTCTCGCGCGGCAACCGCGGCGGCGCGATGCGGCTGACGGCCTTCGGGCGCACGAGCGGTCTCGCGGTGGATCCGATCGAGAAGAAGCCGCTCGCGCAGTTTCTGCCCGGGACTCGGGTGCTGTCGTTCGGCACGGTGGGCTGCAACTTGGCGTGTCGTTTCTGCCAGAACTGGCGCATCACCCGGGCGGGGACGGAGCGGCTCGGGGCCGTGTCCGTGGCGGCGGAGGAGATCGCGGCCACGGCGCGGCGCGAGCGCTGTGCGTCGGTGGCGTTCACTTACAACGACCCCGTGGTCTTCGCCGAGCAGGCGTTGGCGGTGGCGGCGGCGTGCCGGGCGGCCGGGGTGCGGACCGTGGCGGTGACCGCCGGGTACATCGAGCCGGCGGCGCGGGCCGAGTTCTTCGGGGGGATGGATGCGGCCAACGTGGACCTGAAGGCGTTCACCGAGGAGTTCTACGGACGGCAGTGCGGCGCGCGGCTGGCGCCGGTGCTCGCGACGCTCGCGTGGGTGCACCGCGAGACGCCGGTGTGGCTCGAGGTCACCACGCTCCTCATTCCCGGGCTCAACGACAGCGAGTCGGAGCTGGAGCGCGCGAGCGACTGGTTCGCCGCCACACTTGGGCCGGATGTGCCTTGGCATTTCTCGGCCTTCCATCCGGACCACCTCATGCTCGAGCGCGCGCGGAGGGCGCCGGCGACCCTGGCCCGCGCGCGGGCGATCGCCCGCGCGAAAGGGATGCGCTACGTCTATACCGGCAACGTGCGCGACCGCGAGGGGGCGCGGACGTGGTGCCCGCACTGCGGCCGCTGTGTGATTGATCGCGATGGCTATCGGTTGGTCGCCTGCTTGGTGCGGAACGGGCGGTGCGAGTTCTGCGGTGGGCCGATCGCGGGCGTGTGGTCGTGAGCGCCGCCCGATCGTTGGACGAGGACGCAAAAAAAACCGGCCCGCAGAGGGGCCGGTCGGGAGAGGGGCGGTGCTCCGGCGCTACTTCTTTTCCTCGGGAACGGGCTTGCCGGCGCCTTCTGGGATCGCGAGCAGACCGGCGTTCATGAGGTCGATGTTCATGTCGTAGTGACGGCGGCGCTTGTAGTCGTCGGGATAGATGACGCGGCCGACCTCGATGCGGTGCTTGAGGGCGGCGAGGGCTTCGAGTTCGCGTTGGCGCTTGAGGGCGGCGAGACGGGCGGCCTCGCGTTCGGCCGCGCGCGCGGCTTCGTCGCCTTCGAGGGCGGCGAGGGCGGCGAGGCGCTTGGCCTCGGCTTCGGCGGCCTCCTGTTCGCGGAGGGCGGCGAGGCGTTTCGCCTCGAGTTCGGCCTGCTCGGCGGCGAGGCGGCGGGCCTCGGTCTCGGCGGCGAGGCGCTTGGCCTCGGCTTCGGCGGCGAGGCGGGCCTGGGCGGCGGCCTCGCGCTCCAAACGTTCCTGCTCGGCCTTGCGGGCGGCCTCCTCGGCTTCGCGCTGCGCCTTGAGGGCGGCAAGGCGCCGGGCCTCCACCTCGGCCTGCTCCTTGTGCTGGGCCTCGAGGCGGTCGCGCTCGGCCTGTTCGGCGGCGAGGGCTTTGCGCTGGGCGTCCTCCTCGCGGGCGACTTTGTCGGCATGGGCGCGGTAGGCGAAGAATCCGCCGAGTGCGAGCAGGAGGACGATGAGAGCGATGATGGCGCCACGTTTCATGATGCGGAGTAGTTTGCGGTTGGTCGGAGCGGGCGGGTAGGAACCAAATGGCAGCCCGCCCGCCCGAGAGCAAGGGTCGCCACGGCGCCGCCCCCACAAAAACGGAGTTTTCGCAGGTCGCGCAGTCGGGAGGTGGTTAGACCGCGGCACCGGCGTAAAGTTCGCGGCAAAACGCGCCGGCACCGCCGTCGGTGCAGCCGACCGGCGCGAGCGGGTGTGCCGTCGGGAAACTCCGAGGGAACCATTCCCCGGGACCGGACGCCGGCGGGTCGGCGCCGGTCTCTCGTCGTCTCGGCGCCCGCCCGAACGGACCTCCGGCTCAGATCTCGTAGTTGTATCCTGCGAACGGCAGCTCGACCTCGAGCGCCTCGTGCTTGCGGCGGTGGCGCACGGAGAGGTTGGCGCCCTCGTAGGTCACGAGGCTGTGGGAGGGAACGGAGTTCATCAGCCAGACGTTGGAGCCGATGATCGAGTGCGCGCCGACGAAGGTGTCGCCGCCGAGGATCGTGGCGCCGGCGTAGATGGTGACGTGGTCGCCGACATTCGGATGCCGCTTCACGCCCTTGACCGGGTTGCCCTGCGGGTCGAGGGCGAACGACTTCGCGCCGAGCGTGACGCCCTGGTAGAGCTTCACGTGGTCGCCGATGGTCGCGGTCTCGCCAATGACGACGCCCGTGCAATGGTCGACGAAGAAGTGGGTGCCGATGGTCGCGCCGGGGTGGATGTCGGCGCCGGTGCGCTCGTGGGCGAACTCGGTGAGCATGCGCGGGAGCAGCGGCACGCCGCGCCGGTAGAGGATGTTGGCGATGCGCTGGAGCGAGATCACCAGCACGCAGGGATAGGCGAGGATGATCTCGTCGTGGCTGCGGGCGGCGGGGTCGCCGGCGTAGGCGGCCTCGACGTCGGTCTGGATAAGTTTGCGGAGCGCCGGGAACTGCCCGAGCAGGTGGAGGCTCTCTTCGGCGGCGGCGCGTTGCGGGTCGGCATGGCCGGCGTACGCGAGGGCTTTGCCGATCTCGGCGCGCAGGCTGCGCTCGATCTCGGCGAGTTGGCCGCCGACGAGGCTGGCGACCTCGTCGCGGGTGGGCGCCTGTTTCTCGAAGAAGCCGGGGAAAAGCAGGTGCATGAAGCCGCGCGCGAGGGCGTCCACGGCGGCTTCGGACGGCAGGTTGGAGCCGTCGAGGTGGTTGATGCCGCCGTCCTGCAGGTAGGACTGGAGGAGGGCGGCTTTGATCTGGTCGAGTGACATGGCGGCGGGCCGGGTAGGGCTCACGCGGAGTGGAGGCGACGTTTACTTGATGATCATGTCCTTCACGGTCTTGCCGGCGGGAATCATCGGGAGGACGTGCTCCGTGTACGGCACAATCACGTCGAGGAGGAAGGGGCCGTCGTGGGCGAGCATCTCCTGGATGGCGGCGCGCAGCTCGCTCTTCTTGACGACGCGGCGGCCCTTCACGCCGAAGCCCTCCGCGATCTTGACGAAGTCGGGATAGAGCCCGTCGAGGTTCTCCGGGCCGCCGATGTTCTCCTTGTCGCCGAGGATGGTGTTGCCGCGGACGCTGTTGTAGAAACGGTCCTCCCACTGCACGACCATGCCGAGGTGCTGGTTGTTCAGGATCATGGCCTTGGCGCCGATCTTCTCGATCGCAGCTGTCGCCAACTCCTGGATGTTCATGGTGAACGAGCCGTCGCCGTCGATGTCGACGACCTGCTTGTCCGGGCGGGCGACCTTGGCCCCGAGGGCGGCCGGGTAGCCGAAGCCCATCGCTCCCAGGCCGAGCGAGCTGATGTAGCGGCGCGGCTCGTCGAACGCGTAATACTGCGCGGCCCACATCTGGTGCTGGCCCACGCCGGTGACGACGATGGCCTCGCCCTTGGTGAGTTCGTAGAGGGCCTGGACGGCCTCCTGCGGGAGAATGTGCGGGCTCTGTTCGTAGGAGAACGGATACTCGCGCTTCCACGCGTCGCACTGGGCGCGCCACTCGGCGGTGTCGGGGGCGGGCGACTGGCGCTCGGCCTGGAGGGCGTTGAGGCGGGCGAGGGCGTGCTTGAGGTCACCGACGATGGGGAGGTGGACGCGCTTGTTCTTGTTGTGTTCGGAGGCGTCGATGTCGAGGTGGACGATCTTGGCGTGGCGCGCGAAGGCCTTGGTGTCGCCGGTCACGCGGTCGTCGAAGCGGGCGCCGAAGCACAGGAGGAGGTCGCAGTGGTCGCCGGCGAAGTTACCCGCGACGGTGCCGTGCATGCCGAACCAGCGCAGCGAGAGCGGGTGGGTCTCCGGGAACGCGCCGACGCCCATGAGGGTCGTTGTCACCGGGATCTGGTTGCGCTCGGCGAAGGTCTTCAGCTCGGTCGCGGCCTCGGCGGAGATGGCGCCGCCGCCCACGTAGAGGAGGGGCTTCTTCGCCTCGGCGAGGAGAGGGAGGATCGGGAGCAGCTGCTCGTCGGTGGCGTGTTTCTCCGGCTTGTAGGCGGGGAGCTGCATCTCGACCGGCCAGACGGGCGTGAACTTCGCCTGCTGGATGTCCTTCGGGATGTCGATGACGACCGGCCCGGGGCGGCCCGTGGTGGCGATGTGGAACGCCTCGCGGAAGATGCGCGGCAGGTCGTGCACGTTCATCACGAGGAAGCTGTGCTTCACGATCGGCAGCGTCATGCCGTAGAAGTCGGTCTCCTGGAACGCGCTTTTCCCGATGTACTTCGAGAACACCTGCCCGGTGATCGCGATCATCGGAATGCTGTCCATGTAGGCGTCGGCGATGGCGGAGACGAGGTTGGTCGCGCCCGGGCCGCTGGTGGCCATGCAGACGCCGGCCTTGCCGGTGACGCGCGCGTAGGCGTTGGCCGCGAAGCCGCCGCCCTGCTCGTGGCGCGGGAGGATGACGCGGAACTTGTCGGTCTTGGTGAACGCCTGGTGCAGCTCGAGCGACGCGCCGCCCGGGTACGCGAAGACGACATCGACGCCCTCGCGGATCAGGCATTCGGCCACGCAATCCGCGCCTTTCATCTCGCGGCTGGAGTGGGCGTGCGGGTGGGTGGAGGCGTTTTGGGCGGTCATGGCAGCGTTGGCGTTAAGGGGCGGCCAAGGTTGGCGGAGGGCTCACGCTCGGCAAGGGCGGAGTGTGGTCGGGCCGCGGACAGTAGCGGATCCCCCAACCGCGGTGTTGGCGGGCGGCGTTGGGCTGTTGGCGGGCGGCGGACCGGGCCTGCCGGCTTGCGCTCTGCGGCGTGCAGGTTCGGAATGCGCGCGTGATTTCACTGCTATTCATCGGCGACATTGTCGGACGGCCCGGGCGCGAGGTCGTGAAGACCAAGATCGCGGCGCTGCGCGAGCAGTGGTCGCTGGATTTCGTCATCGCCAACGCCGAGAACTCCGCCGCCGGAGCCGGCATCACCGGCCTGATCGCGCGCGACCTGCTCGGCAACGGGGTCGATGTGATCACGCTCGGCGACCATGTGTGGGACCAGAAGGGGTTCGAGAGCGAGATTGGGCAGTTCGAGCGTGTGTGCCGGCCCGCGAACCTGCCGGCGGCCTGTCCCGGCGCCGAACGGGTAGTCGTCGAGAAGAACGGGTTCCGGCTCGGTGTGTTCACTGTTTTGGGACGCAACTTCATCGGCCTAAAGGGCGACTGCCCGTTCGCCGCGGCGGACCGCCTGCTGAAGGCTTCCGAGGCCGACTGCGACGCGGTCTTCGTCGAGGTGCACATGGAAGCGACCTCCGAGAAGATCGCGATGGGCTGGTACTTGGACGGCCGCGCACTGGCGGTGGTCGGCACGCACACGCATGTGCCGACGGCGGATGCGACGGTGTTGCCGAAAGGAACGGCTTACCTCACGGACGCCGGCATGACCGGGCCGTACGAGTCGGTGCTCGGGCGCGACATCCAGGCGGTCATCGGCCGGTTCGTCGACGGCATGCCGCGGCGTTTCGAGGTGGCGACGAACGACGTGCGGATTTCCGGCGTGCTGGTGCGCTACGACGAGAAGGCGAAGCGCGCGGTGTCCTGCGAGCTCGTGACCGAGCGGGCGTGAGCGGCGGGGTGGATCGTCGCGGAGATCGGCGAGGTTGTGAGCCACTCATGGGTTTCCGCCCATCGGCGGAAACTTGGAAGTGTCCTGCGGCTAATCGCCGCGGGGGTGACGGTTGCCGGCGCCCGCTGATCGCGGGCGTTGTGGCGCCGCTCGCGTGAGCGGTGCCTGGTCTATTGTGACGGACGGCGGCGGAGTGTCCGTCCCTGCTGCGGGCAACAAATTGCCCCGGTGGCGCGGGGCCGCCCGGGGCGGATGCGATTGATCGCACGGAGCGAGCGTGGCTGCGCGCGATCGAGGGTGTGAGGAGCTGGCCGCGGGCTAACGTGGGGCTGCAGCGCCGGTGGTCTCGGGATACAAGGTGGTCCGCAAGAGCTTGGATGTGACAAGGTACTTCTGCGCCGCCTCCTGCAGGCCCTTGGGCTCGACGAGGGCGACGAGCGCCTCCGGTTGGGTGAGCCGGGTGAATTCCTCGCCGTCGCGACGGATCTTGATCAGTTTCCACAGCCAGGCGCTGTTCTCGCGGGCGTCCTTCTCGAAGGAACGGCGTTGGGATTCGATCTCCTTCTGGATCTCCTCCGGCTTCAGGCCGGCCGACTGTATCCGCTCGATCTCCGCGACGGTCGCGGCGGTGAGCCGGCTGACATTCTCGGGGGAGCAGGGGATCGCCACTTGGAAGGCGAAGTGCGGCACCGGGTGTTTCTCCAGCGAAGCGGAAACGCTCACGGTGTAGACGCCCGCCATATCCTCGCGCAGTTTGTCGGTGAGCACGCGCCCGAGGATCTGCCCGAGCGACCAGAGCCGGTGGGACTCCGCGGGGGTCCAGACGGCGTCGCCGGCGATGGTCAACAGCGCCAGGCTTTTCGGGTCGCTGCCGCGGAGGATCTTCTTGTCGGCCGGTCCGGAGATGGGGCGGATGCCGAGATCGGTGTAGGCGGGGGACGAGGTGTCGGCCGGGAGACTGCCGAGGTAGGTCGCGAGCAGCGGCACGGCCGTCTGCGGGTTGAAGGAGCCAACGAGCACGAACGTGAAACCGTTGGCGTGCCCGAAACGCGCGCGGCAGACCTGCACCGTCTTCTCGAAGGAGTAGCCGGCCCAATCGGCCGCGGTCGGCTGGGTATCGGTGTTCCGCGGGTGGTCGCTGTAGAGGAATTTCTGGGTCTCGTTCTGGAAATAGGCCTGCGGATCGTCGAGGGCGTGGCTCAGGATCGCCTTGAGGCGTGTTTCCAGCGACGTGAATGCCTCCCGGTCCTCGCGCACCTGGGTGAAGTACAGGTGGACCAGCTGCAGCATGGCTTCCAGATCCGCGGCCGAGGCGCCGCCTTTGACTTCATCGAAGTACAAGCCCAGCCCGACGCCGACGCCGACGTTCTTTCCGGCGAGCATCTTCTGCAGCTCAACCTTGGCGAACGGACCGGCGCCCGACTCGGAGAGGTAGGCGCCGGCGAACGCCGCCGCCAGTTTGTAGTCCTGCGGAAACACCGATTGCCCGCCCGGGCGGAATCCCTGCAGGCGGACCTCGTCGTTCTTGAAATCGCTCGGCTTGAGGATGACGCGCACGCCGTTGGCGAAGAGCAGCTCGGCCCCGCCGATCTCGGGCAGCGGTTTGCCGCCGGCGACCTGCCCCGGTTGCGGGCGTTCCTTGAGGAGCGAGCTGGCGAGCTGCTTCTCTGTGTAGGGGGCGATCTTGGACTCCGCCACCTGTGCGACGAGCACCTTGAGATTAGCCTCTGTCGGAAGGGTAACCCCGGGCTTCTCCGTCCCCATGACGACCGCCACCTGTTTGTCCGGCCGGATGAGCTGCGTGGCGAGCGGCTGAATCTCGGCGAGGGTCACGGCGGGCACCTGTTGCCGGGCGAAGTGGTGGAGGTAGGCGATGCCGGTCGCGGGCTGAGCGTCGAGGAAGTGCGCCACGTATTGACCGACCAGACGCTCGGAGGGGGTCTTGTCGCGTTCGTTGTAGGCCTGCTCCAGGCCCTTCAGGAGGGACTTCTTCGCGCGGTCGAGTTCCGCGGCGGTGAAACCGTGCCGGCGGACCCGCTCGGCCTCCGTGAGCGCCGCTCCGAGGCCGCGGTCGTAACCGCCATCCGGAACAACGACGGTGAGGCGAAACGCGTCCTGGGCGCGGACGAAGAACCGGCCGTGTTGGGACTGGCTGAACAGAAACGGCGGATCGGCCTGCTGGGTGAGCTCGGCCAACCGGGCGTTGAGCATCGCAACGAACAGGTCGCGCACCAGCGACCGCCGCAGGTCGTCGGTCGTGCGCACGCTCTCGGGGAGTGCCTTCCAGCCGAGCATGGCGATGTTGTAGCGGCTCTCCTTGTCCGAAACGATCGAGCTGAGCGTGCCGGCATGGGCCGGGACGTCGATCTTTGCCACGGGCCGCGGGTTGGCGACCGGGGTAAGGGGGCCGAACGTCGCGTCGATCTTCGCCTCGATTGCAGCGGGATCGATGTCGCCGACTACGACGACCGCCATGTTGTCGGGCCGGTACCAGTCGCGGTAGAACCGCTTCACCGCTGCGGGAGTGGAGTGCACGATGGATTCCTTGGTCCCGATCGGAAGGTGCTGCTCGTATTTCGAGTCCTGGAGGAGGACGGGGAGAAACTTGTCGCGCATCCGCTGGTCGGCGCCACGACCGAGTCGCCACTCCTCGACGACGACACTGCGTTCCTTCTCGATCATGGCGTCGTCGAGGGTGACGGCGCCGGCCCAGTCCGCGAGGATGTCGAGGCCCTTATCCAGGGTGGCGGGCACGTCGGAGGGGATGCTGAGCTTATAGACGGTCTCGTCGAAGCCGGTGGAGGCGTTGATGTCCGGGCCGAACTGGGCGCCGACGGACTGCAGGAAATGGATGATCTCCTCGTCGGGGAAACGGCGGGTCCCGCGGAAGCACATGTGTTCGACGAAGTGGGCGAGGCCGAGCTGGTCGTCGTCCTCCTGCACGGAGCCGGCGTTGACGGCGAGGCGGAGCTCGACGCGTTTCTCGGGCTTGGTGTTTTTCTGGATGTAGTAGGTGAGACCGTTGGTCAGTCGGCCGGTGCGGACCGTCGGATCGAGCGGCAGCGGCGCCGGTTGGTCGGCGAGGGCCGAGAGGACGAAGGCGAGGGGCAACAGCCAGCCGAGGAGGCGGCCAGCAAGGTGCCTGGGTGGGCGCGTGGGAGTTGGCGAGGTGTTCATTGGGTCTGAAGATTCAGGTCGTGCGTGTAAGGGGATTGCAGGGTGAATAATTTCTGGAATCGGAAGAATGGAGACACGCCTCGCCTAGGCGGTTGGATTGGCGGACCGCCAGGAGCCCCGGTGTTGGGGGATTCACTTGGGCGCGTCGGGTTGGGTTGGCTGGAGTGGCGGCGTGGGAGCCGGGGCGGCCGGGCGCCGCGTCGGGAACCGAAAGCCGGAATGCGTCTTAGCGTAGTCCCAGCCTTGCCGGTACCCTTCCAGGAAATCGTCGGTGTGGTTGCATAGAGTCATTGCGAGGGCGAAAACGAGGGCGAAGACGAGAGTCTGGCCCCAAGTGGGCCGAGGGCGGGGAGGGAGGAAACGGGGCGTCATGGCGGGAACAGGGAACGGAGTCAGGGAATGGCGCCACGGACCGTCGGCCGCGGCGCAAGGTAGGCGCTGCGATACAGCGTTTGTATTCGGAACCAAGCGATGGCTGTGGTGGACAGGGCCGCCACGGCAAAGGCGCCGACTACGGGAGGCGACTCCAGGCGCTGATCGCCCCACGCCAGGGCGATGCCGAAAGCCCCGACGGTCGGAAGGCCGCCGCCCACGGCCGCAATCACTCGGAGAAAGCTGTGCCGCAGCGTTGCCGCCACGATCAGAGCCGGGAGCGCAATCGCGGCGCCGAGCGCCGTGGCAAGGTATCCGGCGAGGTCGCCGGCCGCGATCGGGCCGCGGGCGGCAAGGACGGTGGCAAGCAGGGCGGCGAACAAGGGCACGAAAAGCAGCAGCGAGGTTTGGGCGAAGGAGGTGACGGAAGCCTCCCGCGCGAGCTGGCGACGCGACAGAGGCAGCACGACTTGGGTAAGGCTGTCGTTTGTCCGTTGTTGCCAGGCCGCGACGGCATAGAAGGCGAAGAATCCGATCAGGAGATGCGGCAAACTGTGGCCGGCGGACGCGCCGAGTGGCCGGATCCGACCCAGCTCTGCGAGGTGGGAAGGAATCTCGCGCAACTGGGCGCCCGACGGATTCGCGCATTCGAAGAGCGCGAGGGCGAGCAGGGCGGTGAGCGCCACCCCAAAGAAGGGAACGGTGTCACGAATCAGTTGGTACGGAGTGGACCGGTTTACGGGCGACTCGGAGGCGCGAGGGGATTCCGGCCCCTGGTTGGCCGGCACGATCAACGCCGGGTCGCTCTCCATTGTGGTTTGGAGGCAAAGGAAGGCCTCGCCGGCGCGCTGACGGGCTGCCCGGCGGGAATACCCGAAGTGGAACGAGCCGGCGGCAAGAAGCAGACCGCCGGCGCCGAACCATCCCGGCCATTGGCTCACCCACGGACTCAGGTTCAGGCCGACGGTTGGCAGCGCCACCGCCGCGGCAACGATGACGACCACCCACCAGCCCCGCGGTGTTCCCAGCAGCCACGCAGCCCAAGCGTGACGCCGCCGGCGGTTCAGCGCAGGAAGGGAGGCTCCGGCGGCGATCACGCCGAACGCGCCCCACAGCGGAACGCCGCGGCAGGTGAAGTGGACAACAGAGAGGCCAAACAGGGCGATCCCAACGACGGAGGCGATGTGCCAGCGTCGGACCTGCTGGCGCAGCCCGGGCAGGAGTAGTGCGGCCGGGCTGTGCAGCGGCTCCTGCAGCGGTCCGGCAACGAAACCGCCGAGGATCAAGGCCAAGGCGGCGTTGACGAAGAGCGCGTCGAGCTGGAAGGGCAGGGCCCACGGATAGAGGGCGTAGCGGAAGAACAACGTGAACAGGCCGGCAATCAGCAGCGTTCGCAACGGTCGCAGGAGCGTGAAGAAATTCTCAAGGTTCATGGCGGGATCAGGCGAGGCCGAGTTGGCGGAGTCCGTCGCTGGCGTGGTTAAGGTCGCAGCGCCGGAAGTGGCGACGGATTGCCAACCAGGAGAGCCTGGCGGGGTGAAGATGCGTTCGTACAGGACGGACCGAAGTGGGATCGATGAGGAGAGGCGGTCTCGGAGGGCCGGCGGTGCGGCTCACCCGAATCGGACGCCGAGGCGGCGCAATGAGTCGCCGGTGCGGGTGAGGTCGCAGGTCCGGTAGTGGCGGTGAAAGGTCCACCACGCGAAGGCGATCGAGCCGAGTGTGAGGGCGGAGAGAACGACGAGGTTTGTCGCCGGCAGGTACGGTCGATCGCGGAGAATCACGGCGAAGGTGGCGATCACATATCCGGGGAAGAGAATCAGACCGAAGAAGACCTGTACGAGAAGGCGCCCCGAGAAGACCGCCAGAGGCATGAGATTGGCGCCGAGCAAAGCAACTGCGGGGATGGGCAGAAAGCGGTTGAGCAGCGCGAAGCTCCACGGTTCGTTCGCGACGAGAGCGGCCATGGCCAGCACGGCGGCTGTGCCGACCATCCCACCAGCCAGTGCGAGAAAGGTGCGACGTTCGAAGGCGAGAAAGAGAACATTCGCCAAACGCGTGCGGGAAAGCGGGAACGCCTGTGGTGGCACACCGGCCAGGAACGCGCTAGCGAGGATGACCGAGTAGGCGACCAGCGGCGCCACGATGAAGGATAGGCGAACATCGCTGTTGGTGATCTCGCCCGAGGTCCGGGCGGTTTCGACGAGCAAGCGGCAGTAGGCCTCCCATTTCTGCGGATCGAGCCCTGCGTTCATGAAAGCGATGGCCAACAAGCCGGCGACAAGGCTGGCCGTGGAGGCGAAGAAGACGCTGATGGTGCTGCTCGACAAGCGGCTCTGACCGAAGCGGGCGTGGTGGAGGATACTCAGCCAGCCGCGGAGCGTATCGCGAAATGTCTCCGCGGTCCAATCGATGCCGGCGCGGGTGCGCCGTTGTTCGCGCAGATGTGTCGCTTCCGCGAAGGCGTGCTGGAGCACGTCGGTGCCAACGAAGAGGAGGGTGCTCTGCGGCGCGTAGAAGAACGGGTTGGCGCTGCGGGCACGCAGCCGGGCCGGATCGAAACCGATGCGGAAGCAGGTGTAGGCGACTGCGATCCCGCCGACGAGTAACAACCACGGAGCTCCGGTTCCGAGTCGGATGAGAAGGTGGTGGCCGGCGGTGGCGAGAATCAGGCTGATGATGAAGATCGGTCCCAAAACGGCGCTGGTTCCGAAGCCCTTAGCGCGGTTTGGGTTGAGTAGCGGCAGCGCGAGGCAGGCGATGACCAAACCACAAGCCGCATGTCCCGGGACGGCACTGACACATAAGGCAGCGAGAGCTCCGAGCAGGAGTGCGACTACGCTGAATCCGATGAAATGCCCCGCATGCAATTGGCGTCCGGCTCCCGGCAGCAGCGGAAAACTGCTGCGGTGCGCGACCTCGTGCAGCGGTGCGATCAACAAGCTCCCGAGCATCAACGGGATGACCAGGCAGAGTGCAACGAAGACGAACTCGGCGTTGGAGAACCCCACAAACGCACCGATGACGACGAAGAGCGAAGGAAGGATTAACGCCGCGAGGGCGAGTGTCCGAATCGGACGCAGAATCAGGAGGTAGGTTCGGAGAGTCACGACGATGCGGTCTCGAAGATGCGGGCGCGGTTGGCTGGACTGCTCAGGCGCGGCGGCGGCGCTGGTCGGTGAGCAGCGGGAACATCTCGTCGAGATTGAGCGGGCGGGTGCGGATCTCGGCGCGGTAGGAGGCGGCGAAGCGCGCGGCGGCCTCGGGTTCGGACGTGCGGACGCGGAGGACGGCCTGGTGGGCGTTGCCTTGGTGGCTGAGGACGAAGGGTTCGGCGAAGGCGGCGGGGAGCGCGCCGGTGGCGGAGGCGAGCGTCCATTCGGCGTAGCTCTCCTGGAGGAGGTCGAAGGGGGAGTTTTCCACGAGTTCGCCGGCCTCGAGCGCGACGATCCAGTCGACGATCTTCTCCACGTCGTTGAGGATGTGCGACGAGATCACGACCGTGGTGCCGTCCTCGCGCAGGAGTTCGAGGAGGAAGTCGAGGAGGCGGCGGCGGACGATCGGGTCGAGCGCGCTCATGGGCTCGTCGAGCAGGAGGAGCGTCGGGCGATGGCAGGTGGCGAGCAGGATGCCGACCTTCTGGCGATCGCCCGGGCTGAGCTGGACGATCTTGCGGGCGGGCTCGAGTTCGAGGGCCTCGAGGAGGCGGCGCTCGAGGTCGCGGTCCCAGCTCGGGTAGAACGAGGCGTTGAAGTCGAGGTGCTGGCGGACGGTCATCCACTCCAGGTAACGGCCTTCCTGCTGGACGAGCCCGAGGCGGGCGAGTTGCGGCGTGTCCAATTTTCCGGACGGCGTCCCGAGCGTGGTGCACTCGCCGGCGGTGGGCGGGAGCAGGCCGGCGGCGATGTGGAGGAGCGTGGTCTTGCCGGCGCCGTTGCGGCCGAGCAGGCCGATGATGCGGCCGGCGGGGAGGGCGAGGGAGATGTTGCGTAGCGCGGCGCGGTGGCCGAAGTGCTGGGTGAGGGCGCGGAAGACGAGCGGCGAGGTGTCGGCCGAGTCGAGGGCGGGCGAAGCCGGGGCGGGGGCGAGGGCGGGCGCGGTCATGGTGAAGGGGCGGAGGAGGGGAAGTGGCAAGTAACAGGTGACAAGTGACAGGTGGCGGAAGACGAACTGCGAAGGGATCGGGCTGGTGGCGGGTGGCGTTGCGCGGCGACCGAAGGACCACGGATTTCGCGGATGGCGCGGATATCGGACTCCGCGGACTCGTCGAGATCTGTGCGATCTCCGGTCAGTCGCGCTCGGGGCGCTTCATCGTTCGAGGAGTTCGCGGAAGAGTTTCACGGCTTGGGCGGGCGGGACGTCGAGTTGACGGGCCAGATGGGCGGCAGCGGTGAGTTGCTGGCGGAGCGGGTCGAGGCGGGCGGTCTGCTGGGCGGCGGCGGGGCGCTCGCGGACGATGAGGGTCTGGCCGCGGCGGCGTTCGAGGACACCGTCGTGTTCGAGGAGTCCGTACGCCTTGCTGATCGTCATGGGGTTGAGCGCGAGCTCGGCGGAGAGGGCGCGGGTCGAGGGGAGCTCGGAACCCGGCGGGAGCAGGCCGGTGGCGATCTGGAGTTTGATCTGGTCCATGATCTGCCGGTAGGCGGGCACGCCGTTGTGGAGGTCGATGGAGAGCAGGGGGGGCATCGGGAAATGCGGATTGCGGAGGGCGGATTGCGGAACGGGCGGAGGTGCGGGATTTACGATTGCGGATCGCCGATTTGCGATTGGCGGGACGAGGCCGGGGAGGAGATCGAAAGCGACAGGGGGCGGGGCGGTGGTCTTCGCGGGCGGAGGGCCGGTGGTGAGTCGAGCTGTGTGGGTAGGTGTATTAGGGCACTAATTCAGTATGTCAAGCGCCAGGTCGTGGGGCGGGGATTGGCCTGCGGCTGCGGGCCGGCGGGATGGAGCGCTGGTTGACATTGCCTACATTTGTAGGAACAAGTTCCTACAGTTGTAGTCCATGTGCCTATGCCACCGAAGATCTCCGCCGCGGAATGGGAAGTGATGAACGTGCTCTGGGAGCGGGCGCCGCGCACGGCGCCGGAGGTGATGGCGGCTCTGCCGGCCGGCACCGCCTGGGCGCAGAAGACGGTGAACACCTTCCTTGCCCGCCTCGTCGAGAAGGGCGCGGTAACGGCGACGAAGCAGGGCAAGGCCAACCTCTACCGGCCGGCGCTCACCCGCGAGAAATGTGTGGCGAGCGAAGGCGATTCGTTCCTGGAGCGGGTCTTCCGCGGTGCGGCGGGCGATCTCGTGCTGCATTTCTGCGAGCGCGCCGAGCTTTCGGCGGACGAGATCCGCGAACTTGAGACGTTGCTGAGGTCGAAGAAAGGCCGCCGATGAACGCGGTGGCCGTGCAGGTGACGGAGGAGCTGCTGGGCCTCGCCGGCCGCGGCTCGCTGCTGGTGGCGGGCTATCTGGTGCTGCGCGCGATGGTGGGCGACCGGCTGCCGGCCCGCTGGCTTTTCGTCGGTTGGCTCGTGGTCGCGTTGCGGCTCGTGGTGCCGTTCGGCTTTGCCACCGTGTGGAGCCCGTTCAACTGGACCGCTTTCGGACCGCGTCATTCCATCAGCACGCCCGCCGAGGAGCGCCGGCCCGCCCCGCCGACGAGTTCCTTGAACGGGTCGGCGGCGTCGAATGTACCGCCCGTCGCGGCCCGCTCGGATCGGGCCGGGGCTTGGTTGCCCTGGAGTTGGTCGGGCTGGCTCGGCGTGGTTTGGCTGGCCGGCTTCGCGGGATTCGCGGCGGCGCGGGTGGTTGCGGCCCGCAGGATCTTCCGGCGGTGGCGTCGGGCGGCGCGGATGCCGGAGGCTTGGGTGCGCGCGCTGGTCGCGGACGAAGCCCGGGCCGCGGGCGTCCACCGTATCCCGGATCTGGTTGATTCGGCGGCGGTGCCGGTGCCGGCGATCAGCGGCCTGTGGCGGGCGACGCTGTGGTTGCCGGCCGGACTGGCGGGACGGCTTGGCGAGGCGGACCTGCGCAACGTGGTGCGCCATGAGCTGGCCCACTGGCGCCGCCGCGACCCGTGGACGAACGAGCTGCTCGCGCTCGCCCGCGCCCTGCACTGGTGGAATCCGCTGGTCTGGCTGGCGGTGCGCACGGCCCGCGCGGACTGCGAGGTCGCGTGCGACGAATTTGTCATGCAGCGGTCGGCTTCTGCAGAGCCGTCCGCGTACGGAGCCTCCCTTCTCAAGGTCCTGGGAACGGCAGGCGGACGAACCGGCACCTCGGCGGCTCTCGGGGTTTTTGAAACACGAAAACAACTGAAAAGGAGAATACTGATGATCGCGAACTATCGGACCCCTTCCCGGGGGCGGACCTTGCTTGGCGCGGCGGTGGCGGCTGCTGTCCTGGCGGTGGCGACGACCCGCGAGGCGCGGGCGGATGATCCTGCGCCGGTTGCGGTGGGGGCGGTGACTACGACCGCCCCGGCAGGTTGGTGGGAGAACGGCAATGCCACCGACAAGTACGTGGTGGGCGTCGATGCCACACAGGGACGGCCGGCTCCGGCGGCCTACGTGAAGTCGACCGAGCGGACGAAGGACACCTTCGGCGGCATGATGCAGACCTGCGACGCGAAGGCCTACCGGGGCAAGCGGGTGCGGTTGTCCGGCCTGCTCAAGACGGTGGACGCGCCCAAGGGCGCCTGCCTGTGGCTGCGCGTCGACGGTGCCGACGGCAAGAGCCTGGCGTTCGACAACATGCAGCGGCAGCCCGTCGCCGGCACGAAGGACTGGACTCCGGCGGAAATCGTGCTCGAGGTGCCGAGCGAGGCGGCGACGCTCAACTTCGGGTTCTTCCTGATGGATACAGGGCAGGCCTGGGTGAGCGCGTTGGCGTTCGCCGAGGCGGGCCCCGGCGTGGCTCCGACCGGGGTGACGCGCCCGCTCCCCGACAGGCCGACGAACCTCGGTTTCGCGCCGCAGACCGCGCCGTGACCGGAGCCGTGCGCCGGTTCGCGCCGCCTGCCCGCAAGAAACGAAACGCCGCGCCCGGTTCCGGGTGCGGCGTTTATCGGGGAGAGGGGCCGGTCCGGCGAGTGTCGCCGGAGTACGGTTACTCGGTGACGATCTTGACCGACTTCACGCCCTGGCGGGCGTTCGGCGTGCTGCGCTCCGGGCCGGAGGTGGCGGTCGTGGCGATCTTCTCGAGCACCTCGTCGCCGGCGACGAGCTGGCCGAAGGCGGTGTACTGGCGGTCGAGGAAGCTGGCGTTGCCGTGGCAGATGAAGAACTGGCAGCCGGCGGAATCCGGATGTTGGGCACGGGCCATCGAGATCACGCCGCGCACGTGCGACTTGGCGTTGAACTCGGCCTTCACCTTGTAGCCCGGGTCGCCGGTGCCGGGGATGCCCTTGGCGCCTTCCTTGGTGTTCGGGCAGCCGCCCTGGATCATGAAGCCCTTGATCACGCGGTGGAAGGCGGTGCCGTCGTAGAAGCCTTCGCCGGCGAGCTTCTTGAAGTTCTCGACGGTCTTCGGCGCGACCTCGGGCCAGAACTCGATCTTGATGTCGCCGTGGTCGGTGCTGATCACGGCATATTCTTTGGTGGTGGTGGACGACATGGAGCGCGAGGCAAGCGGCGGCGGTTTCGGCGCGCAAGGCCGAATCGGCCGCGGCGGGCGACTTCATGCGACGCTTGGCGCGACTCCTGCGACATGGCCGGCATGCGCTCTCTTCGCAGAAAATTCGCCGGCGTTTCCGGGAATAACATCGACGCCGCCTCGCGGCGCCCTCATTGAGTTGTTCACAACTTACTCACCGCCGATGAGTACCCCCTCCGGGACCCTCCAACCCAAAGCGCGGCTCAGAGTTTCCACGAAGGCCAAGACCTTCGTCCTCGACACGAACGTGCTCCTGCACGACCCGCAGTCGATCTTCAAGTTCGACGACAACAACCTCGTCATTCCGGTCGAGGTGCTCGAGGAACTCGACGCCATCAAATCGGAGCAGTCCACGGAGCGCGGCCGCAACGCCCGCACCGTGCACCGCATCCTCTCGCAACTTCTCCCGGACAGCCGGGCCATGCACGAGGGCGTCGATTTGCCCACGGGCGGCACGCTCTCCGTCATCATCAACCGCTACCTGCTCGACGGTGAAACCTCGCCCACGATCCAGCGGTTCCGGTCGGTGCTCCCCGACCTGTTGAAGAAGGACAATCGCATCATCGCGTGCGCCCTCTTCGTGAAGGACACCTTCCCGCCGCCGACGATCCTCGTGACGAAGGACGTCAACGTCGCGCTCAAGGCGCGCGCGGTGGGCCTCGAGGCGCAGGACTATCTCAACGACAAGGTGCCCGTCGACGACGAGGATGTCGGTTACCATGCGATTCCGCTCTCGATCTACGAGATGCAGCGCTTCGCCTCCGAGGGGCAGATCGAGTTCGAGGGCGACGGTCTGAAGGATCTCCTGCTCAACGACTACGTCCTCCTGAAGACGCCCGAGGGCAAGACGATGCCCGGCCGCTACTGCGGCGCCGGCCTGGTGCGGCGCCTGCGACTGCCGGACCACGTGCAGGCGCCCGGCGGCATCCCGATCCGCCCGAAGAACCTCGAGCAGCAGTTCTTCATGGACGCGCTGCTCGACGACTCGATCTCGCTCGTCACCTGCTACGGCAAGGCCGGCACCGGCAAGACGCTCCTCTCCACCGCCTGCGCGCTCCAGCAGATCCGCGAGGAGACGAACCGCTACGACGGCGTCTCGATCTCCCGCCCGGTGATCGCGCTCGGCAAGGAGATCGGCTTCCTCCCCGGAGCGCTCGAAGAGAAGATGAAGCCGTGGTTGCAGCCTTACTACGACGCGCTCGAGGTCCTCATCCCCTCGAAGCCGCCGAAGGAGCCGCAGTTCGCCGCCAAGAAGGTCGCGAAGAAAAAGAAGAAGGAGGCGATGGCCTTCGCCGCACCCGGCGTCACGCCGATCGCCACCGGCGGCGCCAGCCCGCTGCCTCCGATGAAGCCCTACGAGCGGCTGCTCCGCTCCGGCGTGGTCGAGATCGAGGCGCTCTGCTTCATCCGCGGCCGCTCGATCGCGCGCCGGTTCTTCATCCTCGACGAGGCGCAGCAGCTCACGCCGCACGAGGTGAAGACGATCATCACCCGCATCTCCGAGGGCTCGAAGATCGTGCTCATCGGCGACCCGGCGCAGATCGACAACCCGTACGTCGACTCGCGTTCGAACGGCCTGGTCTACTGCCGCAACAAGATGCGCGGCCACGCGCTGGCCGCCCACGTGAAGCTCTCGAAGGGCGAGCGCTCGAAACTCGCCGAGCTCGCCGCCGACCTGCTCTGAGTTGGATCGCCTGCATTGCGAACGCCGCCCCGGTGCTCCACGCGCCGGGGCGGTTTGTTTGGAAGTGCGGGCGGCGGGCGGCTCAGGCGAGGCGCGCGCCGGCGCGGTTCCACTCCGTGGCGACACCGCGCAACAGATCGAGCACCAGTTGCGCGCTCGGCGACGGCGCGGTCTGTGGCGGCAGGACCGCGCCGATCACGACCTTCTCCGTGAAATCGGCGATCGGTCGCACGGAGACGCGCCGGCGCTTGGCCCGCGCGGCGAACGAGGCGGGCAGGACGGACACCCCCGCGCCCTGGGTGACGAACTCGAAGAGCGTGCCAGCCTGCTCGCTGGAGAAGGGCGGGGCGAACTCGAGCTCCCGCTCGTGGGCCAGCTGCTGCAGGCGCTCCTGCAGGTGCGGCGTGTGCTCGAACAGCAGCAGCGGTTCCGCCAGCAGCTGGGCGAGCCGCACCGCGCGGCGCCCGGCGAACGGGTGGTCCTCGGGGCAGAAGCAAGCGTAGGGAATCTGCGCGAAAGTCTCCGTCTTCAGCGGTCCGGAGCGGGCCGCCGCCAGATCGAGCAGGCCGAGGTCGGAGCCGCCGCTGGCGACCGAGTCGACCACCTGCTGCGGGTTGCGCTCGCGGAACTGGAGCTGCACCGAGCGGTCGCCGGCCAGCGAGGACATGCCGGTGAGCCGGGGCAGCAACTCGCTCGCCACGAAGGACTGGACGGCGACACGCACGACCGGGCGCACGCGGAAGGCCCGGCGGCGGGCGTCGACGCGGAGCTCATCGACCTCGCGCAGGATCCGGCGGGCCGTCACGAGGGTGCGCGCCCCCGCCGGGGTGAGCGACACGCCGCGCGCCTCGCGCACCAGCAGGCGGGTGCCGATCTCGTCCTCCAGCTTCTTGATTTGCACGGAGAGCGCCGGCTGCGAGACATGGCAGGCGGCGGCCGCCGCCATCATGCTCCCGCACCGGGCGACCGCCTCGAAATAGCGCAGTTGGTGCATCTCCATGGCGCGAGCTATAGCCGGTGGTTTGGTCTGCCCAACCAAAAACGAACGCTCATCCCTTGTGCGGAGGCGTTGATGCGCGAAAGGGTGGGGTATGAAAAAGAACCCAACCCGGAAATCCTCCCGGCGTCGCGCGTTCGGCGCCGATGCCCACACCCGACCGCGCCGCATCGCGATGGTCTCCACCCATGGTTATGTCGCGGCGAACCCGCCCCTCGGGGCGGCCGACACGGGCGGGCAGGTCGTCTACGTGCTGGAGCTTTCCAAGAAGTTCGCCGCGCTCGGTTACGAGGTGGACATCTGGACGCGCCAGTTCGCCGACCAGCCGGCGACCGAGGAGGTCGCACCGGGTGTGATTCTGCGGCGTGCGCCGTGCGGCGGGCCGGAGTTTGTTCGCAAGGAGGACCTGTACCGTTTCATCCCGGAATGGTGCGAGAACGCCCTGCGGATCATCCGCGACGAGGAACTCGGTTACGCCTTCATCAACTCGCACTATTGGGATGCCGGCCTCGCGGGCCAGCATCTGGCCGACGTGCTCGACGTGCCGCATATCCACACGCCGCACTCGCTCGGCTCGTGGAAGAAGAAGCAGATGGCCGAGGGCGCCAGCGCGGCCGATCTGGCCGGCTACAACTTCGACGTCCGCATCCGCGAGGAAACCGCGCTATTTGCGTCGTCTGATCTCGTGATCGCGACGACACCGGAGCAGGTCGATCTTCTCGCCGCCGACTACGACGCCCCCCTCGAGGAACGGGTGAAGATGGTGCCGCCCGGCTACGACGACGCGCGCTTCTTCCCGGTGAGCGAGTCGACCCGGCAGTCGGTCCGCCGGCGGCTCGGCTTCCGCGGGCCCACGATCCTCGCGCTTGGGCGACTGGCGCGGAACAAAGGCTACGACCTGCTGGTGCGGGCGTTCGCGGTGACGGTGAAGCGCGTCCCCGAGGCGCGCTTGCATCTCGCGATCGGGGGCGAAAGCCTCAACGAGCGCGAGCAGTCGATCCTGGCCGAGCTGAAGGCGATCGTCGAGGAACTGAACCTCGGCGAGACGGTGACCTTCGGCCATTTCATTCCCGACGCCGAGCTGGCGGACTACTACCGTGCGGCCGACCAGTTCGTGCTTTGCAGCCGGTACGAGCCGTTCGGGATGACGGCGATCGAGGCGATGGCCTCGGGCTGCCCCACCGTGGTGACGGTGCACGGCGGACTGTATCGTGCGCTTACCTTCGGACGCCACGCGTTGTTCGCGGATCCGTTCGATGCGGAGGACCTCGGCATCACGATGATGAAGGTCTTCAAGCACCCGCGGTTGCGGGCGCGGATGGCGCGCATGGGCGCCCACAAGGCTCGTAGTCTCTTCACCTGGACCGGTATCGCCCAGCAGATCGTGGCGCTGGCCGAGGCGCGGCATACCGCGGCGTTCGCCCTGGCCGACAACGAGTGGGACGAACCCTGGAACGACAGTGACTGAGCTGCTCACCAATCTTCCGCCCGAGCTCGCCACGCTGGTGCGCGAGGCGCTCTTTGTGATCGTAGTGACGGCGCTCGCCGCGCTGGCGCTGCGGTTGGTCGGACGCCTTGTGCGGTGGCTCGCGGTGAAGCTGCAGGCACCGCCGCTCTCGTTGCGTCCGCTCACGGTCACCGGTCGGGCGCTGGTGCTGATGGTGGTGGTCAGCACGTTGGCCGATCACTACTTCGCCGTGGACTTCTTCGCGGTGCTCGGTGGGTTGCTCGCGCTGCTTGGTATCGGCTTCGTGGCGGTCTGGAGCATCCGGAGCAACGTGCTCTGCACGTTGCTGCTGCTCACGGTGCGGCCGTTTCGTGTCGGCGACGAACTCGAGCTGCCGCCGGATCCGCTGCGGGGCCGGGTGGTTGATCTCAATTTGTTCTTCACGACGCTGCAGGCGCCGGACGGTCGCATGATCCAGCTGCCGAACAATCTATTCTTCCAGCGTCCGGTCCTGCGTCGGCGGGCCGAAGTGGGCGTGTCGCTGGGGGAACAGTTTTCTCGTGAGACCGAAGCGGAGTTGGAGGGGGATGTTCCCCGCGCCTCGACGTCACCAGGGCGACGTTGAGGCACGGAGGGCCCCCTCGGGTTATTGGGTGAAACCTCAGACAAAGCAGAAGGAGCCTTGCGAGAGCGGTCGGGAGGGTGGCCGACGACCTCTCCCGGCCGCGACTTATTGCGAGCCATAAGCGGCGGTTTGGCGGGGCTTGGGGAAAAGTAACCGTCCGGGTTCGGCTTCCGTGGCGGGAATGCGAATGTCTCCGCCATGAGTCCGTTGGACTACAGTATTCTCGGAGGGTATCTGCTCGCGGTCATGGTAGCCGGCGCTTGGCTGGCCCGGAAGGCCGCGGGCGGGGCCGACCACTACTTCCTCGCGGGCCGCAATCTGCCTTGGTGGGCGCTCGGCTGCTCGGGCATGGCGAGCAATCTCGACGTCGCCGGCACGATGACGATCGTGACGTTGCTCACGGTCTACGGTCTGCAGGGGTTCTTCATCGAGCTGCGCGGCGGTGTGGTGCTGCCGATCGCGGTGTTTCTCGCGTTCATGGGAAAGTGGCATCGTCGGTCCGGAGTGATGACGACGGCCGAGTGGATGCTACTGCGATTTGGCAGCGGACTGGGCGGCCGGCTGGCGCGCACTACCGCCGCGCTCACCTACGTGGTGATCACGGTGGCGATGATCGTGTTTTTCCTCACGGCGGGCGGCCGCTTCCTCGCCGCATTTCTTCCGTTCACCGCGACCCAGTGCACCATCGGCATGGCAGTGGTGGCGTTCGGTTATACGCTCGCGGGTGGTCTCTACGGCGTGATCTGGACGGACGTGGTGCAGGCCGTGATCATCGGCGCGGCGGCGCTCTATGTCTCGGTGGTGGCAGCCGGGCAGCTCAAGCCGGAGTTGTTGTCGCGGTGGCCCGGCGCCGAGCTCAACTATCTGGTGCCGCTACCGTTCCATTCGCAGCTGGAGCCGTACAATCCGTTCTGGCTTTTCGTGATCGTGTGGGCGGGCAAGGGGCTGCTCGAGGGACTCGGTGGCAGCGGCGGTTCGGCCTACATGGCGCAGCGTTTCTACGCAGCGAAGAGCGAAGCCGACTGCCGGAAGATCGGGATGCTGTGGACGGTGCTCTTTGCTGCGCGTTGGCCGATGGTGCTGGGCTTCGCGATTCTCGCCATCGCGGTGGGGCTGGATGTGCGCACGCTCGCCGATGCGGAGGGCGTGTTGCCGCGGGTGCTGCAATCGGAGTTCTTCCCGAGCGGTGTGCGGGGCTTGGTGGTGGCGGCGATGATGGCGGCGGCGATGTCGACCTTCGACAGCACGATCAACGCCGGCGCCTCGTACGTGGTGCGCGATCTCTTCCTGCCGCTGCGCCCGCGCGCTTCGGAGCGCGAGATGGTATGGGCCGGCTACCTCGCGTCGGCGCTGTTGGTCGGTGTGGCGGTGGCCCTGGCCTTCGGGCTTGGCGCCTCGGTGCTGGGAATCTGGGTGGGCATCGTGATGCTGCTCTTCCCGGCCTTCCTTGTGCCGTTTGCATTGCGCTGGTTCTGGGCGCGGTTCAACGGCTACGGGTTCGCGGCCGGTATCGTGGCGGGATTTGCCGCCGCGGCGGGCGTGGCGTTCACGCCGGAGTTCGGCGGCAACGAGGTGGTGCGTTTCCTGTTTGTCGCGGGTTGGTCGGCGGCCGCCTCCGTGCTGGCGACGCTGGCGACCCCGGCGGTGGCGCCGCTGCGGCTGGCGCGGTTCTACCGGCAGACGCGGCCGATGGGCCTTTGGCCGCGCGCCTGGACACGGCCGGACCGGGCGGAGCATCTCGCGGACTGGCGGCTGTTGGCCGCGGCGCTGGGCTGGCAGGTCCTCACCTTCCTCCTGCCGATGGCCGCCGTGCTAGGACTCTGGTGGCAGGCGTTGCCGGCGACCGCCCTCTGGCTGTGGCTGGGGTGGCGGGTCTGGCGGAGCGGGCGGCCGACGGCGGCGTGATCAGTCTCGCGGAACGGGCGAAGCCGCCAGTGGTGCCGGCCCGGTCGTGCGGATATGGAGATCGCGTTGGGGAAAGGGGATCTCGATGCCGGCGGCCCGCAGCGCGCGCTCGATCGCGAAGTAGAGGTCGCTGCGTAATTGGTGGAGGCGGTGGGCCATGTCCTTGGTCCAGACGGCGAGCTCGAAGTCGAGGGAACTCTCGCCGAAACCGACGAAGAGCAGCTGCGGCGGCGGGTCGGCCAGCACCGCCGGATGCTCCGCGGCCAGGGTGGTGAGAACGGTACGCAGCTTCTCCGGGTCGCTGCCATAGGCGACGCCGACCGGCAGGCGGAAACGCACCTTCGGATCCCCGTGGCTCCAGTTGGTGACGCGGTTGGCGATGAAGTCCGAGTTGGGGACGATGATGGTGATGTTGTCGTTGGTGACGACGATGGTGCTGCGAAGGTTGATGCGGGTGACGCGCCCTTCAACGCCGCCGACCTCGACCCGGTCGCCGAGCGCAATCGGGCGCTCGACGAGGATGATGATGCCGCTGACGAAGTTGCTGATGACATTCTGCAGTCCGAAGCCGAGGCCGACACCGATTGCGCCGGCGAAGAGCGCGAGCGAGCTCAGGTCGATGCCAGCGAACTGGAGGCCGAGGTAGGCGCCGAAGGCGATGAACGCGTATCCGAAGATGTGGGCGATGGCGAACTGCGAGGCCGGCTGCAGCTGGGTGCGGGCAAGCAGGCGCGCCAGCGCCCATTTACGCAGGCCGCGCTCGAGCAGGACGACGGCGAACAGCCAGAAGACGAGTTTGAGGAGATTCAGGACCGTGAGCTCGCCGTCGCCGAGGCGGAGAAGGGGGAACTGGAGAATCTGGTCGATCATGGCGGGCGGGTTGGAAGCGATGCGGTCGCCAGCCATTAGTTACGCGGCTGACCGTGTGGTGGGTGTTTCGGGTCCTCGCCCGCGGCCGAACGTCCGCGTGTGCGAGACCGGGGCCGCGGTCGGAGAGGAGCGTCAACACTGGGTGGAGACTGCGATTCCGCGTCGTCGCCGTTCGAGAGAAGGAGCCTGTGCCCGGGGATGGGGGCGGAGCCCTTGCGCTGCGCGCGGCCGGCGGCGGTTGGGCACATCATGGCTTGGGCTTTCGGGTGAGTTGGAAGACCGTCCCGATCGTCCAGCCCGCGAGGATCCCGACTCCGGCCGAAAGCATGATGACCAGCGACTGCGACAGGTTCAGCGACCAGAAAAGAAAGCGGACCTGCGCCATCGCGGCATTCTGGATGACGAAGACCAAGGCGAGCAGGAGAAGCGCCCCTGCGAAGATGAGTTTGGGCTTGTTGGACATGGCAACGACGCCCAGCGGATCGGAACGACCCGGGAGGACTTCGCAGTATAGCGGGTTCGGCGCCATGCAGCAAACCGGCGGGCGATCGTGCGAACGGAACCAGGCGAGGTCTGATAGCGGCACCAGCTAAGGGCGTGGTAGTTTCCGAAGACGCGATGGCGAAATGCTTCGGGCTCAGGTGTCGCCCGGCTGGCCGCCGAGCGGGCCGTCGGCGGGGCTTTCGGGCTTCTCGTCGCCAGGGAGCAGCGACACGAGGCGGAAGAGGTCGGCGCGGCGGTCGAGGCGGGGGGGACGGTGCCGTCGGAGCGGGAGGCGTGGAGGTCGTCGAGGTCGACGTCGCAGACGAGGAGCGTCTCTTCGTTGGAGTCGGCCTCGGCGGCGATGCCGTCGCGGGCGAAGGCGAAATCGGAAGGAGTGAGCACCGCGGCCTGGCCGTAGTTGATGTCGAGGTTGCCGACATCAGGGAGGTCGCCGACGTTGCCGGCGAGGGCGACGTAGATCTGGTTCTCGATGGCACGGGCCTGGGCACAGTAGCGGACGCGGAGGTAGCCCTGGCGGTTGTCGGTGCAGAAGGGGACGAAGAGGATCTCGGCGCCCTGGTCGGCGAGGTAGCGGGCGGCCTCCGGGAACTCGACGTCGTAACGGATGAGGACGCCAATCTTGCCTTTGGGGGTATCGATGGCGCGGAGGGTGTGGCCGCCGGAGATGCCCCACCATTTGCGCTCGTTGGGAGTAATGTGGAGTTTCGGCTGGCCGACGATCTCGCCGGAGGGGATGCAGACGAAGGCGACGTTGTGGAGCTTGCCCTTCTCCGCGACCGGGTGGCTGCCGGCGATGATGGTGAGGCCGTGGCGCGCGGCGAGGCGGCTCATGAGGCCGGTGAAACGCTTCTCGTAGGTGGCGAGGCGGCGGATGCCCCCGACGGGCGAGAGGGCGTCCTCCTGCGAGAGGAGTTGAACGGAGACAAACTCGGGCAGCAGAACGAAGTCGGCGCGATAGTCGGCCGCGACCTCGACGAAGTACGTCACCTGGCGCTCGAAGTCGGCGAAGGATTTGACCTTGCGCATCTGGTACTGGCCGCAGGCGAGGCGGGCCTTGCGCGCGCCGGCGGGCGGGCGCTGGTAGTCGGGGTTGAGCCCCCCGATGAGGCTGCCGAAGTTGGCGCTGCGCGGGTCGCGCAGGTAGTTGGGCATGACCCCGCGTAGGGTGAAGCCCTCGCGCATTTGGAAGCTGAGCACGAGGTCGCGCAGCTCGCCGGAGGTGACGCGCTGGGCGTACTCCTCGGGCGACATGCGGCCGGCATGGTCCTGGTAGTTCCAGAGCCGGCCGCCGGCGAGGATGCGCCGCTTGTTGAGGCGGCGGCAGAGCTGGCGGCGGGCCTCGTAGAGGGCGGCGCCGATGCTGCGGCCGCGGCAGTCGGGATGGACGTAGACGTCTGCGCCGTAGAGCGTGTCGGCGGCGGGGTTGTGGTTGGTGAAGTAGCCGCCGTCGGTGATGCCGGACCTGGTGTGGTGGCGGAGCGGATCGGGGCCGAGATCAACGATGAGGGCGGAGACGGCGCCGACAATGTTACAGACCGCTTGCCGTTCAGAACGGCCAGAAGCGCGGTATGCCCCAGACGGCGATGGCGAAGAAGAGCAGGTTGAGCGGGATGCCGAGGCGGGCGAAATCGGTGAAACGGTAGCCGCCGGCGGTGTAGACCATGGCGTTGGTCTGGTAGCCGACCGGTGTGGCGAAACTCGTCGAGGCGGCGAAGGCCACGGCCATGACGAAGGGCTTGGGGTCGACGCCGAGCGAATGCGCGATTCCGATACCCAGCGGGGCGAGGAGGACCGCGGTGGCGTTGTTGCTCATGAACTCGGTCAGCACGGCGGTGAGGAGGTAGAGCGCGCCCAGCGCGAAGACCGGCGAACCGTTGCCGGCCAGGTCGAGCGCCTGTTTGGCCAGCCAGACGGCGCCGCCGGTCTTCTCGAGCGCGGTTCCCAGCGGGATCATGGCGGCGAGGAGCACGACCACCCGCCATTGGACCGCCTCGAAGATTTCCTCGGTCTTCAGGCACCCCGTGGCCCAGAGGGCAAGGCCGCCGAGGATCGACGCCGGGAGGATGTCGACGACGCCGAGTGCGGCGGCCGCGACGACCGCGGCCATGATGGCCAACGCCCACGGAACGCGTCCGCGGGTGAGCTTCGGTGCGGAGACCTCGCCGAGCAGAATGAAGTCACGCTCGTGCGTAAGCCGATGCACGGCGGCGCGCCGGCCGAGCACCAGGAGGATGTCGCCGATCTCGAGCGGGGTGTGGGCAAGACGCTGGCGCAACACGGCGCCGTGGCGTTGCAAAGCGAGCACAGCGAGCTCGTGCGCATCGCCGAAACGCAGGTCGCCGACGGTCTGGCCGGCGAACGGAGCGCCCGGGGCAACGATGGCCTCCGCGAGCATGAGATCGTCGCCTTGGAGGACGGCGTCGCGGAGCTTGAACTCCGGATTCAGGGCGAGCCCCGAGCGGCCCTTGAGGGCGAGCAGCCCCTTCGCCTCGCCCCGGACGAGCAACAGGTCGCCGGCGACCAGTGGCTCGTCGAGGGGGGAAAGGAGATGCTGCTTGTCGCGGACGATCTCGACGAGCGTCACGGGTGTGTCGCCGGGGAGGCGGCCGGCGCCCAGCGCCCGGCCGATCAGGGGCGAGCCGGGCATGACCCGCAGTTCGGTGATGAACTCACCGAGGCCGTAGCGCTCAACCATCTCGGTGGCGTGGCGGTCCGGCAGCAACCAAGGCCCGAGGATCCAGAGGTACAGGGTGCCGGCCGCGAAGAGCAGCAGGCCAAGCTGGGCGAACTCGAACATCGAGAAGGCCGGCAGGCCCGCCTTTACGGCGATGGAGTTGACCAGGAGGTTCGTCGAGGTGCCGATGAGCGTGCAGACCCCGCCGAACTGCGAGGCGTAGGAGAGCGGGATGAGGAAGCGGGAGGCCGGCAGCTTGCGTTCGCGGGCGGCGAGCAGCACGAGCGGCAACAGCACGGCGACGGCGGCCGTGTTGTTGACGAAAGCGGAGATCGCGCCGGTCACGACCATGATGAGCAGCAGCAGCAGCCAGGGCCAACGCGCGGTGCGCATGAGCACCGCGCCGAGGGCGGCGAGCGCACCCGTTTTCTGGAGACCGGCGCTGAGGATGAACATGCACGCCACGGTGACGGTGGCGGGGTTGCCGAAGCCCGAGAGCATCTCGACGGGCGAGAGGATACCGGTGAGCAGCAGCACGACCGCTCCGGCGAGCCCGACGGCCTCGGGCGGAAAGCGCTCGGTGAAGAACGCCACCATCATGGCGGCGATCAGGCCGAGGACGATCCACGTTTCGGGAGTCATGGGTGCCAGTGTGACTGTCGATGCGGAGGGAACAAGCGTGGTCCCGTTCCGGGCTCACGCGTGCACATCATTTTGAAGGTGTCGAGGCGGTCGGCGAAAGCGACCGCGGTCCGTGTTTCACCCTCTTCATGCGGTAGGTGGAGCGAGGCGCGGGAGGAGCCCGCCTTGGCCCCGCCGAAAGCGAATGGGGCCGCCGCTTGAACGACAGCGCCTTGAATTTGTTGTCCGATCTCCGGCGGTGTGTTGCTGCCGGGGCGTTCGGCGCTAGCTTCTGGCCCAAAGCGCCGGAGTGAAGGCGCGGATCGGGCACTCTGTCCGAAAGAACCCGCAAACCGGCAAACAAGGAGACAAGTCCATGGAAACGTTCTTTCCGAATTCAGAGACTGCTGACAGCCAAATTGCTCGCGAGCGAGTGATGGCGGACCTGCGGGCGCTGGCGAGTGACGCGGAGGCGCTACTGAAGGCGACCGCGGGCGACGTGAGCGACAAGGCGAAGGAAGCGCGCGAGAAACTCGCCGCCGGCCTGGAGAAAGCGAAGTCGACCTATGCCGACCTGCAGGCGCAGGGCATCGAGTCGGCGAAGACGGCCGCGAAGAAGGCGGACGCGACGATCCGCAGCCACCCCTACGAGTCGATCGGCGTGGCCTTCGGTGTCGGGCTGCTGCTCGGCGCGTTGCTGCGGCGGAGATAGCCACGATGCCTGACGTCGCACAGGATGCGGGCGGACCGATGGCCTCGGCGCGGCGGCTCGCCTCCTCGCTGCTGGGGTTGGTTGGCTCGCGGGCGGAGCTGTTCACGGTCGAGCTGCAGGAGGAGAAGTTGCGCGCGATTCGGCTGCTGGTGTGGCTGTGCGCCGCGCTGGCATTCGGAATGGCGGCAGCCGCGGTGGTGTTCGCCCTGACGGCTCTGTTTCTGTGGCAAACGTTTGGTTATATCGGGCTCGGTGGCATGGCTCTCGGGGCCTCGCTGATCGCCGGTGTGATTCTCTGGGCTCTGCGGCGGCAGCTTTTGCATGGGCCGCAGCCCTTCTCGGCCACGGTGAACGAACTCCGAAAGGACTACGAATGTTTGCGGCCGCACGATTGAGCGAGCTCGCCACCCGCAAGCGCCAGCTCGTGGTGCAGGCGGATTTGCACCGCAACACCCTGGGCGTAGCCAGCCGGGAGCTGGGCCGCGGTTGCGCGGCCGCGAAAGATTTCGCGAGCCAACACCGCTGGTGGCTGCTTGGTGGCGCGGTTGTGGTGGGGGTTGTGCTGGCCCGCCGGTGGCGCGCCATCGCGGCGGCCTTGCCCACCCTCGTCTCGGTATGGCGCGCGTTCCGCTGACGCGTGACCGGCACGGAACGGGTGTCTCGCTTGATTGCGGACCTAAGTTGCAAGGTGCGCCGGGGTGAGCTCGGTCTCGTGGCAGGCGCGGATGAAGGAGGCGGCGCTCCAGGCCTGGAAAGCCTTGCCCATCGGGCGGCCGGTGGTGCCGTGGGCCCATTCGTTGAACTCCCACTCGTGGTCGCGGCCGAGCTGGTTGAGTCGCGCGAGCCGGAGCAGTTCCTGGCGGGCGACTTCGTGCAGGCCCAGGCGGTGGATACAGCGGACCCAGAGCCCGCCGATGAACGGCCAGAGCCCGCCGTTGTGGTAGTGGTGCGGCAGGTTGAGGAGGTTTACGGTGTAGTAGGTGCGCCAGTCGGGATCGCCGGACTGCACGACGGGGTAGAGGTTGGCGACCGGCCAGGGCTGGTTGACGCCGACGCCCCACATGAACCGGAAGGCCGTGCGGGCGCGGTCGAGGTCGAGCAGGTTCATGAGGAACGCGAGCAGATTCCCGTAGACGTCGCAGCGCCAGTTGAACGCGAAGGGCGTGATCTCAGCGATGAGGTACTGGGTGTCGCCGAGGGAGAACTGGCGATCGGCGAAGCGGTTCGCGGCGTGGCCGGTGCCAGGAGCGGCGGGCGTGCTGCCGTTCTGGGCGGTGGAGGGCCAGAAGGTGTCGAGCAGTCGGCCGCGGATCCGCTGGGCCCAGCGGAGGTAGTCGGCCGCGCGGTCGAAATCCCCGAGGAACTCGATGAGGCGACCGAAACAGACGTTGGCGCGGTACCAGAGGACTTCGTCGTAGAGGACGTTGTAGCTGCGGCCGAAGAGGTCGGTCCAGTCGCCGGCCTCGGGGATCTCGAGGAGACCGTCGTTGTTGCTGTCGTGCGCGGTGAGCCAGTCCATCGCGCGCTGGAGCGCGGGGCGATGGCGCTTGAGAAACTCGAGGTCGCCCGTGCGCGTGACCCAGTTGTAGACGGCGATCACGAGCCATAGGCCGCTGTCGATGGAGCAGATGTTGCCCACGCCGCCGTAGTCGGGCGTGCCGGAGTCGATACGGACGTTGGCCGGAATCTGGCCGGAGGGCGTGATGGCTCCGAGCAGCGTCTCGAGAGTCGCGCGCTGGCAGGTGGCGATGTCGGGCTGGTCGATGAGATCGAGGGTGTTGATGACGGTGAACGCTCCGTCGCGCGCCCAGACAGAGCGGTAGTTGGCATCGGTGCCGGTGACGGTGTTGTCGGTGAGCGAGCAGGCGGAGAAACCGAGCGGGGTGATGTTCTTGCGGAGGGCGACGACGGCCTGCTCGTAGGCGGTGCGAAGGAAGGCGCGGTCGGTTTCGGTGAACGCGGGGAACGCGGTGTCGTGAAAAAGCAGACGCAGCGGGGCGGTCTGGTCCTGCGCGGGGATCTCGGTCTCGAGGGCGCCGGGCTGGCGGCGGATGACGCCGAAGTGGCGCAGGCCGTCGAGCACGCCGTCGGCGAGGACGTTGCGGGCGGTGTAGATGGGGATGTCGACAGTGGCCTCGAAAAGCTCGGGGTGGGCGTTGTCGACGATGATGCCGCGCACGCCGGGCAGACGGAACATGGTCGAGTCGTTGCCGGTGTCGCCAGCGACGAGGACCTGCGTGAGGGGCAGTTGCAGACGGTCGCAGAGCCACTGGAGCGCGCCGCCCTTGGTGGCGCGGCAGGGGAGCACGTCGAGGTCGCGGGCGCTGGAGTAGACGATGCTGACGTCGAGTCCGGCGGTGCTGAGGGAGCGGCGGAGATCGTCGAGCTTGGCGGGTGTGGCGTGATCGAGGAACCAGCTCGATTTGAAGGTATGTTGGAACTCCTCGGGCTGGCGACGCACGCCCGGAAAAACAGCGACGACGCTCTCAACCCGGGTGCGGTCCCAACCGTCGGAAAGGTAGCCGTCGAAGTCGCCGAGCGCGGTCCCCGTGCGACCGTCGAAGATCTGGGTGCCGACTCCGCCAATGTAGAAGTCGGGAGCCGGCAGAAGGCCGGCGGCAACGAGGCGCTGCATGTCATCGACGAGCCGGCCGCTGTTGTAGGCAAGGAGCGGGCGGCGGCCGGCGGGGAGCGTCTCCCAGGCGGTCTTGAAGCGCCGCGCGGACTCCGGGTTGCCGAGGATCGTGCCATCGAGATCGGAGCTGAAGAGACGAATCGCGGAGGGTTGTTTCATGAGACGGACGATGACGAGGAAGGGAACCTGAGAGAGGCTGAGAAACCGAGGCTTTGCAACGGACCACCCATATTGATCGCCTCTAGGGGTATAGCGAAGAACGATGGATGCGAGCAGTGGCGGCGTTCGCCGACCCGGATGAACCGGTTAGGGTGCGCGTGCCGTTGTTTTGGTCGGCCCAACCCCGCTGACCTTGCCGACGACGTTTGCCGATGCTCTCCAAGAATAATCGAGTTCTGACTCTCCTCGTCGAGCAGCCCCTCGGGCTGCTGGCGTTGGCGTCGCTTGTCGCTTGCCTCGATTTCCAATCCGGACCGGGTATCCAGTTCTCAATTGGCTATGCGCTACCGGTGCTGGCGGCCGGATGGGCGCTGCGGGTCCGGTGGATGATCGCGTTCGCGCTCGGGCTGCCGCTGCTGCGGTTGGCGATGGCGTGGCAGTGGAGCGCTGACTGGCCGGACTTGGCCGCCGGGGCAAATCTGGTGATCCGTTCCGCCGTGCTCCTTTTGTTGGGTGGGATCGCCCGCCGCTGCCGGATCGCCGAACAGGAAGTGAAAGTGCTGCATGGTCTCCTGCCGGTTTGCATGCATTGCAAGCGCATCCGTGATGAGCAACAGGAGTGGCAACCGATCGAACGTTACATCCGCGACCATTCGGAGGCCGATTTCTCCCACGGAATCTGTCCGGAGTGTTCGAAGATATACTACCCGGATTTTGGCCTCGGCGACGAGCCGCCCGCGCCGCCCGCGCACAATCCCGAAGGGGAGAGGTCGCCTGCTCGCTCGCTCAAGTCTCCTTCGTGAACTCGGTTTCGGCCCGGAGGAGATCATGCAGGGTGACAAGACCGATGATGCGGTCGTCGGCGCCGGCCTGGAGGAGGACGACGCCGGCGGCGGAGTCGATGAGAAGGCGCTGCACTTCGCGGATCGACGTCTCGCGTCGCACGATCGGCGCGGTCAGGAGTTTGGGCGGGCGGTTCTCGGCGATGGACGTCAGGGCCTCGACTCGAGTAAGCAGACCGAGCGGTTTGGCCACAACATCGACGACAGGAAAGCACGCGTAGGGTTTCTCGGCGAGCAGTGTCGTGAGCCCAGCGGGGCCGGTGTCGCGTACGAGGACCGGACGAAAATTCGCGATGCGGCTCACCGGAGCCTCCTGCCAGGCCCGCAGATCGCGCGGCGGCATAGAGTGTTCGATGTCGAGGCCGTCCTGATGCAGGAGTGCGTCGTAAAAGTTGTGCTTGGCGAAGAAGTGGGAGACGGCCTGCGAGACGAGGGCGGCGACCATCAGCGGGGGCACGACGGCAAACTCATGCGTCATCTCGAAGACGATGAGGATGCTGGTGATTGGTGCGCGGACGACCGAGGCCAGGCAGCTGCTCATGCCGACGATTGCGAGCAGCACGACACCCGAGGGGCCGACCGGCACGGCGAGCGAGAGCAGCCCGGCCGTGGCGACACCGGTCATCGCACCGAAGAACAGCGAGGGTGCGAAGACCCCGCCGCACCCGCCCAGACCGTAACAGACGACGGTGGCGGCGAGTTTGGCGGCAAGCAGCAGCGCGGCGTCGCGCCCGGGCAGCCCGCCGTTGAGCGCGGCGGTGAGGTCGCCGTAGCCGAGGCTGAAGACTCCGAGTCGGCCGGTGTGGACGTAGACCGCTGCGCCGATGAGCCAGACGGCGAGCCCGCCCAGCGTCGTACGAACCCAGAGCGGCAGGCGGCGGGCCGGCTGCCTATTCCAAGCCCGCAGGCCGAGCGCAGATTTCTGGAAAAGACTGCCGGCGCTCGCCGCGAACAGCGCGACGAGCGGCACAGCGGCGTAGATGAACCAACTGACTTGTCCGACCGCCTTGAGCTGGAATGCCGGCTGTTCTCCGAGGAAACCATGGGTGATGAAGGCGCCCACGACCGAGGCCAGCAGCACCCCGCCGAGCAGCCGGCTGTTGAGGTCGCCGATGAGTTCCTCAAGGACGAACGTGACGGCGGCGATCGGCGTATTGAACGCTGCCGCAAGCCCGGCTGCTGCGCCGGCTGCTGCGGCGGGTCGGCGTTGTTGTTTCGGTTCCCCCAAGAGACCGGCCAGCTGCGAGGCCAGACCTCCGCCCAGCTGCACGGTCGGTCCCTCGCGGCCGAGACTCGCCCCCCCGCCGACGGTCAGCACACCGCCGACAAACTTCACCCAGGTGACGCGCCACGGGACATTGCCGAAATCTCTCCAGAACGCCGCTTTCAGCTGCGGGATACCGGAGCCGGCCGCCTCACGACAGAAACTACCAAGCAACCAACCGGCGACGGCCGATGTGCCGCCAACTACCAGAAAGCTACCGATGAGGAAGGTTGGCAGAGAGTGTGCGGCGAGGCGCTCTATGCCGTTGGAATAGACAAAGTGGATGCCGAGATGGAAGGCGACGGCGACCAGACCGGCGGCAAGCCCGTACAGAACCGTACGGAGGACAGGGCGTGCGGCGGGAGGCAGGCGATTGATCAGCGCCGCGACCGATTGCGAAATCATCCCACTTGTTTCCGTTGGATCGATTAGGCGCGCAAGGGGCTAATCGGACGTCGAGAAAGCAGATAGCCTGAGCTTTCTCCCAGCCTCGCAACCAAAGCCCGGCCACGCGTGCGCCTCGCTTCGCGCCGGCCCCGGCCCGGACGTGATCAACCGAAGCAGACCACTGCGGCTGGCACCACGACGACCGGCAGCGGAGCGGAGAATTCGCTCCAGACCCAGTTGTGGTGGGCGATGATTTGCGCGGCGGCGAGGACCGGGCGGTCCTTCGTCGCGTGAGCATCGGCCGGCACGATAACGCGGAAACCTTCGCTGGCGGCGCGGCGGGTCGTGGTGTCGACGCAGAACTCGGTGGCGGCGCCGCAGATGACGAGCGTGTCCACGTTACGGTGGCGAAGTTCGGCGGCGAGCGTGGTCCGGTAGAACGAGTCGCAAGCAGTCTTTGCGATCACCGGGTCCTCCGGACGGCGGTGCAACTCGGGATGGAGCTCCCACGCCGGCGTGCCGGGCGTGTAGTCGGGCGCCTCGCCGTGCTGGATGAAGAGCACGGGCCGGCCGGCGGCGTGCGCGCGGTCGATGAGCGCGTTGATGCGGTCGAGGGTGCCCTGGGCGTCGTGCGGGCCGGGGGTGGCGTTGTACCAGCCGCACTGGACGTCGATCACGAGGAGGGCGGCGGTCGGGGGCAGGACGGTCATGGGGGCGAAGGCGGCGAGAGGTGGGCGGTCGCGGTCAGGCGCGGGCGACCTTCTCGAAGGCGTCGAGACGGTCGGCAAGGCCGACAACGATCAACGTGTCGCCCTGCTCGAGCAGGAGGTCCGGGGCGGGTTCGATCACGCGGCGTTCCTCGCCCACGTTGCGGCAGACGAGCACGACGTTGATCTTGTGCTTCGCGGGGAGCTGGAGTTCGCCGAGGGTGTGGCCGCCGATGCGGTGCCCGACGAGGGCCTCGCCCATCTGGTATTCGCCGGGCAAGGGCATGCGGACGCTGAAGGAGTCGCGGCGGAGACGCTCGGCGAGGCGGTAGGCCATGTCGCGGCCGGGCACGATGACCTCGTCGGCGCCGAGGCGGGTGAGCACGGCGGCGTGGCGCTCGTCCATCGCGCGGGCGATGAGGCGCTTCACCTTGAGTTCCTTCAACGTGAGCGTGGCGAGCACGCTGCCCTTCATGTTCTCCCCGACGGCGACGACGACCACATCGGCCTCGAGGGCGCCGGCGGCGCGCAGCGCCTCGGCGTTCTCGCAATCGAGTTCGACGCTGCGGAAACCGTCCTCGGCGAGCTCCTGCACGCGTTGGGCATCGGCGTCGGCGACGACGACTTCGCAGCCGAGTTCGCTCAGGCGGGTGGCGAGGCTGGAGCCGAAGCGTCCGCCGCCGACGATGAAGGTGCGTTTGGCCATGGGTGGGAGAAGTGGCGATCAGCCGAGGGTGAGGGTTTCGGGCGGGTAGCGCACGCCGGAGAAGGCCGGCGGGCGGGCGAGGAAGAGGGCGAGGATGAGCGGGCCGACACGGCCGGCGAACATCAGCACGATGACGATCAGCTTGCCCCCGCCGGTGAGCAGGGGGGTGACGCCGGTGGACAGGCCGACGGTGCCGAAGGCCGAGACGGCCTCGAACATCAGACCGAGCCAGCGGTGGGCGGTGGCGCCGGAGGGGGCGTCCCGTTCGGAGACGAGCAGCAGGGTCGTGGCGGCGAGCAGGAAGGCGCCGGCGATGAGCGTGAAGAGGATCGCGGTCGCGGCCTGTTTCTCGGGGATCGAGCGTCCCCAGAGAACGATGGCGGAGCGGCGCCGCAAGGCGGTCCAGGCGGCGAGGACCAGCAGGGCGAAGGTGATGGTCTTGATGCCGCCGGCCATCGAGCCGGGGGCGCCGCCGATGAACATGAGCGCCATCGTGCCGAGGAGGGTGGCGGGGCTCATCGCGCCGAGGTCGACGGTGTTGAAGCCGGCGGTGCGGGTCATGGCCGAGTGGAACGCGGCGTCGCCCAGGCGCGCGGGCAGGTCATCGGCGGCGAGGGTGCCCCGCCACTCCGTGCCGAGGGTGAAGGCGGTGCCGGCGGCGAGCAGCAGCAACGCCATGAGGAGCGAGAGGCGCGTCTGGATGGTGAGGTAGCCGCGGGCGCGCGGGTCGCGGCGCCAGAAGGCGTAGTAGCGCAGGTTCACCAGGGCGAGCAGGCCGATGCCGCCGGCGACCACCAGCACGGAGATGATGGCGAGGCGTAGCGGTTCGTGGCGCCAGTGCACGAGGCCGTCGGGGAAGGTGGAGAGGCCGGCGTTGCAGAAGGCGCTCACGGCGTGGAAGAGCGCGTGCCAGGCGTCGGCGAGGGTGGGGGCGGCGCCGGTGGACAACGGCAGGAGCAAGAGGGCGGCGGCGCCGAGCAGTTCGAGCACGAGGATGAAGCCCAGCGCGTGGAGGAAGATGTCCAGCGGGGTGGCGGTGCGCAGTTCGCCCACGGTGTTGCGGATGAGGTGTTCGTCCGCAAGCGAGAGGCGTTTGCCGCTCAGGATGAGGAAGAGCGTGCCCGCAGTCATAATACCCACGCCGCCCAGCTGGATGAGCAGCAGCAGGACGATCTGGCCGCCGAGGTTGAGGGTCTCGGCGACGTTCACCGTGGAGAGCCCGGTGACGCAGACCGCCGAGGTCGAGAGGAAGAGGGCGTCGAGCGGCGGCAGCGCCGCGCCCGGGCGGTGCATCCAGGGCAGCCAGAGCAGGAGGGCGCCGACGAGGACCAACGCCGCGAAGCCCAGGGGAATGCCGCGGATCTGCCCGATGAGGCGGGTGCGTTGCTGGTCGGTGAGCGGCATTGGTGCGCGATGGTGGTGGCGCGGGCCGGAGCGGCAAGAGCGGGATCGACCAAGGGGTTGGCCTCGGGCGCGGCTCCCGGTGCGGTTTCGCCGCAAGGGCTGGAGAAGAAAGTCGTCAGGCGCGGGGGCTCCGCCCACGCTCGCGGCATGGAATCTCCCGCCCTGGTGCTGCTGCTCGATTATCCCGATGGCGAATGGCTGCCGGCGGCGCTGCGGGCCGAGTTGGGCGAAGCGTTCACCGCACGGATCGTGCGTCTGCTGGCCGAACTGCAACTGGCGAACGCGCCGCAGAATTGGCCGACGGAGGTCCACGTGGCGCCCGGCGAACGGGTGGCGGAGGTGCGCCGCTGGCTCGGTTCGAAGCCGATCACGGTGCACGCGCAGGTCAGCGCGCCGTTCGGCGAGCGCGTCGCGCAGGCGGCGGCGGAGGCGACCACGCGTCACGAGGACATGGTGATCCTGCTCCGGCCGGACTGCCCGTACTGCACCGTCGATCAGATCGTGGCGGCGGCGAAGGCGCTGCTCGAACACGAGGTGGTGCTCGGGCCCACCACCGACGGGGATTTCTACCTCCTTGGGCTGCGGCGCTGGCCGGCCGGCCTGTTGCACGAGGTGAACTGGGGGACGAACCAGGTGCTCTTCGGCATCACGAAACGCTGCGAGGAGCTCGCGCTGAAGGTCCGGCTGCTCGACCCGCTCGAACGCGTGCGCGACGTGCCCTCGTGGGATCGCGCGGTGGAACGGCTCTCCGGCGGGGCGGGGAAGATCTGACTCGGGTGGGCGGAGGCGGGGAGCGAGGTCGCGGGCGTCGCCGCCGCCGTAGTGCGGCTTCCGGGGTGTGCCTCGCCGGTTCGGTTCTGTAATCGGGAAATCATGGCTGTATTCTGGAAAGTTATTCACAGAGACGAATTTCGTCTTGCCGTCGCATGAAGCTGAAATAGCGATACGAGCGCTCGGTCGCCCACAGGTCGAGACAGCTTCGCCGCTCCGGCGGAGAATGGCGGTTTGGATTCAATCCCTTCTTCAGCATGAAAAACCGGATTCTGTGGGCCGGCGCGCGGTGGGTGCGCGCCACGGTGGTGCTTGGTTGCGCGACGGTGGGCGTGGCGGTGGCGGCCTCTGCCGAGGTGGCTGGCGTGGCGGTGGTCAATCGGCTGGGCGAATTGTCGGGTCGGGTCGAGGGATCGATCCGGCAGAACGCCGCCAATGGCGTCACTTTGAACCGCGGTGCGGTTCTCGATGGCGATCTTTTCGTCGTCGGCCGACCGACCGTGATGGTCAACGGAACGCCGGTGTATGCGGGAACGATCGACGGAGTCGGGGCGCCCGATCCAAGCGGCTACTCGATCTGGCTGAACAGCGGCGCTAGCTTGGGGCATGTGGTGCGGCGCAGCGATGCGGTCACCCTCGGTGCGGCGCCGGAGCCGACGAGCCCGAGCGGAACCCGAGCGGTCGAAATCGGCAAGGCCGGGCAATCGGTCGGTTCGTGGGCCACGTTGCGCGATCTCAGGTTGAACGGCGCGGTGGGGACCTACGCCGTGCCGCCGGGTGCGTACGGCGACTTCAGCGCCGGCTCCGGTGGAGGGTTCGTCCTTGGCGTGGCCGGCGGGGCGGAGCGCCGCGTCTACTCTTTTCGCCGTCTGGTGCTCAATGGGAACGCCTCGCTGCGCGTGGTCGGTCCGGTCGAGATCCGCGTGGGCGGTGCTGTGTTCTCCAACGGCCCGATCGGCAGTCTGGATCACCCGGAATGGCTCGACCTAAGGCTCCGGAACGGCGGCTTCACATTGAACAGTCCGGCTTGGCTGGCCGGCTATGTTTGCGCGCCGGCGGGCGAGGTGGCCATAAATGCGAACACGCAACTGGTCGGTGGTCTCGAGTGCGATTCGCTCCGGGTCAACGGCGGTGGGGTGCTGCGCCTGCGACCGAAGAATCAGCCCCCGGTGGCGGAGGCGCAGACCGTCGAGACCGACGAGGATGTCACGGTGCGGTTCACGTTGGCCGCGAACGATCCGGAGGGGCAACCCTTGGTCTTCACACTCCTCTCGCAGCCGACATTGGGCGTGCTCTCCGGCACTGCGCCGAACCTGACCTTCACGCCGGAGGCCGATCGCTCTGGGACGACGTCGTTCACGTTCAAGGTGAGCGACGGTCAACTCGAGTCCGGGGTCGCGACGGTCACGATCAAGATTCGACCGGTCAATGACTGCCCGGTGTCGGTGGTCGTGCCGGTGCGCACCGCGGAGGATACCGCGGTGCCGATCGCGCTCTCGGGTTACGATGTCGAGGGCGATACCCTGAGCTACGCGATCACTCGCCAGCCTGAGCATGGCGCCCTCAGCGGAACGGCCCCCGCGTTCACCTACATGCCGCTCGCCGACTACTCTGGCTCCGATGCCTTGGCGTACACGGTGAGTGATGGCGCTTGCGCGACGGCGGAGATCGTCGTGTCGATCACGGTTGATCCCGCCAACGACGCTCCCGTGGCGCACGCGCTGATCGTCGCAACCTGCGAGGACACACCCGAGGATTTGGTGCTGGGCGGTACCGATGTCGACGGCGATCCGCTCACCTACCGCATCGTCACCGGACCGGCGCACGGCACGCTCACCGGTAATGCTCCGTCGTTGACCTACCGGCCGGACGCGGACTGGAGCGGCACGGACTCGTTCACCTACGTCGCCAACGACGGCACGGTGGATTCGGCTGCGGCGACGGTGACCATCGAAGTGCGGCCGCTCAACGATTGCCCGGAGTCGGCGGCCGCTCCGGTGAATACGCGAGAGGATACGGCGGTTGCGGTGGCCCTGGTCGCGATCGATCGCGACAGCACGGTGCTGACCTTTGCGATCGTCGATGGGCCTGCGCATGGCGCGCTCGGCGGTGTCGCTCCCGACTTCATCTACACGCCCGCGGCCAACTACAACGGCCCGGATCGCTTCACCTACACGGTCAGCGACGGCCTCTGCACCACGGCTGCGATCGCAGTGCCGATCACGATCGACCCCGTGAACGACGCGCCGACTGCGCAGCCGTTGGACCTGTTTACCGATGAGGATCGTTCGCTCGAAATCACTCCGGTCGGGACCGATGTGGATGGCTCCGCGCTGACCTTCGCGCCGGTGCTCGCGCCGACCCACGGCACGTTGGTGCGCACTGCGACTGGATGGACCTACACGCCCGCGGCGAACTACCACGGCGACGACTTCTTCACCTACCAAGCCAACGACGGCGCGCTGACTTCCGTTCCCGCCCGCGTTTTGGTCGCGGTGCGTCCGGTCAACGACGCGCCGCAGGCCACCGACCTCAGTCTGGTCACCGACGAGGATACCGCGGTGGCAGCGGTCTGTTCCGGCACCGATGTCGATGGCGACGCTCTGACGTATCGCGTGGTGGCCGGACCGGCCCACGGCACACTTGCGGGTACTGCTCCGTCGCTGAGCTACCAACCGAATACGGACTGGAACGGCACGGACTCGTTCACGTATGTCGTCAACGACGGTACGGTGGATTCGGCCGCGGCGAAGGTGACCATCGAAGTGCGACCGCTCAACGACTGTCCGGTATCAGTCGCGGAACCGGTGCGGACCGCGGAAGATACGGCGGTGCCGGTCGTTTTGGCGGCGGCGGACCGTGACGGCGACGTGGTTGCCTTCGCGCTTACCGCGCCGGCACGGCACGGCGTGCTTTCCGGAGTCGCTCCAGCCCTCACCTATACGCCGGAACTAAACTACAACGGCTCCGACTCGTTCGCCTTTACGGTAAGCGATGGTCGTTGCACGTCTGCGGAGGTCGTGGTGCCGATCACGGTTATTCCCGTGAACGATGCCCCGGTGGCGGCGGACTGCGTGGCCGAGACGACCTCTGGCAGGCCGGTGACGATCACCCCGGTTTTCTCGGATCCGGACACCGGAGACGTTCCCCCCGATGTGCTCGTGATCACTGCGCACGTCGCGGCCGAAGAAGGGGCCGTGGTGGTGCAGGGGAGCACGTTGGTCTTCACGCCCGCTGCGGCCTTCCGTGGCACGGCGACGGTGCGTTACACGGTGACCGATTCCGCCGGTGCTGAGTCGACGGCTCGGTGCTCGGTTGTGGTCGCTGCCAAGGATGAACCGCCCCCTCCGATCGACGCTGGCGGCGAGCGCTGGATCGCGGTCTCGGCGCAAGGTCGGTCCCACACCGGAACCATCGTCGTCAACAACGATGAATGGACCCTGTCGGACTGGGGCTTCTCGAGCGCTCCGACCGTGGCGAACTTCGCGCGCAATCTGGGCGATTGGTTCAAACAAGGGGATACGGGAGAGTTTCTCGTCTATTCCTCCGACTTCGGGCTCGTCGGCGGCACCTTGAAGAAGGTGATGACCGATGCCGGCCATCGATGGGACATTGTCCGCTCGCCTCAGCCAAGTTTGGCTGAACTGAGTCGCTATGATGCAGTCTTCTTGTGTGGCTCGCCGCTCGATCCGGAGGTGCTGCAGGAGTATCTGGAGCAAGGCGGCTGCGTCTACATCTGTGGTTGCGGCTACGCCTCCGACCAGGCGTTGTGGAACCCGTTTCTCGCCCACTATGGGATTCGTCTTGGTGGGGTGAATCCGGTCGATGCGGCCGTTCCGGTCAGCAGCAGTCATCCGTTGCTCCAGGGAGTGGAGTCTCTTCTCTATCGGGGAGGGAATCATCTGACGCTCCTTCCGGAAGGAGGGCGGACAAACTGCGAGGTGATCCACCGCACCGGGACCTATAACCTGATCGCCGCCTTCACCACGGGGCGTTTCCGCGTGCGGCTTGAGGGCGCATTCCCGAACCCGCCGCCCGAATTCGATCCGGCGAGTGTTTCGTACCGCTGGGAGTTCATCGAAGGCCCGGGCGCGGTGCAGTTTGCTAACGGCAACGCGTTGGTGACGGATGCGTATTTCTCGAAGGAAGGGACCTATCGGCTTCGTTTGACGGCATCCAACGGTTTCGGCTCTAGCAATGCTGATGTGCTGCTCCACCTTGAGTTCAACGGCCCGCCCTTGGTTTCGGCGGGGGCGGACCAACTCGTGCCGTCGGTCGACCGCGAGATCCAGCTCCAGGGTTCTGTCGAGGACGACAATCGCCCCGAAGGAGGCCCCGTCACCTCCCGATGGACGGTCGTCTCGGCGCCGCAGGGGGCATCGGTTGTTTTCGCGGACCCCGGCTCGGCTCGCACCGGTGCGAGGTGCGACCGGCGCGGATGGTACCTATTGAGACTCGAAGCCTCCGATACGGTCGATTCGAGTTCGGACACGATCGCAGTTGGGGTGGGCGTACGACCGATAACGACACCGAAGGACCTGTGCGCGTGGTGGCCGTTGGACCACCACCCGCGGGAAGTGATCAATGGCAATCACGATGCGGTTTGGACCGAGAGAGCGGCCTACGCCCCCGGGCAGGTGTTTGCCGGGGTCGCTTTGGGGGGCGCGGCGGACTTTGGCCAAGTCGCCCGGCATGGCGACCTGGACGTGGGCACCTCGGAGGCCGGCATGACGATGGAGCTCTGGGTTCGAAGCGACGACACGGCCCGGGACACCGGCTTGATCCAGTGGTCGAGTGTGGCGGGCTCCGGGGTCTTCTTGCGTGCGAATCGGGAGAGTATCTATGCAGAGTTCTACGATACCGCCGGGGCGCGCCATTACCTCTTTGCGGATGGAGTCTTGAAGATCGGGCAGTGGACTCATGTCGCGGCGACGTACGATCGCCGTACAGGAGAGGGGCGGATCTATGCGAATGGGACGCTGGTGAAACAGGCGCCACTGGGGGTGTTCACTCCGCAGACCACGTACGACCTCTACTTCGGTGTGCGTGATCGCACGGCGACGTACTTCAAAGGCGCGCTCGACGAGATCGCGCTGTACCGGCGTCCGCTCTTGCCGAGCGAGATCCAGCAGATTTTCAGGGTGGGCGGCGATGGCCGTTCGATACCGGGAGCGAACGCCGTGCCGCGAGTCGATGCCGGTCTGCCGGCGTTCCTGGGATCGATTGCGGAAAAGGCGGTCTTGAGTGGGGTCGTCACCGATGATGGTCAGTTGCTGGCCGCTCCGCTGGTGACCTGGTCGATGGTCTCCGGACCGGGCACGGTGACCTTCGACAACTCGGGGGCGGCTGCGACCGGGGCGTCCTTCAGCGAGCCCGGAGCGTACGTACTGAGCCTGTCCGCCTACGATGGCCAGAACACCGCGACGGACCTGGTCGAGGTGCGGGTCGATGTGTCGACGGTTCCTGCCGCCGGGGTGGCGGCGTGGTGGCCCTTGAATGAGCACCCGCATGAGGTCGTCAACGGCAACCACGACGTCGAGTGGGCGAGCCCGAATGTCTACGTTCCCGGGCAGGTACTGAGCGGCGTCGCCTGCGATGGGGTATACACCTTCGGGCAAGTCGCCGGGCATGCCGATCTGAACGTGGGTGCATCGGAGGCCGGCATGGCGATGGAGCTCTGGGTCCGAAGCGACGACACGACAGGGGACACCGGCTTGATCCAGTGGTCGAGTGCGGCGGGCTCCGGGGTCTTCTTGCGTGCGAATCGGGAGAGTATCTATGCAGAGTTTTACGATACCGCCGGGGCACGCCATTACTTCTATGCGGATGGCGTTCTGAAAACCGGCCAATGGACCCATGTCGCGGCGACTTATGATCGCAAGACGGGGGAGGGGCGGATCTACGCCAACGGGACTCTGGTGAAACAATCTTCGTTGGGTGTGTTTACCCCGCAGACGACCTACGACCTGTACTTGGGTGTGCGTGATCGCACGGCGACGTACTTCAAGGGCGTGCTCGACGAGATCGCGCTGTACCGGCGTCCGCTCCTGGCCGGCGAGATCAAGGCGATCTACGATGCGGGACCTGGCGGCCGCGCGCCGATCCTCAATCAATCGCCCGCGGTTGCGGCATCGTCGGCCAGTTCGGTTCACGTCGGTGTCGCGCTTCCGCTCACCGCGTCGGCCCTCGACGACGGCCTGCCCAATCCGCCGGCCACGTTGACGTACGCGTGGAGCAAGGTTTCAGGTCCGGGTACGGTCACCTTCGCGGCGGCAAACATGTTGAGCACGACGGCGACCTTCGACGCCGTCGGGACCTATACGTTACGGTTCACCGCCAGCGACTCGGTGAAGTCCGCGAGTGCGGATGTGACAGTGAGCGTCGTGCCGCCACCCTCCGCTCCGCCGACAGGCGAGTTCGTTGCGCCGCTCCAGGGTGGTAACATCGCCGCGGACACTCGCCTGATGCTCATCGTCAAGGCCGTCGACTCCGATGGCGCGATCGCCCGTGTCGAGTTCTTCCTCGACGGAGTGTCGCTCGGGTTCGGAGGCCGAATCGTCGGCCAGACCGACCAGTATGGCCTGGTGATCTCTGGCGGTGTTCCAGTGGGTACGCACGTCTTTGCGGCCTCGGTCACGGACAACACGAACCTCACGGTGGCGGTTCCCCCGGTGACGGTCGCGGCGGCCGTACCACCGAGCGAGCCTCCGGTTGTGTCGCTGACCACGCCGGTCGCCGGTGCGACGATCACCGCGCCGACCGCGATCACGGGCGTCGCCTACAGCACGGGGCTGGCATCGTGGGCGGTCGAAGGCCGGTTGCGCCCCGCCGCCGGTGCCTCGGCAACGTGGCGGGTGGTGGCATCGGGCGGCACAAGCGTCGGCGTGCCCGCCTCCGCTACGGCTCCCGAGACTCCGGGCCAGTTGGGAACGTTCGATCCGACCAACCTGCTCAACGGTATCCACGAACTGCGCCTGCGCGCGACGGACATCGCCGGCCGGGTCGTGACCACGGCTCCGATCTCGGTGGTTGTGGATGGAGGCATGAAGCTTGGCCACTTCTCCGTGGCGTTCAAAGACCTTGAGCTTTCGGCCGGAGGCTTGCCGATCGAGGCGGTCCGGAGCTACGACTCACGCGACACTAGGGAGGGTGATTTCGGCCCCGGCTGGGGTCTCGCCATCAACGGAATCCGACTCCAGAAAAACGGTGATCTGTCGCCGGACTGGGAGCAAGTCGGCGACCTCGCCGGTATGGGCACGGTCTATCACATCGATCCGTTGCGCGCGCACACGATCACGGTGACCCTCCCGGACGGAGAGACGCACCGTTTTGAGGCGGGAGTGTACGTGCCTCGTTCGGGCGGGCCTGTCTTGCCCGACAACTACCAATGGCTCCTTCCGATCGACGAGGGGCGCCTTCGCTTCTATCCGGTCGGCGAAACCACTGGATCGCTCGTGGTCGACGGTGACGACAGTCTCGTCTTCTCGGGTATGGATGGCGAGGAGTACCTCACTCAGGATGCGGCGGGTGCCGGCGATCCCTTCAATCCCACCCGTTTCCGTTTCACCACGAAGGAGGGCACTGTCTTCGTCATCGATGAGAAGCTGGGCGTCCTCGAAATGCACGACCTGGTGGGCAACACGCTCACCTTTGTCCGCGATGGGATGAGTCGGATCGTGACGATGACATCGACGCAGTTCCGCCCGGACGCCGCAGGCGGACCGATCACGCGTTCCGTCACGGTGCACCGCGATTCGACCGGTCGGGTGGCTTCCCTCGAGGATCTCGCCGGGCGGGAGTTGAATTACCTCTACGATGAGAAGGGTCGCCTCGCGTCGTTCATCGATCGGGAGGAGAACGTCACCGAGTTCTTCTACGAAAACCCGAAGTTCCCGCACTACCTCACCCGCATCGTCGATCCGCTCGGACGCAACGCCCTGCGCTGCGAGTTCGACGACTCCGGCCGCATGACCAAGCAGATCGACGCCGACGGCAAGGAAACCCTCTTTGCCCGCGGCGTCGATGTCACCGGCTCCTATCAGCGGGTGAAGGACCGCCTCGGCCACGAGACGACCTACTACTACGACACCCGCGGCAATGTGACACTCAAGATCGACCCCGAGGGCGCGCAGACCACCTACGCCTACTATCCCGGCACCGACCGTGCGAAGTTCGAGACCGACCACTACGGCAACACCAAATCCTTCGCCTACGACGCCAAGGGCAATGTCACCGTCGAGACCATTGGTGCCTCCCTCGCCGACGATCCGTCGAACCCGGAATCCGGCTACGTCACTCGCACCACCTACGGCTCTCGCAGCGAGCCCACTTCGATGGTCGACTCCGACGGGCGCCAGCAAAGCTTCGCCTACGATGCGGCCAGCGGACAACTGCTCACGCACACCACCGGCTTGCTCGACTCCGCGCACCTCTCGCTGCACACCGCCGGCCTCTCGCCGGCGCCGGCGCAGACGACCTACACCTACACCGCCAGCGGTGAGATCGAGTCGGTCACCGATGCGCTCGGCAACGTGACCTTCTACACCTACGACGAGTCGTTCACCGCTCCGGATTACCCGACCGTCACAAAGCGTGTCACAACTACCGTGACGGATCCGGCGGGCGCAGCCGGTTCGGATTCGGCCAACGCGGCTGACACCATCTTGCGCACTAACTACGTGCTGCACGGTGCCCAGGGCAACCGCCTCGCCGAGATCGCCCCGCGCACACTGCCGGACGGCTCCACGGAGAGTGTCGTTACCCGGTACCTCTACGATGCCGAGGACCGCCTAGTCGCCACCGTCCAGCCTGACGGCATGGTCTCCGAGACCCGCTACGACGCCATCGGCAAGGAGGCGAAGGCCCTCCGCTGGAAGAGCGAGGCGGACTACCTCGCCAGCTTCGGCGTCGCCGGCGTGCGCGACGATGCCGCTGCCCGCGTCACTGCGATGGAGTACGATTCCCGCGGCAACCTCGTTCGGACCACCTTCCCCGACGCCTCCACCGAAGAGCAGGGCTACGATGCCGAGAACCGCCGTGTCTGGTCGCAGGACCGCCTCGGTCGTCGCACGTTCTTCGTGTACGACAAGGTTGGTCGACTCCTCGTCACCATCCTCCCGGACGACAACGATGGGGTGGGGGCCGCGGCGCCGATCGACGCCGCTGACTCGCACCTCGCCGACAACCCGCGTTCCGAGACCGTCTACGACAAGGTCGGGCGCGTGCTCTTCCAGATCGATGTGTCCGGGGCGATGACCGAATACACCTACGAGGATGGCTGTGGCTGCGCGATGCGCCGCAAGGAGATGATCCAGCACCGCGTTTCGCCGAATGCCAACCTCGTCACCACCTACCAGTACGACAACGCGGGCAACGTCCGCTACGTCACCGATCCGCGCCGCAACACGGTCGAGACCCGTTACGATGCACACGGCCGCCAGACCGAGGTCGTCTATCCCGCCACCGACGAGCATCCCGCCACCACGACCGAGACTCGTTACGACGCGCTCGGTCGCCGGATCGCCGTCGTCGATCAGGAGGGCAAGGTCACCCGCTATCGGTATGATGGGCTCGGTCGCTTGATCGAAGTCCGTCAGTATCTCGATCAGTCTGTTGCCGCCTCTGATGCCGCGTTCCAGGTCGCACCTTCTGATCCTCGAGTCGTCAGCACTCGCTACTCGTTTGATGAGCTTGGAAATCAAACCTCCCAGACCGACGCACTTGGCCGCGTGACCCGCTACGAGACCGATGCCTCCGGTCGCCGCTTGAAACGCCACCTCCCGAAGAACCTCGGCGAGGCCACCGCGCCCGCCGAGACCTTGGACTACGATGCTTGGGGTCACCTCTGGCACCGCATCGATTTCGCCGGCAAGACCACCACGTTCGAGTACGACACCATGGGCCGGCTCAAGCGGAAGCTCGCCGATGCCACTCATCCCTCGCTTGTCTACAGTCATGCCGTCGCGCGCATCGAGTTCGACTACGATGCCGGTGGTGCCCGCATCGCCGCCCGTACCTATGGCGCCGGTGGTACTCTGCTCTACCGGGAGTCCACGCCGCGCCTAGCCAGCGGGGCGGTCGACTACAAGGAGACCGCGTCCGGTACCCTCGACTACGACTATTTTGCCAGTGGTCAGCTGAAGGACGTCGTTTCCTCCAGCCCCGACGGCGTCAACGTCGGCTACCGTTACGACGAGCTCAATCGCCTCGAATACGTCGACGACGCCTCCGCCGGAGGGCCGACTCGCACCAGCTCGTACACCTACAACGCCAACGGCAGCCTTGAGGCCGTCACGTACGCCAACAGGGTCGCCCACATCTACGGCTACGACTCACTCAACCGCCTGCGCACGCTTCAGGTCGGGCGCTCGGTCCTCGGGGAACCGCTCCTCCATGGCTACACCTACGCTCTGCGCCCCTCCGGCCACCGGCGGCAGGTCGTCGAAGCCTCGGTCATCGCAGCCACTCGCACCACCACCTACGATTACGACTCCCTCTATCGCCTCACGGGGGAGACCGTAGCCGGGGGCGGCGACTCCGGTTCCCTCGGCTCTGTTTCCTACACACTCGACAAGGTCGGTAACCGGCTGAACCGCACCACCGCTGGTGGCCTTCAACCTCAACTTCCAACATCAACCTCCGGGTTCGACGCTCGCGATCGCCTCACGGAGAGCGATGGCCGCTCCTTCGGCTACGACGCCAATGGCAACACGACTTCGGGCAGCCTGCGGGACATGGTTCCCTCTGCCACCGGTACGTTCACCGATATCTCCGACTTCGAGAATCGGCTCATCCTCCGCACCAAGTCCGACGGCACCCAGATCAACATCAGCTACGATGCGGACGGCAACCGCGTGCAGAAGGCCATCTTCGACGACGCCCTGCAGCTCGTCTCTGCGACCTATTACCTCGTCGATACGAACAACCTCACCGGCTACTCGCAGGTGCTCGAGGAGCGTACGACGACCTATGGAGGGCCGATCTCCGTGTCGGCCGCAAAGGTCTACACCTACGGCTCCGATCTCATCTCGGTAGGGCGAACCGTCCCCGGTGAGCCGCTTTCCGTCCGTTACTTCGGCTACGACGGCCACGGCTCCGTCCGCGAGCTCACCGATGCAGGCGGCGCCGTTGCCGAAGCCTACACTTACGACGCCTTCGGCGTCCTCACCGCTGTCTCCGTGGTGAACGCCACGACCGGCCAGCTGGATCAGATGTCCCCCGCCACCTGGCTCGCCGCCGGCGCTTCGACTTCAACTTCCCTCTTCAACTCCTACCTCTACTGCGGCGAGCAGTGGGACTTCGACCTCGGTCTGTACTTCAACCGTGCCCGCTACCTCAACGTCGCCACCGGCCGTTTCTGGTCGATGGACACCTACGAGGGAGTCCCCTCCGACCCCGCTAGTATCCACAAATACCTCTATGCGAATGCCAACCCACTGAGCTTCAGCGACCCGAGCGGGAATACACCTATCCTCAGCCTTCTGGGTGGAAGCGTCCTTTCGAATCTCATAGACAGGATGGCGACAGTTCGCTCGGTGCGAGCATTTAGGCGGGTCACCGGAATGTTATGTAAGGTCGGCAAGACGCTGGTAATGCCGTACAATCAGATGATCAAGACACTCGGAAGAATCTTGCCCTTTGAACGGCATCATATCTTCAAACACGAATCAATGGTGGATTTGCTGCTAAATGGGTACACGAAGGGGCTTGGCTTCGCCATTCCGTTGCTGGGAGGGAACTCGATGCCGGGGACGCCGCACTTCAACGCGACTGCTTACCAACGTCGCGTAGCAAAACTCAATTGGCCAGCGAGTAGGGTTGCGTACGGCGCTCTGCTCGCTGCGGGATGCTCGGTCCCCGATGCTCGCGAGATTGTACAGGCTGGTCAAAACTACAACAAACTGATGGGGTGGGTTGTTCCATGAAATACAAAGATGAACTGATCCGCTTCGTTGCGATCGAGCCAGCGTCAAAGGCCATTGCGTTGATGTCGCAACATGTATCTGCATATAAGAACCGGGAACAGGGAGGAACTTTGCGAATGCTGTGGCTTGTCGAATCGTGGACTGTTGGTGCAGGAGTGCAGGAGGTTGCAGAGGTGATCGACAGCGCATTGGGAGAGTACTACGATGAGCTTGAAGGCACCTTCGAGGCTATTGGAGCATTTGTGTCTGTGGAGTATCTTCGTAAGGCTCGTGAATGTTGTGGCGGGCAAATTCCAACAGATGAACTTGAGCGGGCGGAACTGGTTGTGGAGAAGGCGGCTCCCTTGTTTCTGCTTCACAAAGAGTACAAAGATAGAATCGCCGAAGAGGTGGCGGAGTGTTTTGTGACTTTTGTCAAGTGTGCCGGGCCCAACTGACGTCAGCGTTTGGGCCGAAGTGACATCGTAGGTTATTCGTAAGCGTCCGGCCGACGGCCTACCTGGGCGGCGTTGCTGAGATCTGGAGCGATGTCTCATGGTGGGAGCTTTAATGTGAAGACAACTGTTAGCGATTACTGATGAAGACACTCATAGACTTGGTGCTATCTCAAACCCAGAGAGGGCTACCTATCGTTAGGCATTATCATCCGGGGCTCGATCGGATAGAAGTTCTTCGAGAGTGCGGGAGGTACGGGATATCAGTCTCACAGGACCTGCTTGATGCTTATAGCTACAAGAACGGGGCGCTTGGTCGGGAAGATACACCGATGTCGGATCTGTGGATGGTTCCTCCGTATTATTGGCTTAGCCTCGAGGAGGCTGGCGAGACTCGTAATGATCTGATGCGGTGTGATGTTCCTGAGTTTGCGGATCACTGGCTGCCTCTTTTCTCTAGTGGTGGGGCCGCGTTTCTGGTGCTCGATTTGGTTTCAGGGCAGGTTCTGCTTTACGACCGAGAGTCGGAGATTGTTGGTCGAGTATTGGCGGGCTCTCTCCGCTCATTTTTTGGTAAAGTTCATAGAGCTCTGGAGGAAGGCGAAATATATCTAGATTATGAAGGATTTTTGAGTACGAAGAATTCGTTCTGGCTACCCCCGCCGGCTTAGCAGCCTTTCGGCCTCCGGATGGAGGGCCGTGAACAAACCGGGAGCGCCAGCCCGGTGACGGCGACCCAGGTTCCCTTGGCCCGATCCCCTACAACCTCGACAAAGTCGTCAATCGGCTAAACCGCACCACCGCCGGTGGCCTTCAATCTCAACTTCAACCTCTGGGTTCGGCGCCCGTGCCTGCCTCACCGAAATCGAGGGCTGCGCCCGTGGCTACGACCCAAATAGCGACACCGCTGGTAGCCTGCAGGACTTGGTGCCTTCCGCCGAGGGGGCGTTTGCCGAAGGCGACGACTTCGAGAGCCGGCACCTTTTGCGCACGACGTTCGGCTGTGCCCGTATACCCATACATCAAATGGTGAAGAAAAGACCTGAGTTTTTTGCTCTTCGTTACGCGTCCGACGAGGCGTTTGAAGGTCCACGCGAGTGGCTTCGAAGGAATGGCCCTTCAGTTTTTGATCCTTCTCAAGAATGGCCTTTCCTCAAGAAGGGTGCGGAACGCGTTCAGCTACCGATCAGTGTCCTGTATCAGCATCTCGCGAGAAACAAGATTGGGCTGTTTGATTTCTGTTCTCCGGGTTCGTCGGTCTTGAGAGTGTTGCGGAACGACTTTCTTCTGAGGTTGTCAGAGTTCGAGTTTGAAAAGCACTTTAACATCGGGCGCTTCTTCACAGTGGAAGGCGCGGTTTCACCCGACTGGGTGTGGTTCTTCCCGAAGCCTAAAGCGCGAGTGCGGGACTTGGAGGATGTTGCGCGTGTGATCGAGGCTGGGCTTCCATTTGCGATGTCTTCAAAGTACTTTCTCATCGTTCGCGAGGATGTATATAAAAACCTGACAAGGGTGCGGATTGCGTACGGTAAATGGTATGAGTTGCAGAATCCGGTAAATTGGGTGCTAAGAGGACCGAATCTATAAACGGTATTGCGCGAGACATTGTTGTACTCGATTGCTCGTAGTTACTCGCTATTTGAATGTGCAAGTGTCTTGCGTGCTATCGGATCATGCGCGAGATGCCGTGCCCAGGGCAGGGGTTCGCGTCTTGAGCGGCATCGCACGGACGGTTCGATCGAATACAGGATTGCGGAGATGTCTCCTGGAGCTAGACACGAACCCGGTCGGGTGGAGGAGTCCGGAGTTCGGAGGCGCACGGCGCGTTCGTTCGTCGGGGAGACCGCCACCGGGCCGCCTTCACCTCGGCAATCCCAACCTGTCTCACTCCCATGCGAAATCCACGATTCTTCACCCTCGCTTTCTTCGTGCTACCGGTCTTTGTGGCCGCTCAAGGTTCGCTCGCTCCTTCCGGGCCCCCGGCGGCGACGATGAAGACGCTGGATCAGATCGAACCTCGCCGCCCCTTGGTCGCAGGGACCGCGGGGGTTCAGATCGGATCGACTCGAGGTGTCGCGATCACGGCGGCGGGTTCCTATTACCTGACGGGGCACCTGAGCGTGGCGAGTGGTGACGGCATTACGATCAGTGCCAGCAGTGTTTCGGTCGATCTCTGCGGATACACCGTGACGTCCGAGGCGAGCACTCCCTCCGGATCGGCGATCGTGGTTGGCGACAATTTGAACCAGGTCGCCGTCCGTAACGGTTTCATCGCCGGCGGATCGCGCTATACGGGCAACGCCTTCGTCCCTGGTCCCGGTTTCGCGAGCGGCGTGGTCGCACCGTTGGCGGGCTTCGTGGTTGTCGAAGATGTCGGCGTGGACGGCGTTTCCTCCGCCGGGATCACAGTGGGACAGAATGTGGTGCGTCGTTGCACGGTTCGGTGCTGCGGCGGGACGGGCATCGAGGCGCTGATGGTCGTGGATAGCGTGGCCACGCTCTGTGGCGCGGACGGCATCTCGGCTGGCAACGCCGAGAACTGCATCGGAAACAGCACCGGGGGAATCGGGCTGCACGCCAGCTTCGCGACGAACTGCTACGGCAACGCGGTGGCGAGTTACGGACTCTACGCGGTGACCGCGACCAACTGCCATGGCACCAGCAAGTCCGGATACGGCCTTCAGGCCACCGCTGCCACGAACTGCTCCGGGTTGAGCGAGTCCAGTTACGGGCTTTGTGCCGATGTCGCGTTGAGCTGTTCCGGGACAAGTACTTCGGGGGGCGGCCTGCGTGCAGTGAAGTGCGCCACGGGGTGCAACGGGCGGTCGGCGACCGGTCGCTACGGGATTGTGGTCGGATCCAGCACAGGCACGGGGTCCTTGGGCGTTGCGGCGGATTGCCGGGGCGAAATCACCGGAACCGCGACCGCCTCCGACTCGATCGGTCTGTTCGCGAACACCGCGGAGAACTGCATCGGCACCAACTTGGCCGGGGTGGGCCTGCAGACCTCGCTGAGCGCGACCGGTTGCACTGGCACGACC
>JAEXPQ010000045.1 GCA_023446735.1 Verrucomicrobiota bacterium
TCACGAACGCCGTGAGGACCGCGCGGCTGTAGCCCGGGTCCATCGTGAAGTGCGTGCGTTCCCAGTCGCAGGAGCTGCCGAGCTCGCGGAGCTGCTTGAGGATGGTGTTGCCCGACTGCTCGCGCCAGGCCCACACGCGCTTGAGGAACTCCTCGCGGCCAAGGTCGCGGCGCGTCTTCTTCTCGGTCTTGCGGAGGTGCTTCTCGACCATCGTCTGCGTGGCGATGCCGGCGTGGTCGGTGCCGGGGATCCAGCAGGCGGTCTTCCCCTCGAGGCGCGCGCGGCGGATGATCGCATCCTGCAACGAATTGTTGAGGACGTGGCCCATGTGCAGGATGCCGGTGACGTTGGGCGGCGGGATGACGATCGTGTAGTTCTCGCGCCCGGCGACGGGCTGGCCGCGGAAGCACCCGGCGGACTGCCAGGCGGCATACCACTTCTTTTCGACGTCGCGCGGTTCGTAGCTCTTCGGGATCTCGCTCATGGGAAAAAGGGAAACGGCGAGGAAAGTTGCCCGCCCCCGGCGAGGCAACGCCGGATTCGGGGCACAAGCGCACCATCCACGGCCCCCCCAGGCACAACAACCGCTTACGCCCTAGGCGCCTGCTCACACGCTTCCCTCATAACTGCGACTCTGGCCACGGACGGACTCGCGGCGCCCCCCCCGAGCGGCCAACATCCTCCCCACTACCCACCGCGCCGCGCACCCCGCAGCGCGCACTCCCAACACGTCCGCTCCAACGTTCTGCCCCGAAAGGATCCGCCATGCCTGCCGAGAAACGCGAACTCGTCCGCCCCTCCCCCGCCGTCGTCGCCGCCGCCAACGTCCAGAACCTCGATGAAATCCGCCGCCACGCCGCCGCCGACCTCGAGGGCTTCTGGGCCGAACGCGCTCGCGAGTTCGAGTGGAGCAAGCCCTGGGACCGCGTGCTCGACGACTCGAAGGCGCCGTTCTTCCAGTGGTTCGTCGGCGCCCGGACCAACATCATCCACAACTGCCTCGACCGCCACATCCGCACCGCCCGCCGCAACAAGCTCGCGTTGATCTGGGAGGGCGAGAAGGGAGACGTGCGCACCTTCAGCTACCACGCGCTCAACCGCGAGGTCTGCATGTTCGCCAACATCCTGCGCAGCATGGGCGTGAAGAAGGGCGACCGCGTGACCATCTACATGGGACGAATCCCCGAGCTGCCCATCGCCATGCTCGCCTGCGCCAAGATCGGCGCCGTGCACTCGGTCGTCTACGGCGGGTTCTCCGTCGAGGCCCTGCACGGCCGCATCGAGGACAGCCAGTCCAACGTTGTCATCACCTGCGACGGCGGCTGGATGAACGGCAAGATCGTCGAGCTGAAGAAGATGGTCGACGAGGCGCTCAAACGCTCGCCCACGATCGAGCACGTGATCGTCGTGAAACGCACCGGCCAGGAAGTCGCGATGGAGGCCGGCCGCGACTACTGGCTGCACGAGCTCATGCAGCTCCCGATCGCCCGCGGCCAGTCCGGCGGCAACCGCTGCGAGACCGAGCAAGTCGACGCCGAGGATCCGCTCTTCCTGCTCTACACCTCGGGCACCACCGGGAAGCCGAAGGCCATCCTCCACACCCACGGCGGCTACATGGTCGGCACGGCCACCACGCTCAAGTGGGTCTTCGACCTGAAGGAGGAGGACCGCTGGTGGTGCACCGCCGATCCGGGCTGGATCACCGGCCATTCCTACCTCGTCTACGGCCCGCTGCTCCTCGGCGCGACGAGCTTCATGTACGAGGGCGCGCCGACGTATCCGTATCCGAACCGTTGGTGGAGCATGATCGAGAAGTACGGCATCAACGTCTTCTACACCGCGCCCACCGCCATCCGCGGCCTCATGCGTTTCGGCGAGGCCTGGCCGAACCGCCACGACCTCTCCGGCCTGCGCCTGCTCGGCTCCGTGGGCGAGCCAATCAACCCCGAGGCCTGGCGCTGGTACCACCGCGTCATCGGCAAGGAACGTTGCCCCATCATGGACACCTGGTGGCAGACCGAGACCGGCATGTTCATGATCACCCCGCTGCCCACGATGGATCTCGATCCCGGCAGCGCCACGCTCCCCTTCCCGGGCGTCGAGGTCGACATCCTCGACGACCACGGCAAACCGGTCGCCACCGGCGAGGAGGGCTACCTCGTGATCAAGCGCCCGTGGCCCGCCATGCTGCGCACGATCTACGGCGATCCCAACCGCTACGTGCAACAGTACTGGAGCAAGTATCCGGGCGTCTACTTCACCGGCGACAGCGCCCGCCGCGACGAGAACGGCCACCTCTGGATCATCGGCCGCGTGGACGACGTCATCAAGGTCTCCGGCTACCGGCTCGGCACCGCCGAGGTCGAGAGCGCGCTCGTCAGTCACGCCGCCGTCGCCGAAGCGGCCGTGATCGGCATCGCCCACGAGGTAAAGGGCCAGGCGATCCACGCCTACGTGATCCTGCGCGCCGGCCAGACGCCCTCGGAGGAACTCCACGACGCGATCATCAAGCACGTGGCCCACGAACTCGGCCCGATCGCCAAGCCGGAGAAACTCAACTTCGTGCCGGCCCTGCCCAAGACTCGCAGTGGAAAGATCATGCGCCGCGTCCTCAAGGCCCGCGCCCAAGGCCTGCCCGAGGGCGACATCTCCACCCTCGAGGAGTGACGGCCCGCGGATGCAGTCCGTCCGCCTCCGCCCGAACGAGCCCCTAGCGCCTCCACGGCGCAGCCTCCCCGAGGGCTGCGCCGCTTCTTTTCCGTGCCCTTATTTGATTGGCGGTCCGCGGCGAATACCCCGTTATCTCGCCCCACTACCACCGCGATGATCCGAGGAATCCTCAAAGACGCCCGCAAACGTCTCGTGTTCACGGCCGACATGCCCGTCGCCCAGCGACTGGCGGCCTGCAAGGCCTACCTGAAGCAGGCCGACGAGGAGATCCTGCGGCGCCATCGCGGCGGCGAGGGAGGCCTGACCGTCGCCCAGGCGCGGGCGACCGAAATCGATGCGCTCATCGAGCACCTCTTCGACCACGCCGCCGCCCAATGGCGCCGCACCCACACCGGCGAGCTTCCGGTGCCGGTGAGCCTGCTCGCCCTCGGCGGCTACGGCCGCGGCGAACTCTGCCCGAAGAGCGACATCGACCTGATGTTCCTCTACCCGTCCGGCGTGAAGCCGGAGGCGCTCAAGCCCTTCCAGGAGTTTCTCACCCAGGAACTGCTCTACATCCTCTGGGATTGCGCCCTGAAGGTCGGCCACTCCTCGCGCACGATCGACGAGGTCTTCGCCGAGGCGCGTCGCGACATGCAGACGAAGACCGCCCTGCTCGAGTCCCGCCTGCTCGCCGGCTCGCCCCAGGTCTTCGAGAACTTCCAGGCCGCGTACCGCGCCTACTACCAGAAGGAGGATCCGCGCGGCTACCTCGCGGCCCGGCTGAAGGACCAGGAGGACCGCCGGGGCAAGAATGGCGGCACCGTCTTCATGCAGGAGCCCAACATCAAGAACGGCGTCGGCGGCCTGCGCGATTTCCAGAACACGCTGTGGATGGCGCGCGTGAAGCTCGGCCTCCAGCGCATCGAGGAGCTCAAGGAGCAGAACTACCTGCGCGAGGAGGAGCTGCGCGATTTCCAGCGCGGCTACGATTTTCTCCTGCGCGTGCGTCACGAACTCCACTACGCCACCAACCATCCCAACGACCTCCTCAACCTCGACAACCAGCCCCGCGTCGCCCTCGGGCTGGGCTACACCGCGGAGGACTTCGTCGAGCGCGTCGAGGCGTTCATGCAGGACTACTACCGCCACGCCCAGGCGGTCTACCGCATCTCCAAGCTCGTCGAGGACCGCCTGGCGCTCTCGCTCGCCGAGCCCGCGCCGAGCCGTTTCTCGCTGCGCGCCCTCATCCGCTCCCGCCGCACCGAACGCCCGAAATCCATCGACGGCTTCATCCTGCGCGGCAACCGCCTCTCCGCCGAGCGCAACTCCGTCTTCACCGAGGACCCGCAGCGCCTCATCCGCGTCTTCCGCCATTGCCAGCAACTCGAGGCCACGCCCGATCTCGACCTTCAGTCCCTCATCCGCGCCTCCGCCGCGCTGTGCAGCCAGAGCGTCATCCAGGCCCCCGGCGCGATCGACAGCTTCAAGGCCATCCTGCAGGAAGCCGGGCGGGTCCACCCCACCCTCTCGCTCATGCACGAGCTGGGCATTCTCGGCCGGTTCGTGCCCGAATTTGAGCAGCTCAACTGCCTCGTGCAGCACGAGTTTTATCACCGGTACACCGCCGACATCCACACTCTCAACACCATCCGCGAACTCGACGCCATCTACGCGGCCGACGGCGAGATGGAGCGCAAGTACCGCGACATCCTCCACCAGTGCGAGGACCACACCCTCCTCTACCTGATCCTGCTCCTCCACGACATCGGCAAGGGCACCGGCATCCAGGGCCACGCCGAATCGGGGGTCCACCTCTCCCGCCCCATCCTCGAACGTTTCGGCATCGACGCCAAAAACGCCGAAATTGTCGCCTTCGTCATCCGCCACCACCTCGCGATGGCACGCTTCTGGCAGAAGCATGATCTCGACGATCCGGCGACGATCGCGCACTTTGCCGAAATGATGGGCGACGTGGAGAAGCTCCGCTACCTCTACGTCCACACCTTCTGCGACGCGCGTGGGACCTCCACGGAGCTCTGGAACAGCTACAAAAACACTCTCCACACCACTCTCTACCACCGCACGGCCGAGCGCCTCACTCTTGGCCACGCCGCCGCCGAACAACGCAACGCCGACCGCAAAGCCATGCTCCATCGCGATCTCATTGCCCAGAAAGTCCCCGGTGTCAGCGCCGACGAGATCACCGCGCACTTCAACCTCCTCCCCGAGCGCTACTTCGTGCAGACCGCGCCCGACGAGATCGTGCTCCACATCGGCATGGTCAACCGCCTCCTCTCCACGATCTCCGCGGCCGACTCCGTCGGCAGCCTGCGCCCGATCGTCGAATGGAAGGACGACCTCAATCGCTCCTTCACCGTCGCCAACATCGTCACCTGGGACCGCGCGGGCCTCTTCTACCGGCTCGCCGGCGCCTTTAGCGTCGCCGGCCTCAACATTCTCAGCGCCAAGGTCATCTCCCGCGCCGACCACATCGCCATCGACACCTTCCACGTCGTCGAGCCCGGCCGCGGCCCTGTGCAGAACCAGAACGCGCTCGAGGTCTTCCGCCGCACCGTCGAGGAGGCGCTCGTCCAGAACAAGGACCTGATGCCCGACATCCTCGCCCAGGCGAAAAAGGTGCGCGTCAGCCGCCTCACCCAGGAGGAACGCGCGCTCCACGGCAACGTCCCGCCGGTCGTCGAGGTCTACCACGAGCTGGAGCTGAAGCGCACCATCATCGAGATCCAGGCGCAGGACCAGATCGGCCTGCTCTATCGCATCGCCCGCGTGATCTTCGAACACGGCTTCGACATCACTTTCGCGCGCATCGGCACCGAGCGCGGCATCGCCATCGACACCTTCTACGTCGAGAGCACCGACCAGCGCCCCGTCGAGGATACCGACCGCCTCCGCGCCCTGCGCGATGCCATCGCGACGGTCATCGCCCCCGTCGAGGAGCCCGGTCCGGCGAAGTCCGCCTGACGCCCGCCGCGTCCATACTCGTCCTCGTTCACACTCCGCGCGGCGCCCGCGCATCCTCGGTCTGGCGCTTGCCCCACGGGGTCCGAGCCGACCGTCCGGTTCCCGGGCACCCAGTCCGCCGTCGACTGACCACCGCCGACCGTCCACGCTCCCCGGCCATGGATCGCCTCACTCCCGCCCTCTACGCTGTCGCCAGCCAGGTCAGCCGCACCAGCGAGCCGCGCGTCGCCATGGAGGCCATCCTGCAGCAATGCCTGACCGCCTTCCGGGCCGACGCCGGCAGCATCGCGATCTTCGATCCGGACACGAACCTGCTCCAGATCGAGGCGCACCACGGCCTGCCGGTCGATGTCCGCGAGCACGCCCTCCGCCTCGACCAGGGGCTCACCGGCTGGGCCGCCTTCCACGGCAAGCCCATCCTCGCCGCCGATGTGGCGGCCGAGCCGCGCTACATCCGCATCCGCCCCGAGACCCGCTGCGAGATGGCCGCACCGCTGGAATGCGACGGCCACCTCTTCGGCGCCGTCATCCTCGACGCCAACACGACCCACGCCTGGGACGCCGACGACCTCATCGACCTCGTCCAGCTCGTCGGCGAGGCCGCCCGCACCCTTCAGCACATCTGGCTGCTGCGCGGCCTGCGCGAGAAGGCCCGTCAGCTCGAGACCCTCACCGTCGTCGGCCAGTCCCTCGTCGCCAAACTCCAACTCCAGGAGCTGCTCGACACCATCACGCGCGAGACCCGCGCCATCTTCGGCAGCTGCATCGCCGCGATCGTGCTCCGCGAGCCCGCGGCGGAGACCCTGCGCGCCGAGTCGTGGTCCGGCCCCGAGGGCTTTCAGCCGCCGCCGAAGGAGGACTGGCCCGGCGCCGAGTGCCTGACCAACGCCGCCGTGCGCACCGGCCGCCTCGTCGAGTACGCCCACCTCCACTCCGCCGAGGTGCTGGAGCTGCGCGATGTGCCGCGTGAACCCGCGGTGCAGTCGGCCCTGCTCGCGCCCATCGAGGTCGACGGCGCGGTGATCGGCGTGCTCGCCAGCTACGCCGAGCGCCCCCATCGCCACAACAACGAGGAGAAGCGCCTGCTCGGCGCCCTCGCCAACCTCGGCGCCGTCGCCATCGCCAACGCGCGCCTCTACGCCCGTGTCTTCCAAAGCGAGGATACACTGCGCAAGAACGAGACCCTCACCACGCTCGGCCTGCTCGCCGCGGAGATCGCCCACGAGATCCGCAATCCCCTCACCGTCATCAAGCTGCTCTACAGCTCACTCAAGATCGAGTTCGCCGCCGGCGACCCGCGCGTGAAGGACATGCGCATCATCGGCGAGAAGCTCAACCAGCTCGAGGCGACCGTCACCCGGGTGCTCAACCTCGCCAAGGCCCCCGGCGCCCTCCACTCCCGCTGGCCGCTCGACGAGATCATCACCGACACTCTCCTGCTCGTCCGGCTCAAGCTCCACCAGAGCATGATCGCCGTGCGTTACGAGCCCGCAACCGAGCTGCTGTTCGTCGAGGTCAACAAGGGCCAGATCCAGCAGGTCCTCCTCAACCTCATCCTCAACTCCACCCGCGCGATGCCCAAGGGCGGCCGCATCACCCTGCGCTCCACCCGCCAGACTCGCACCGACGGCACGCCCTGCGTCGTGCTCGACTTCTCGGACACCGGCTGCGGCATCCCGGCCGAGCTGCAGCCCAAACTGTTCGCTTCGTTCCTGATGGGCCACACCGACGGCACCGGCCTCGGTCTGGCGATCGTGAAGCGCCTCGTGCAGAGCCACCACGGCGACATCGAACTGCTCTCGACCAGCACCGCCGGCACCACCTTCCGCATCACCCTCCCGCTCGCCCCGGGGTCGTGAGCCCCCGGTCAGCGCACTCTGCGCGAAAAGACCCGGTGACGAATACCGATCAACGTCGAGGCTTGATGCTGCCCATCGGGACGCTGCGCAACGCGCCTTGAGACCTCGACCGCGCGCCCTGACGCGACGCCTCGTCCAGGTGCCTTGAGTAGAAAACCAGAAGCGACAACGCCACGTAGCCCATCGCCCCACAGGTGGCAACAAACCCTGCCGGTTCGTCAGCCAGCAGGAACCCAAGCAAGATACAGGCGATACCTTCCAACGTGCCGAGGACTCCGACCAGAATGCGGGGCCACACGAACCCTTGGGCGATCAACGCCGCGAGAACGAGCGGTTTGACCGAAAAGTAGATCATCCGCCCAAGGTTCTGGTATTCGGGCCCGTAGCCCCAATACAGCAGCAGCTGCCAAACCACAGTGTATCCCGACCACAAAAAAGCGACGGCGCGTCCGAATGAGAAGCGGTGGGATAGGGTAAATTCCATTGGCGAGAAAGGCCGCAACGATCGGCCCGGTCACCGGATGAATAGCAATACCTGGTAAGCCTGACTAGCGCAGTCTTTGGCGTTCACCTACCGTGCAACGCCGTAACGTTCACCACCTTCCGCCTGCAAGATCGCGAATCGAGAGCGCCCGCACGCTCACCAATCCTGCAGCCTGCTCTCGATCGGTTGCCGCGGGTCGAGCCGCTCCAGCACCTCGCCGAGCAGGTAGATCGATCCCGTGACGACCACGGTGTCGTCCGCGCCGCCGAGCGCACAGCGGTCCGGCTGCGGGAAGAGCTCCGCCAACGTCGCGCGACGCACCGTCCCTCGAAACTCCGCCGGCACGCAACGTTCGAGCACCTCGAAGCCCATCGCGCGGTCCTGCTGCGGCACCACCAGATGGATCTCCAGCGCGTGTTTCGCGACGGCGGCGAGCACCGCCTGCGCGCGACGCTCGCCCGTGGCCCCGACGATCACGGCCGGCTTGCGGCCGGTGGCGGCGACGAGCCTGCCGAGGTTCGCCTCCAGCTGCGCCGCGCCCTCGGGATTGTGAGTGGCGTCCAGGATCAGCGGCGTGGCGCCGACCCTGCGGTGTTCCCACCGGCCCGGCCACCGCACCGTCTGCAGCCCGCGTGCGACCGCCTCGGAGGTGACACGCCAACGCTCCGGCAGCAGCCGCGCCACCAGCGCAGCGGTCGCGGCGTTCCAGCGCTGGTAGTCGCCCTCGAGATTGGTCGTCGGATACTGCGCGATGTCCGGGCCAAACTCGCGCTCGACCGACCACAGCGGCGCGCCGCGTTCCGCGGCCACGCGCTCGATCACGGCGAACGCCTCCGCCGGCATGCGGCCGACCACCACCGGCCGGCCGGGTTTGATGATGCCGGCCTTCTCGAACGCGATCTGCGCCAGCGTGTCGCCGAGCAGTTCGCAGTGGTCGAGCCCGATCGAGGTAATCGCCGCGATCTCGGGCTCCACAATGTTCGTGGCGTCGAACCGCCCGCCGAGTCCCACCTCGATCACCGCGATGTCCACCTGCTTCCGCGCGAAGTGCAGGAACGCCGCGCCGGTCATGAACTCGAAGAAGCTCGGATGATCCTCGGGGTCCCGCGCGGCCAGGGTGTCGGCGTGTCCCTGCAGCTCGCGGGCGTAGGCGACGATCTCGGCGTCGGTCATCGCCACGCGGTCGACCTGCATGCGCTCGCCCAACCGCACCAGATGGGGCGAGGTGTAGAGCCCGGTCCGCCAGCCGGCCGCGCGCAGGACCGAGTCGAGCATGGCGGAGACGGAGCCCTTGCCGTTCGTGCCCGCCACGTGGATGCAGGGGTAGGTCCGCTCGGGATGCCCCAGCGCCGCCGCGAGCAGCCGCATCCGGTCGATGCCGAGCTTCACCCCGTGGACCTTCAGTCCGCAGAGGTAAGCCTTGGTGCTTTCGTAGTCGGTGAGCGCAGGAGTCACGGTTGTGCTGGTTGAAGTGTTGCGCCCCAGCGAAACCGCTCCGACCGGCGCGGCAAGCCCGCGCCGTGACCACCGGCCGGCTGCTTGACATCTGCTAGCATTGCTAGCTCCGTGCCGGCATGCCTCAGCTTCTGGTCCGGGACATCGAGTCTGCGGTGGTGAAGAGACTTCGTGGGCGCGCCGCCGCCCAAGGGATCTCCATGGAGGAGGCGCACCGGCGGTTGCTGCGCGCCGCGCTTCTGGGCAAACAACCGGACCCTCAGGACAATTTCGTCGCGTACCTGCGCAGCATCCCGGCCGGCACCGACATCGAGTTCGAACGAGCCGGCGATCTTCCCCGCGAACTTTCGCTCTGATGGCCTACCTGCTCGACACCTGCCTCTTGTCCGAGCTGCGGAAAGCCCGCTGCAACGCGGGAGTTACCGCGTGGATCGGGAGCATCGAGCCGGAGGAGGCCTTTCTGAGCGTCATCACGCTCGGCGAGATCCGGCGAGGCATCGAGCTGCACCGGGCCAAAGATGCGAAGGCCGCCGGCGCGCTCGAGAAGTGGCTCCTCGGCCTCGAGGCGCACTACGCCGAGCGCATCCTACCGATCACGCCAACCGTGGCCGACCGCTGGGGGCGCCTGTCGCCCACTCACCCTCTGCCTGTTTCGGACGGGCTCATCGCCGCCACGGCACTCGAGCACAGACTCGCGGTCGTGACCCGCAAGATCGCCGATTTCCAGCGTTCCGGAGTCAACACGCTCAACCCGTTCACTTGAGCGAGTCCACCCTCACGCCGCGCGCCGTTGCCCGGCGAAGGCCGTGAGCAGGTCGCGCAGGCGGTCACGCATGTCGAGGCGGCTCACGATCTGGTCGATCAGGCCGTGCTTGAGCAGGAACTCGGCGGTCTGGAAGCCGTCGGGCAACGACTGCTTGGTCGTCTCCTTGATCACGCGCGGTCCCGCGAAACCGACGACCGCTCCCGGCTCGGCGAGGATCACGTCGCCCAGGGTCGCGTAGCTGGCCATGACGCCCGCCATCGTGGGATTGGTGAGGATGGAGATGTAGGGCAGCCGCGCCTGCGCGTGGCGGGCGAGCGCCGCGCTCGTCTTCGCCATCTGCATGAGGCTGTAGATGCCCTCGTACATGCGCGCGCCGCCCGAGCTGCAGATCACGATGCACGGCACCTTGCGGGCAGTCGCGGTCTCGATCGCGCGGGTGATCTTCTCGCCGACGACCGCGCCCATGCTCGCCCCCAGGAAGCGAAAATCCATGCAGGCGATCGAGACATCCAGACCGTGGATGCGACCGAGACCGGTCACGACCGCGTCGTTGAGGCCCGTCTCCTTGCGGTACTGGTCGAGCTTGCTCGTATAGGAGGCGGCCCCGGTGAAGCCGAGGGGATCGACGGAGCTCAAGCCGGCGTCCGTCTCCTCGAAACTACCCTCGTCGAGCAGCCGGGCGAGCCGCGCCGGAGCGGAGATCGGGAAATGGAATCCGCTCTTCGGAAACACCATCTGGTTCTGCTCCAGTTCCTTGGTGAACACGATGTCGCCCGAGACCGGGTCCTTCGTGTACGTCCCCTTCGGGATGTCCTTCTTCTTGACGATGACAGGGGTGTACTTGGGCTTGCCGAACAGAGCCATACGGTGAATGCGTGCGGTTTGCAGATGCCGGCGCCGAATGGTGTAGATCCGGCGCACCGAAGACGGGGCGGGATTTAGGCCGCCCGGCCCGTCTTGAACAGGCGGAAACCACCGCGCCGAGCGGGCAGTAGCGGACTTTATTCCGCCGGGGCACGCGAGTTGCCGCACAGGGGCACTCGACCGGAGATCGCCCGCGGCGGGCGACCAACCAGACGCGGGATCACCCGCCGGCCGAGGAATGGGAGTCGGGCGGCAGAGCCCCGAACCGACCGTGGCGCGCAGGCCGGCGGAGCCCCGCGCCGCGTTGGTCCGGTCGTTCGGTACCCGCCTCTCGTCGGCGATGCCCGACCGCCTAGCCCAAGTTCGTCAGTTTGAAGAGCGGCAGAAGAAAGTTACCGAGGGAAGCGGGTTGGGCGGGCCGGGGGCTTCATAGGTGGGTTTTGCGCCGGGGGCTTGTAGTGCCGAACACCCCCTTGGCGG
>JAEXPQ010000050.1 GCA_023446735.1 Verrucomicrobiota bacterium
CGGTGAGCGTGGCCTCGAGCCGCAGCAGCCCGCGCGCCTCGGCCGGGATCGCCAGCGCGACCTGCTCCGCGAGCGGTTGGCCGTAGGTGTCGCCGCCGGCGAGCTCGACCGCCCGCTCGTGCCTAGCGAGCTCGCGCCCCGTCGCATCGCGGGCGACGACGCGCAGCCGGTGCGGCCCGCGCAGATCGACCTCGTTGATCGCGAAGCAGTCGAGCTCGAGCGCCGCGGGCGGCTGGAGGATCGTGTTGCGCGCCTTCACGGCGACGTAGCACGGCTGGTTGTAGTAAGCGAGGATCGCGGGATCGCCCTTCGGGTTGCGGAAGCAGTCGACCACGCCGGAGTGGTTCTCGATCAGCTCCGCCTCCCAACCATTGATCGCGTAGCCGTCGCCCACGTTGCCCAGCCGCACGTTCTCGATGCGGCGGCCCTGGTGCAGGAGCGAGACGTTGCCCATCGCGGCAGTCAGCGTGTCGACCGAGGGAAACGCGCCGCGGAGCTGCTTGCGGTCGAGGAACGACTCGAACGCGCGATGCCACTCGAGGTAGCCCGCGCCGTCCCAGCCGAGCTGCGGCGCAGCGGCGAGATCGGTGGCGATCGCCCCGAGCCGCGGCGGCGTGGAGATGGCGCCCTCCTCGCCCCAGAACACGATCTCGCGGGTGCTGTCGGTGCGGAGGAAATAGTCGGCCGGCGAGCGGTAGAGGCTCTCGTTCCAGACCGCCGGGCCGCCGGCGTGGTGGTGGTCGTACCAGCCGTTCAGGTACGGCGTGGCGTCGAACGGCCGGAAGTGCAGCTTCGCCGGATCGTCGATGTCCGGCCCTCGCGCCCAGGCGGAGGTGTGCGTGATCGTGCGGCTCGGGTCGAGCGCGTGCGCGGCGGCCATGTCGGCCTGGTGGCGCGCGATCTCGGCGGAGTCGGGGTTGGGGTTCCGCGAATCCCACTCGTTGATCAGGTTGTAGATCACGAGGCTCGGGTGGCTGCGGTCGCGGCGGACCATGCGCAGCAGCTTCTCGCGGGCGATCGCGCGGCCGAGCGCCGGGGAGTCGTCGACCGACTTGTACGCGCCCGGCTCCTCGTAGTAGAGCAGGCCGAGCTCGTCGGCGCGGTCGAGGACGATCGGCTGGCCGATCGCGCGGTGGAAGTTGAGCATGTTCAGCCCGTATGCCTTCGCGGCGCGCACCTGCTTCTCGGCCAACTCGGGCGTGGGGAAGATGCCGTTGATGGGCCAGAAGCCCCAACTGATCGCCGTGCGCAGGACAATGCGTTTGCCGTTGAGCCGCAGCACGGCGTCGCGGCCGATGCCGTCGGGCGCGAACCAGCGGAAGCCGAAGGTGCGGCGCTCGGTGTCGCCCGCCGCGCCGCGCTCGCGCAACGTGACGCGGCACTCGTGCAATTGCGGATCATCGAGCGACCAGAGGCGCGCCTGGGGCGCGTCGATCTTCGCGCTCACGACGCTCTCGCCCGCCGGCAGTTCGACCGCGGGCAGCACGGTGCGGAACACCTCGCGCTGCGGCGCCGCGCGCTCGACCACGACGACCTCGACCTCGCGGCGCACGGTGGCGCCGGTGGTATTGCGCACGGTGGCGAGGACGTTGGCCGCGGTGATCGCCGGCGTGTTCTGCACGTAGAGATCGTCGACATGGACCGGATCGCAGACCACGAGCCGCACGTCGTCGGTGACGCCGCCGAAACCGTGGCTGAGCGGCAGCTCGTGCTCGCCCCAGTGCATCGGGCGCGAGTCGCGCCAGTCGAAGTTGCCGCCCGGATCGGTCACGCGCACCGCGAGCTCGCAGCGTTCGCCGGGGCGGACGAACTCGGTGAGGTCCGCCTCGAACGGCGTGCTGCCCACGATGTCGTAGGCGACGAGCCGGCGGTTCACGAACACCTCGGCCCGCTCGCGCACCGAATCGAAGCGCAGCAGCACGCGCCGCGGACCGTCGGCCGCGGGCACGTCGAACGTGCGTGTCCACCAACTCACGCCGGTGAGGTCGCCGTCGGGGCCGGGCGTCTTCTGGAGGTATTCCTCGACGGTGCCGGGCACGCGCACCGGGAGCGCGGCAGCTGCGATCGGGCCGTCCCAGCCGCCGGTCGGCGGGCGCACCGGGAGCTGCGCGAGCGGCGGCGCGGGAAAATGCAGCGCGTCGTTCTTCCACTCGGCCGCGGCATCGTGCCAGAGCCTCCAGCCCGGGCCGGAGAGATCGACGACGGCGCGTTCGGCAGCGATGGCGAGGAGCGCGCCGCAGAGGGCAGCGCCGGCCAGGAGCGGGCGGAGGTAACGCATGGGGAAGCGCCGAAGCTGCGCGGGCCGCGGCGCCGGCTCAACGCCCGACTCCGCCGCATTGTTGCGCGGCGGCTGGCGGAGTCACCACCTCACGGCCCAGACGTCGCCCGGAACGGCGAGGCGGGCAGGCCGGCGGCGTTGAAGAGATTGCACTCGGGCACGTTGGCCCAGCCATAGCGCACGGCCTGCGGCGCGGCCACGGCGTCCGCCGTCACCACGACCGTCTCGCCGGCGATGCGCGCCGCGGCGGGATGAAAGACGCCGTCGGCACCGGCGAGCTCGAAGCCGATCAACTTGCCGCCGGGAGCCACGAGCCCGCCGCCCAGGTGCGTGAACCGCACGACCGCCTGCGCACCCTCGAACGCCGCCGCTGCGAAGACCGGCCCGGAATGCTCGAGCTTCTCGCCGTAGGCCAGCACGCGCGCCGCAAGCGCGAGACGCTCGCCGACGGGGCGCTTGTCCGTGGGATGAATGTCCTCGGCGTCGCCGCAGTCGGTGGTGACGGCCATCGCCGTATTCTTGGTTTCCTGCCAGATCTGGAGCTGCGCCTCGCGGAGCTCGGGCGTCATGTCCTTGAAGGGGGCGATCTGCACGAAGAGGAACGGGAAGTCGCCCTGGCCGAAGCCGCGGCGCCAGTCGGCGATCGTCGCCGGCAACAGGCGGCGGTACTCCTGGGGCGCGCCGTTGTTGGCCTCGCCTTGGTACCAGATCGCACCGCGGATCGCGTAGGGTTGGAGCGGGGCGATCATGCCGTTGTACAGCGCGGTGGGCACGCCGGAGCCCATCGCCGGATTGAGCGGGGGGCGGCCGGTCTCGGCGAGGGTCGCCGCCACCTTGCGTTGCCACGGCCCCGCGAGCGCCACCGGTGCGCCAACGACGGGTGTGAGCGCAAGCTGCTCGGGCTTGCCCCAGAGGCCGCCGCCGCCGCCGGTGTCGATCACGCGCAACGCGACCACGTTGCGCCCCGCGCGGAGCACGCCGGCGGGCACTCGGTAGCGACGGGGCGTGCTGTAGAAGCCGGTCTCGCCCACCACCACACCGTTGACCCAGGTCGTCTCGATGTCGTCGACCGGTCCGAGGTCGAGCGTCGCCTCACCGGCGGCCGCTTCGGCGGAGAGCTCGAATTCGCGACGCAACCACACGATGCCATCGAAGCCCGGCAGCCCCGACTGTTCCCAAAGCACCGGTTCCTTGGTCGCGATCCAGTCGGCGGTCGCCAGCGCGGGATCGGACCACGGCGCGGCGGCGGCGCTGCCACGGTCATGCTGCGTGCACCAAGCGGCCAGCGCCTCGTGGTAACGGCGCGCGGCGCCCTCGGGATCGCGGTTGCGCTCGGCGATGAGCTCGAGCGTCGCGGCGTAGCCCGGCAGCGTACGGAGGGTTTCGGCGCTCGTCCACGCCTCCGCCGGCGTGCCGCCCCACGAGGAATGGATCAGTCCCACGGGCACACCGGCCCGCGCCTGCTGAAGTGCGCGACCGAAGAAGAAGCCCACCGCGGTGAAGTCCGGCGCCGTCTCCGGCGTGCAGACCGTCCAGGCGCCCTTGGCCTCGGTCTGCGGCGCGGAGGCGGTCGTCTGCGGCACGTAGAACTGGCGCAGCTTCGGCAGATTCGCCGTGGCGGCCTCGCGCTCCCAGCCGACGATCGGCTGCTGGCCCTGGCGCAGCCCGAGCTGGCGCTCCATGTTCGACTGGCCGCCGCAGATCCACACTTCACCGATCAACACATCCTGCAGCTTCACGGTATTGGTGCCGCGGATGGTGAGCGTGTACGGTCCGCCCGCCGGGAGCTCCGGCAGGCGCACCAGCCAACGCCCGCCGGTCGCCGTGGTCTTGGCGCGCCGCCCCGCGATCTCGACGACGATCTTCTCGCCCTCGTCGGCGGTGCCCCACACGGGGACCTCGCGGCCCTGTTGCAACACCGCGTGGTCGCAGAACAACGGATTCGGCCGCACCACCGCGGTGAGCGAAGGAACGAGAGCGGCGGCCGCGCCCAACGCGACGCCGAGGGGGAGAAGACGGGCAACGTTCATCCCGCAAGCACAACCCAACCCGCCCCGCCCACGCAAGCCGGGGAGCGCGGTACGCACGGACCAAGTTTCTGCGCCTACTGCTGTCGCGATCGCGACGGCTGTAGGCGCAAGGGATGCGACGGCACACAGGCGCCGGGCGGAGCCGGCGACCAAGGCCGCGGAACCCATAAGGTCCGCTTCACGGCTCCTCGTTCCCCGCGCGCTCCGCACGGGATTGCCACCACCAGAACGGGGAGGGCGCTCCGGACACGCCGTGGACCAGCCCGGACGGCGCCCGAGAAAGTCAACGGCGCCACGCCCGTGGCACGAAACGTGCAATCGGCGCGCACCCACCATGGCAAACCCGTTCAACCCAGTCCACCACTACGCCCGCCTCCCCGACGTGCTCGGAGCGGTCCGGTGCCGCGAGGCCAGCGATGTGGTCGAGAAGACCGGACCGGCCGTCGACGCGCTCGGCGACCTCCTGATGTACCTGCGCCAGAGCGCGACGCTGGTCGGCGAAGCGTTCGGCCTCGAGGACTTCGGCGAAGCCCACCTCCAGTCGAAGCAAGGCGCGGCGCTCTGCCTCGCCCGCGGCCCCGAGACGCTCGGGCTGCTCCTCGGCCCCGCCGCCCGGCCGGCCGAGATCGTCGCCAAAGTTGCCACCCTGCGCACGGAGACCTGACCCATGCTCTTCGATAAACTCGCCCAGAGCGTCCTCGAGTTGCCCGGCGTCCAAGGTCTCTGCCTGGCCGATGCGGGCACGGCCACGTTGCTCTACAACCGCATGCCGGACTTCATCCCCGAGTTCGCGTTCGAGACGGCGCTGCGCCGCGTGGCCTCGCTGTATGAAACCACCGAAGCCAGCCTTCAACCGGTTGACGACTTCGTGCTCAAGTTCCGCGGCAACAGCCTCGTGCTGCGCCGTTCCGGCGGGGTGTTCCTGATCCTGCTGCTCACCGAATCCGCGCACCTCGTTTCGCTGCGGATCGTCACCAACATCGTGCTCAAAAACACGCAGGCCAACCCCGCCATCCTGGCCGAACTGCGAAGCGCGCAAGCCGCGCTCGTTACCACAGCCCCGATACCGGAGACGGCCGTCGCCGCCGAGAGTCACACCACCGCCACGGAGCGCCCCGGCGCTCCGCCTAGCGCCGCGCCCGTGCCCGCCGCCGCGTCCAAACCGCGCAGGAGCCTGCGCGTGTACCGCGGCGTCGTCATCGGCAGCGAGTGAACGCGCCACCACCGCCACGGCGCTTTCCCGCGCCGGTTGCGCGGTCTCACCACGAGCAGTCGGGCTAGCCTCGGTCGACGCGAAACCACACGCCCCCGCCGCCAAGCACAGGCTTCGAGGCGCACGACTGCGCCGGCGGCACGCCGTCCAACGCGCGGCAGTAGCCATTGAACTCCCCCGCCAGCGCGGCCTGCGGGAACACGATGTAGTTGCGCCCGCCATCCTTGATCACCCAGGCCTCGGGTCCTTGGACTAGGTCGTCATAGGGCGCGGGCAGGCGGATGAACTGCCGTTGGTTTCTCGTCACGATCTCGAACTGCCCCTGCGCCGCTTTGTCCGCGGCCGCCTCGAAGAGCGCGCGATGCGACCAGAAGAAGAGCGGCAGCCCCAACAACGACCAACACACCAGCGGTACCACAATCGCCATCACTCCCAGCGCAACCGCCGGCGGTCCGATCGCACGCCGCAGACCCGCCGCCCGTGCCACCTGTCCGACCGCACGTGCCACCAACACCAGCCAGACGACGAACAGCACCAGGTCGCAGAGCCCCACGAGCAGCCAGGTCAAACGTACGAACAAGATCCGACTGACCACGACATAGAGCGCGAACACGAGCGCGAGAGCACCGCCCCGCAGCAAGGCCTGCCTGCCAGTTGGCAATGGAAGCTCGGGCCGCGGTCGCGGTTCCATCGCCAGCCCCGGCGCTAAGACTTCGCCGAAGCGGCGCCCATCGTGGCGCTCTTGAACGCCTCGTTGAACGAACGCAGCGCCTGCCAGTCCTGGAGGTAGTCGAATGCGGCGAACTGATGCGCCGTCACGATCAGCCAGAAGACCAGCAGGAACCGGATCTTCGACGACTTGTGCCGAAAATGTTTCTGCGCGAGGTACGCGCCGGGCCAGCCGCCCAGCAGCGCGACCAGATGCAACGTCGTCTCGGCCACGCGCCACTGGCCGTGGCGGGCGCGCAGCTTGTCGAGCCAGTACATCAAGAAACCGACCGTCGAAATCCCGAGCGCACAACCGGCCACCAGGCGCCAGTCGTTGCGGCCCGCCAGTTGCCAGATCGCAAAACCGGGGGCGGCCAACAGAACCGCCAAGACGAACAGATGCCGCCAGCGGATGCGGCCGCCATCGTTGTGGTGCTCCGCGTCCTGCGCCACCATCCGCCCCTGGCCGTCCCGCCCGAGGCGAAATTCAACCACATCGCCCACCTCGGGGCGCTTGTGCCGGACGACGAATTCGTCGCCCGAAATCGGCACCCGGTGTTTCTCGAACAGCAGGGTGCCTTCATCCCGTGCATAGCTCCACTCGACGATGCGAGCGGTCAGCTTCACGGACGGGGCGTTGGCGGACAGGACGCCGGGGGTACGATACTGCGGACTGACGGCGAAAGCCATGGTCCCACGGAAACGCCAAACTTCCGCCGACGGCAATTCCGGAATCACCTCGCACCGAGCAAATCCAAGTACATCGAAAACTCGGCCGCCGCCCCCGCCGCGTACTGCGGCGAAAGCTGCTCGATCTCCACCACCGGCGACGCCGGGTCGCCGATGTAGACCTGCGTGTAGAAACCCTCATCGGGTGCCGCCACCTCGGGCCCGCGACTCTCGCCAAACTCGAGCGCCAACCGGTGCGCGCCGATCTGCGCGAAGAGCGTCTGCGGCGGAAACGCGAGCTTGTCCGAACGACCGGCGAACGTGAGGCGCGCCGCACCGTCCGACTCCGTCACACCGGCGGGCAGCGGCAGATCAGGCCGATAGTTCGGCCCCACCGCGCCGCCCACGCGGAAATAGCCGCGCGGCCAGCGCGCGCTCGGGGTCCGCTTCAGGTCGACCACGGTCGAGGCGGGCGTTTGCAGAATCTGCATCACCTGCATCGCCTCGGTGCCGCCGGCGGCAAGCGCGATGCGACAGGCGAGACGGCCGCGGTCGAGTTCGTACACGCGACTGAAACGCGGGAAGCCCCGTCCAGCGTCCGGCACAAGCAACTCGAGACGTCCTCCTTCAATGGTGACGCACTCCGCGGCGGCGCGCTCCCAGGCATCCGGCGGCGGCCAGCCCCAGATCGCCTGCGGCCCCAGCCACACGCGATGGCCGCCCCAGCTGAAGAGATTCTCGCGCGACTCGCTTTCGAAAAGCAGGTTGCCCTCGCCCACCGGACCGAAGTGCACGAGCCGCCCGCGCTCGGCCGAGACGACCGCGCGCCAGGTGGCCGTGAGCAGCTCAAACGCGCGTTCGCCCCGCCATTTCACCGGCGCCCACTCCGCTTTCGCGACCGGAGCCTCCGCTACGGCCACATGCGCGAGGCAGGAGGCGACCACGAGACAACCAAGGACTGCGAGCTGGGCTTTCATTTAACGCAACACTTCAGGAGAGAATCCGCGGCCAAGACAAGAAAGAGATAATCGGTCGTCCCGCCGCCGAGCACGTACTCCGTCTGCTGCCAGAGGTAAGGCCACTCCAGCAGCTCCGGAAAATCCGGCCGGATCAACGCCGTGCCCGACACGCTCCCACCCGGGATGAACGCCCAGTCCGCGCGGTTGAACCCGTACGCGACCGTCGCCGACTTCGCCCCCACGCCCGAGGCAAAGGACGCCGTGTTCGCCCCGGGGTGACAGCCGAGGATGAAGTTGAGCGCGTGCAGCATCGACTCGCGCGGGAACACCTCCGGCCACGCGCGGTGCAGGAAATACTGTTCCATCCCGAAGCCCTGGATCTGCCAACCCGCGCCCCAGATGTCCGGCTCGTAGGGCACGCCGTACGGAGTCTTCGTCTCCAGCGCGGCGACCTCGGCGCGGTAGGCCGACACGGCGGCGGTCACCTCGCGGGTGAACGCCGCGTCGCCCACCGCCGCGAGCGCACGCCCCACGATCCAGCCCACGCGCGGCAGCCGCGGGCGGTCGGCCCGGCCGCGGATGTTCGCGCAGATCGCCTCGCGCTGCGAGAGCAGGTAGTCGGCATAACGCCGTTCGCCGGTTGTGAGCAGCAACTCGACCGCGAGTTGGAGGCGCGGGCTCGGGAAACCCGCCATCCACGGCTCGGGCTTGAGCTTGGACTCGTCGGTCCCGCGCCAGACCGCCTCCGCCACCTGGACACACTCGGCGGCGAGCGGGTCGTTGTAGCCGCGCAGGGCGCGCGCCGCCGCGGCCAGCCCCGCGGCGGTGTTGAGTTCGCGGAAGGGGTTGTCCTCGGTGAACACCCAGCGGTCGTCGGGCGAGCCGGCGAGCCCGCCGTCGACCGGCGGCGGCGTGGCGGGCGCGGCCCGCGGGTCGAAGACGACGTTGTCCGTCTGCATCGAGAACTCGCCGAGGTGCACGTACTGGCGTTTGGTCGGCACGATGATGCCGCGGTAGAAACGCCCGAGCGCGCGGTGCCCGCCGAGCACGGTGGCCAGGCCGTGCTCGATCTGCTGGAGCACGTCCGGCTTGCCGTCGGGGCGCTGGATCTCGACCACGCGGTTCACCGGATCGATCGTGGTGCCGTCGTAGTCGACCTTGAACTCCTCGTACGCGAGGGCGAGGCCGTGCACGGTCTCGATCTGCGACTCGATGCGCAGGTCGTCATCGCCGGCATCGTGCCAGCCGCCGCGGTTGAGGCCGGGCACCGGTTCGCCGGGCTGGAAACGGCACAGGGTGGACGGCCCCTGCAGGTAGCCGTCGAAATGGTTGTGGCTGGTCGGCGCCATGCGGGCGTCGTCGAGGTGGCAGGTGCAGTGCCACACGCGGTAGCGGTCGTTCACGCGCATGTGGCACATCTGGATCGGCAGGAAGTACTCGAGCGTGGGCTGCCACACGTGGCGCGCGTACACGTCTTCGGCGATCCGGAACGCGTGCGTGCGCACGTCGCCGTAGCCCACCACGTACAGCCCGGGCGCCGCGACCGCGGTGAAGTCGAGCCGCAGGTAGTCGAAGCGCAGGAAACGCCCCCACTCCGCAGCCTTCGCTTCGAGCACCGGCTCGAGTTTTCCGTCAGCGCCGACACGCGAGACGACGACAGGGAAGCGCGTTGTATCCGTCCGGTCGAGCTCGACGATCGCCCACTTCTGCTGGACCGGATGATAGCCGACCTGCGAGATCTGCACGACCGGCGCTGTCTTGAAGCCCGGCAGGGCGTGCGGCGAGACAAGCCAGTTGATCGCCCCCTTCGTCGCGCCGGCGGCGATGGTGGAGCGGACGACGAACCAGCCGTTGCTGTGCTGCGCGCGGCCGTCGACCAGCTCGAGCGTGCCGCCGTCCTCGCAACGGATCGTGGTGCGCAGCGAATCGTCCTCGGGCGCGACGGTGAGCGCGCGGCCGGTGGCGAGCGGGGCCTGCTGGTACTCGCCCGCGGGGTCGAGCACGCCCGGGCCGTTGGGCTGCAGCGGGAAGATGCCGGTGCCGCTGTCGGCGACGAACGACTTGCCGAAGAGCACGCCGGGGAAGAGCTCGAAGTTGAAGCCCACCCGGCCGATCCACTCCACCGGCAGCGGGGCGTCGAGGTCGACCACGATGCGGAACGCCGCGCCCTCGGGCCGGATGCGCACGGTGTAGCCGAATTTCAGATCCGGGTACTCGATCGGGTTGAAGCCCTTGCGGTTCTTCGCGTCGTCGGGGAACGAGCAGTGGACGCTCACCTCGCCGGTGGCGCGGTCGACCACGCGTTTGCCCACGACCGGCGTGGGCTGCCACTGGCCGGGCGTACGGTCGAGGCGCAGGTCGCCGTTGGTGGCGAGGCGCCGGCCGTTGAGGATCACGCCCACGCCGCCCTGGTGCCCCTCGGGGTAGTAGTCGTGCGCGAGCATCACGTTGAGCCCCGGCGCTTCGAGGTATTCGAGTTCGTTGAGGACGAGTCGTGCCGGCTCGGCGGCGGAGAGGGAGGCCGTGGCGAGGAGCATGGCGAGGGGGAGGCGAAAGCGAGGCATGGGGAAAAGATTCAGGCGGAGGAGTCGTCTCAGCGGGTTTCGATGGCTTGGGTGAGACGGAACGAGCCGCGCAACGGCAGGTCGCGCGACGAACGGCCGACGACGAGCCGGTACTCGCCGGCATCGGCCACCCACGCCCGCCGCTCGGGCGAATAGTATGAGAACGCCCGCGCTCCCAGCGTGAGCCGCACGGTGCGCCGCTCGCCGGCCTCGAGCGCGACCTTGGCGAAGGCCTTCAGTTCGCGCACGGGCCGCTCCACGGCGGGCGCCACGGGCTCGACATAGAGCTGGACGACCTCGGCACCGGCGCGCGCGCCGATGTTGGCCACCGTGCACTCGACCGTCGCCACCGCGCCCGCCTCGCCGCCGGCGGCGACGGACAGGCCGGAGAGCTCGAAGGTCGTGTAGCTCAGCCCGAAACCAAACGGGAAGAGCGGCTCCACGCCCTTGGCGTCGTTCCAGCGGTAGCCGACGAACAGGCCCTCGTCGTAGTGCACGGTGCCGTCCTCGCCGGGATAGTGGCGCGCGAGCCCGGAGGCGTGCGGCGCGGTGTCCTCCAGCCGGCGCGGGAACGTGCACGGGAGCCGGCCCGAGGGGTTCGTGTCGCCGAAGATCACCGACGCGATGGCGTGCCCGCCCTCCATCCCCGTGTACCACGCCTGCACCACCGCGGGCACCCGTTCGAGCCACGGATCCATCGCGACCGGCGAGCCGGCGACGAGCACGACGATCGTGCGCGGATTCGCGGCGGCGACGCGCGCGATCAACTCGGGCTGGCCGTAGGGCAGCTCGAGCGAAAGACGGTCGGTACTCTCGGTGTCGTTGTGCCGCTCGTGGTTGAGGCCGGCGAAGATGATCGCGACATCCGCCGCCCGCGCCGCGGCGACGGCGCGCTCGAGCAACTCGGCGGGATCGAGCTTCCGGTCGGGCGCCGCAGCGTACTCGGCGGCGCCGGTGACATCGAACGCCTCCATGCGCCGGTACTTCGGCGCGAGCACGCCGAGGGAGAAGTTCACGTCGGCTCGGCCGTCCGTGTAGGCCACGAGGCCGGCGAGGGGCGAGACCTCGTGGAACGCCTTGATCTCGGAGCTCTGGCCGCCGTGGGCCTGGAGGCGCACGGCGTTGTCGCCGATCACGGCGATGCGCTTGACCTGCGCGAGGTCGAGCGGGAGGAGCCCGCCGGAGTTCTTGAGCAGCACGAGGCCCTCCTCGGCCACCTTGCGCGCGAGCGCCTGGTGTGCGCGGGTGTTCTGCGCGCCGGGCGCGCGGCCATCGAGCGACCGGGTTGCGAGCAACACGCGCAGGTTGCGGCGCACCTTGTCGTCGAGCAGCGCCACGGAAAGCTCCCCGCTCTCGATCCCGCGGCGGAAGGGCTCGGCGAGGTAATAGCTCGAATACGGTCCGCGCGTGCCCATCTCGAGGTCAAGCCCGTCGCGCGCCGCCTCGGCGGTGGAGTGCGTGCCGCCCCAGTCGGAGACGACGAGGCCGCGGAAGCCCCACTCGCCCTTGAGCACGGTGTTGAGCAGGTAGCCGTGGTGGCAGCAGTGCTGCCCGCGGAACTTGTTGTAGGCACCCATCACCGACCACACGCCGGCCTCGCGCACCGCCGCCTCGAACGGCGCGAGGTAGAGCTCGCGCAGCGGGCGCTCGGCGACCTCGACATTGATCGTGCCGCGCGCGTTCTCCTGGTTGTTGAGGGCAAAATGCTTCACGCACGCGGCCACATCTCCCGCCTGCATCCCGCGGATCACGCCCACGCCCATGCGCGCCGCCAGCCACGGGTCCTCGCCGAGGTACTCGAAGGTGCGGCCGTTGAGCGGCGAGCGCTGGAGGTTCACGCCCGGCCCGAGCATGATGTGCTTGCCGCGGGCCCGCGCCTCCGCGGCGATCACGCCGCCGTAGGCCTCGGCCAGCTCGGGATTCCACGTCGCCGCGAGCGCGATCGAGACGGGCAGCCACGTCGCGTAGTCATCGGTACGGCCGGCCGGGCGCCAGCTGTCGCGGCTGATCTCCTCGCGCACGCCGTGCGGGCCGTCGGAGAGCCACAGCGGCGGGATCCCCAACCGCGGCACGCCTGCGGTGCTGAACTTCGAGTCCGCATGGACCAGTCCGAGTTTCTCCTCGAGGGTGAGCTGCCCCAGAATGTCCTCCACGCGCTCGTCGAGCGGCGCCGCCGGATCGAGATACCGCGGCTTCGCGGATTCGACGGCGGTCGACGAAGCGGAGAGAAGGAGAAGGGCGACGGCGAAAGCGGGGAGACGTTTCATGCGGGGTGCGCGCAAACTCGGCATCCCCCGCCCTACCGCCAACCAAATCCGCCGCCGCCGGCGGACTGCGGCGCGCGGTTAATGCGGCCCGGCGAAAACGGAAAAGGAATGATCCATGGTGGCGGCGCGGTTCCCGCGCCGGCAGAACCGGAACGGTTCCGCTACTCGGGAGCACACCACTCAACATCGGCCCGGACGCCTGGTCCGTTCCTCAACCTTGAACCTCAACTTCCGTCCCCTGCCGCCCCCATGCCCTCACCAGCCCAGCAGCGTGCGCAGCGGCCCGCTGAGCTCGGCCGCCATCTGCTCGTGCTGGAACGCCACCGGATGCGCGTTGGTCGGCGTACCGGGATACTGGTGCAGCGGCGCGAAAGCCACGCGCGTGTCGCCCGCGGCGTGCGCGGCCGCGATCACGGTGCGCAGACACCGGCGCTGGAACTCGCGCTTCTTCCCGTCCTCCGTCGCAGGGTCCTCGCTGCGCATCGGGCTCTCGGTGAAAAGCACCGCCGCGCGCGGGTGCGCCCGGCGGATGTCGGCGAGAAAACCGGCGAAGGCGGCGGTGAACGCGCCCTCCTCGATCCAGCCGGAGCTCAGATCGTTCTGCCCGAGCGCGATCACGACGGCGTCGGGCGCGTAGCGGGCGTGGTCCCACGGCGCGTCGGCGTCGTCGGGCAGGGCGCGCTGGAAGAACTGCGGCGCGGTCACGTCGCGGTCGGCGCCCTCACCCTTCCAGTTGCGCATCACGCCGCGGCCGCCGCAGCTCACCAGATGCACCTGCGCGCCGAGCGCGCGTCCGAGCAGCATGCCGTACGCGCGCGGGGCGTTGGCCATGCGGGGGGAGTTGTCGAGCTCCGGCGGGAAACGGTCGATCGCCTCGCCGCAGGTGATCGAGTCGCCGATGAACAGAAGTTTGCGCTCCGGCAGCGCGGGCGGGGACAGCAGCTCGCAGCCGGCCGGCAGCACGAGCCCGTGAAAGGAGGCGATGCCCTGCCAGTTCTCGTTGCGCCGCACGAGCTCGACGAGCCAGCCGCCCTGCGGCGCCGGACCGGACGGCAGCGGCAGTTCGCTGCGCCCTTCGGGCAGACGGATCACCACCGGCTCCCAGCCGTTCACGGCGAGGTTGTAGGCGCAATGAGGCGACATCGCGCCGAGCAGGAGGGTCGGCGCCGGCCCGCGGTAGACGAAGCGGATCATCACGCCCGGAAACCCGAACTTCGCCTCGTCCTCGCCCCCGTGGGCGAAACGGCCGACATACTGGACCCGCGCGTCGCGCGGGGAGATCACGTTGGAGGCGGAGGTCATGGCGGGGGAAGCAACCGAAGCCGCCACGGTGTCCGCGCCGCATGACGAGGAGAAAGCGACCACGCCCAGCGCGGCCGGGACAAGAACGCGGCGAAGAAACCGGAAAGCCTGCATCCCGCGCAGCCTGCGCGGCGCCGTCCCGCTGGCCAGCCGTTTTCAGGAGGAACACATCCGCCACGTGCAGGAACAGCTCGGCCACGCCTGCATGCAGTATACCCAGATCTACACGCACGTCTCCATTCGGAAGCACAGAGAGGTCCACACCGCCACACACCCGAGGGGGCCTTCGGCACCGAAGGCTTGCGAGACGCAATATGGCAATGACACACCACCGCACAACCCCATCACCGCGCTCCACGCGGCGGCCCAACACCGCCCCCGGGGACTCCGTCGCATACCGGGGCTCGACAAGCGCCGCACCCCGCGGATCACGGTCGGAGAGCGCGACGGTGGCCGGCGCCTGCAACCGACCGGCGCCGGCCGACGCGGAGGCGTGGCGCCAAGCATGGCGCGCGCGAAACTCGACCGACCTGGCGGGCCCCCGGACGTTACCCGCTTGCCCCACCCTCCGCCGACGGCAGACGCTCGCACCGTGCCCTCCGCCATCCCGCTCACCGACCGCCAACGCCGCGACCTCGCCGCGGCCCTCGACGCGTTCCCCGGCTGGGCGCGCAAGAAGGGCCTGCGCTACCTCGGCCGCGGACGGGTGCGGAAGTACGAACTGGACCTCGAGTCCGAGGTCGAGAGTCCCGCGTTCCACGCCCTCATCGAAGGCGACACCGGCGCCCACGAACCGGACTGGTTCTACACCCCGGGCTCGGGCTGGGACCATGAGTGCGACTGCGACCGCGGCGGCGAATGCGGCCACGCCTACGCCGCCGCCATGGCCGCCCTCGGGACCAAGGTCGCCAGCCCGGGAGTACAGGACATCGGCAGCACCGCCGATCGCACGCCCCCGCTCGGCGGCGTTCAGACCGCTCACACCGCGCCGCCGGCGCCGGCCGACGAACAGCCGTTGATCGACCTCCTCGCGCAGCGCCACGGCCGCCCGCTCGAACGAGCCGAACGGGGCTTCGTCCGCGAGCTCGCCCAGGTCCTCAGTCGCAACCGCCAGCGCTGCGCCCTCTACGAGGACGATCTCCGGCGCCTCGGCTTGGGCGATCCGAGCCGTTATTACCACAGCTACCAGCCGGTGCTCTCCGACTGGTGGGACGCCGCCTCCGCGCCCGCCTCGCTGCTCGAGTTCTGGCAATACCTCGCGCTCTTCGCCGAACGCTTCGGCCGCGATCTGCCGCCGCTCATGCGCCCTCTCACCGATGTCGCCCTCGTGCGCGACCGCGTGGCCGCCCGCGAGCGACGTGCCACGATCACGCACTGGCAGCGGCTCTTCGCCGAGGACCACCTCACCACGCGCGCCCCCGCCGTGCAGCCTCCGCGCCTCCCGCGCGAGATCCGCCTGCGCCTCACCAGCCCCAAGCTGACCTGGGAATTTCGCGACACCCCCGAAGCCGTCTGGCAGGGCGCCAAGGGACCGGTCGCGGCCGGCTGGTTCGACGCCCTCGCCCGCCAGCCCGTCGGGGCGGAGCCGCTCGCCCTCGCGCTGCTCCAGCACGTGAAGCTCCAGCGCCTCCAGCAGCAGTACTGGAGCGGCACCGAACCGCAGACGCTCAAGCTCGACGAGGAACGCACCACCGACCTCATCCGGCAACTGCTCGAACTGCCCCATTTCCATCCGCTCCTAGTCGCCGAGGACGGGCAACCGTTCGCCGAGGAACGCGTGCCGCTGCACTGGCTCGGCCGCCCCCTGCCCGACCGGCCCGACGATGTCGCCTTCGAGCTCGCCCGGCCCGACGGTTCGCCCGCCCCGACCGACCTGCTCCGCCTCTCGGGCGAACCGGCGCTTGCGCTCGCCGCGCACACCGTCTTCGAGCTGCCGCCGGCCCTGCCCGGGCACCAGCCGCGCAACGTCGTCGTCCCGCGCGAGGCGCTGGTCTCCGCGGCCGCCGCGAAGGCGCTGCGCCGCGCCGGCGCCCGCGTCGAGGGCGTCGCGCTGCCCGAGGTCGAAATCCTCACCCTGCGCCCCCGGCTCGTCTGCACGCTGTGCCACCAGATCGGAGTCGGCGGCACCAGCGAATGGTTACAGGTGGAGCTCCACGGTGTCTCGCCGGATGGCGCCCTCGCCCAACGCCGCAACACCAACGGCCAATGGACGACCCTGCGCGGCACCGCCGCCGCTCCCGCCGGACGCGTGCGCGAGATCGAGCGCCAGCCCTGCGAGGCCGCGGTGCCGCTGATCCACGAGTTCAACCTCACCCACGATTTCGACGCCCCCCACTGGTACCGCTCCGCCTCGCCCAAAGCGTTCCCGGAGCAGTTCGCCGCCTGGGTCGAGCGCTGCCGCTCGCTCGGCGTCGAGTTCGAGTGCGATCCCGAGCTCGCCGGTCTCGCCCGGCCGGCCGACCGCGCCCGCGTGGATGTGTCGGTGAAGGCCGATGACGAGGGCTCCGGCATCGACTGGTTCGATCTCGAGATCGCCGTGCGCGCCGAGGACGCCACGCTCACCCCCGAGGAGCTCAAGCTGCTGCTCAAGGCCAAGGGGCGCTTCGTCCGCCTCGAGGGCAAGGGCTGGCGCCGCCTCCAGGTCGAGCTCTCGCCGGAGGAGATCGCGAAGCTCGCCGAGCTCGGGCTCGACGCCGCCGCGCTCGAGGGCGGCTCCGAGAAACAGCGTTTCCACGCGCTCCAGCTCGCCGACGAGCGCATCGCCGGCCTCCTGCCCGCGCAGCACGCCGCCCGCGCCCGCGAGCGCGCCGCGCAACTGGCCGCCATCGCCGAACCGCCTGTGCCCGCCGGCCTCCTCGCCGAGCTCCGGCCGTACCAGAAGGAAGGATTCCACTTCCTCGCCCACCTCGCCGCCAACGGCCTCGGCGGCGTTCTCGCCGACGACATGGGCCTGGGCAAGACCGTGCAGGCCCTCGCCTGGCTCCTGCACCTCGCCGCGTCGCGCGCCGCCGCGGGCGCCAAAGGCTCCGCAGAGAGCAAGGCGCCGCCGCTGCGCGCGCTCATCGTCTGCCCGAAGAGCGTCGTGCCGAACTGGTCGATCGAAACGAAGCGCTTCGCCCCCGCGCTCGTCGCCGCGCCGCTCACGACCGGCGCGATCCCCGCCGACGCCAATCTGGTCGTCGCCAACTACGCCCAGCTCCGCCGCGCGGCCAAGGAACTCGGCGCCGAGAAGTGGGACGCCGTGATCCTCGACGAGGGCCAGAACATCAAGAACCCGCAGTCGCAAACCGCACGCGTCGCCCGCGACCTGCGCGCGTCACACCGCCTCGTGCTCACCGGCACGCCGATCGAGAACCGCGTGCTCGATCTTTGGAGCCTGTTCGCCTTCGCGATGCCCGGGCTGCTCGGCAGCCAGGCCGCGTTCAAACGCGCCTTCAACGACAAGGAGAACCCCGGCGCCGCCCGCGCCCGGCTCGCGCGGCGCGTGAAGCACTTCATGCTCCGCCGCACCAAGGGCCAGGTCGCCGCCGACCTGCCGCCGCGCAGCGAGGAGGATCTGGCCGTCGACCTCGACGGCGCCCAGCGCCGCCTCTACGACGCCGAACTCAAGCGCACGCGCGCCATGCTCCTGGGCGTGAAGAGCGACCGCGATTTCGACCAGCAGCGCTTCAACATCCTCCAGTCGCTCCTGCGCCTGCGGCAGATCTGCTGCGACCCGCGCCTCGTCGGCTTCGAGGACGCCAAGGCCAGCCGCCCCCGCGTCCGGAAGAAGGCGGTGCCGGCCGCGCCCGCCGCCGAGGAGGGCGACGAGACCGCCGAGTCGCCGAAGTCCGGCGACACCGGTTCCGCCAAGCTCGAGGCACTGCTCGACACGGTCGAGCCGCTCGTCGAGGAAGGGCACCGCGTGCTCGTGTTCTCGCAGTTCGTCACGATGCTCGAGCTGATCGCCGCCGAGCTCACCGCGCGCGGCATCAAGCACCTTCTGCTCACCGGGCAGACGGAGAACCGACAGGACCTCGTTGACCGGTTCCAGTCGCCCGAGGGCGAGCCGGTCTTCCTGCTCTCGCTCAAGGCCGCCGGCGCCGGCCTCAACCTCACCGCCGCCAGCTACGTCGTGCTCTACGATCCGTGGTGGAATCCCGCGGTGGAGGCTCAGGCGATCGACCGCACCCATCGCATCGGCCAGACCGAGCACGTGATCGCGTACCGGTTGCTCGCGCGCGGCACGATCGAGGAGAAGATCCGCAAGCTCCAGCAGGCGAAGGCCGAGCTCGCGCGCAGCATCGTGCAGGAGGAGAACCTCGCCACCGTGATGAGCCTCGACGACCTCCGCTTCGTCCTCAGTGAAGATCCGGCGGAGGAGTCGGCCACGCGGTGACGCGCAGCCGGTAGAAACAGCGCGCGGCGCCGGCCGAGACGCTCACCGTCTCCCGCGCCAGCGGCGCCGTTCCACCGCCGTAGAGGTGCTCGTTGCTGCACCAGATCTCGGTCCAGGTTCCGAGATCGATGGATTGCTCGATTCGATAGACCAGCGCCGCCGCCTCCGCCCTTCGGTCGAAAACGAGGTCGACTTGGCCGACCCGAACGGACGCCCGCAGCACCGGCGCCGCCTCGGCCGAGCGCGGATCGGTGCCCGTGGCGAACTCGAGGAGATTCACCCGGCCATCGCCATCGGGATCCGCCTCGTCGGCGGCGGGGCCGGAGTCCGCCACTGTCGCAAAATGATGCGCACGCCACGCCTCCCTCGCCGAAGGCGGCGCCGCCGCACCGACCACCTCGGCATGGAAGGCATCGTCGAGGGGGAAACCGCGCGACCGGAACTCCGCCCGCAGATCCCGCCCGACGCCGTACGAGAGTGCCGCGACCATCAGAGTCGCCCGAAACCGCGCCGCCTCGGGCGTGTCGTGGTCCCGGTCGAAGCGTGCCTCCCACTCCGGGCACCATAGCCGCAGCCGGCTCATCAGCCGCTGCGTCGCCGCGCGATAGTCCGAGCCGTCGGGCGCGCAATGGACAAAGAATTGGCGGGCGAGCACCATGAAGGTCGGCATCGTCTCGTCCTCCTCGGTGTCCGGATCGTTCCAGGAGCAAAAGGGGGCCGGTCCGCCCCAACCGGCAAGGTAGGCGAAGGAGCCCCGCGCCCGCGCTGCGATCTCCGCCGCGAGATCGTCGGGAATGCCGTAGGTCGCGGCGCGATTGACCACCTCGTGGCAGGTGACGTGGGCGAAGATCTGGGCGAGCGTTTCGGAGACGATGGCGTTGGCCGGGCCGTCGATCCTGCCGCCGAGCCGAAAGGAGGCGGGAGAGTTGAGTGTGGCGTTGTGACCCAGCTCGTGGGCGAAGCTCGCCCAGTCCGGCGCTGCCCCGAAGTACGCCTCGTGGGCGACAAAGAGCACCGGATAGGCGAACCAGACCGAATAGGCGTACGGCTGCTCCGGCGGGCTCTCGAACACGAGCTGCCGGAACGTCCCGTCGTGCCGGTGGAGATCGTGGCCCACCAGATCGCGTTGCACGACCGCGAACGCCCCCAACACCCGCTCGTAGGCGGCCCGCGGCAGTTGCGCCACAAACGCGCGCTCGCCGACCGGAGACAGCAGGTCGTTCCAGGGATCGCCGCTCACGGTGTTGAGAAATCCGGCGGGCAGCACCGGCGGCAACGAGACCGCCACCTCCGCGGGGATCGCATGCGCGCCGAGGGCCGGCGCCACGAAACGCACCGGCACCTGCACGATCCCAATCGATTGATCGTCGTAGTGGGCGGTCACGGTCGCGAGGTAGTTGCGGCCGGGATCGGCATAGACGTGGCGCGCCGGGAAGAACTGCGCATCGGCGGCTCCATCGCCCCATTCGAAGGTGAACGGCACGGAAGGTCCGCGGCTATCACCGCCGTTGATGGTGATCGCACCCGGCTCCGGCCCGCGCTCGACGACCGCCGCGGCGAGGGTGCCGGGAACACCGTGCAGCAGATCCGCGTAGGTCAGCTCCAGGCCCCACGCCAAGGAGACCAAGAGCCCGCAGGCGGCGGCCCCGAGGACGCGCCACCCCGACCACAGTCGGCCACCGGTGGCGCGGGGAGGTGGTCGCAGCCCCCCTCCGGTCGGGCGACGAGAACGGGCGGTCTGGGTCTCCGGGGCGGTGCTGCACATGCTCATGGTGGTCCGGCCGATCGGTCGCCGGGCGTCACCCACCGAGGGCCGCGGCGGATCGGCGCAATGGCGTGCAGGCTGGCCGAGGCCGGGAGGGCGTCAATCCGCGCCGCGGCGAGCGCCCCGCCGCCCTCCCAATTCGTCCTCCCTTTACGGTGTTCCGGTCGCCAACCACCGACCCGCTTTGCCGAAACACCGGTTACGCGCACACTCTCCCCACTCCCGCCCATGACGCCGCTTCCGGACGCCGGTTCCTCCCCCTCGCCCAACCGCCCGCCGCCCTCGATCGACCTGCTACGGGCCCTGCTCGAGAACACGCCCAACGGCGTGTACTTCAAGGATCGTGACAGTCGTTTCCTGATGATCAGCCGCAGCCAGGCCCGCCAGCTCGGGCTCGTGGATCCGCAGGAGGCCTACGGCAAGTGCGACCACGACTTCTTCTCCGCCGAGCACGCCGACCAGGCCCGCGCCGACGAGCTGCGGATCATGGAGTCGGGGGAGCCGATCATCGACGTGGTCGAGAAGGAGACCTGGCCCGACGGCCATGTGACCTGGGCGGCCACCACCAAACTGCCCCTGCGCGATGCCGCCGGGCGCATCGCGGGCACCTTCGGCATCTCCCGGGACGTGACCGCGCACAAGGTCGCCGAGGAGCGGCTGCGGGAAGCACAGCGGGACCTGATGCAGGCGACCCGCCGGGCGGCGGTCGCCGAGTTCGCGGCCGGGGTGTTCACCGAGGCCCTCGGCATCATCGAGAATGCCCGCCTGAAGACCGACCGGATCCGCCGCCGGGTCCAGCGCACGCCGGCCGAGGCGATGGGCCGGCTCGCCGGCAGCCTGACCAACCAGCTGGCCAACGGCACCGCCGAGCATCAGCTCGCGATCGAACTGTGCGCCCTCGCCACCACCACTGCCGCCGAACAGCGCGCGTTGGGCGAGGATCTCGACGAACTCCAGCGCCACCTCAAACAGTTGAGCCGCCTGCTCGAACTGCCTCATTGATCGCAAAAAAAGCGCCACCGTTGCGGGTGGCGCTTGGGAGGGGGAAACGTGCGGAGGTGCTCAGGCGCCGCCGCCGGTCGTGACGGCCGGGGCCTGCTGGAAGGTCGCCCGCACGGTGGCCATGAAGTAATCGCGGTTGAACTTCGAGATGAAGTCGTGGCTGATCTGCTTCGGGCACACGGCCGAGCACTCGTACTGGTTGGTGCAGCTGCCGAAGCCGGCCTCGTCCATCGCGGCGACCATCGCGAGCACGCGACGATCCTTCTCGGGCTGGCCCTGCGGGAGCAGGTTGAGCTGACCGGCCTTGGCGGCGGTGAAGAGCATGGCGGAGGCGTTCTTGCACGCCGCGACACAGGCGCCGCAGCCGATGCAGGAGGCGGCGTCCATCGCGAGATCAGCCACTTCCTTGGCGATCGGCAGCGCGTTGGCGTCCTGCGGGGCGCCAGTGCGGATGCTGACGAAGCCGCCGGCCTGCATGATCTTGTCGAAGGCCTTACGGTCGACGATGAGATCCTTCAGGATCGGGAACGGGGCGGCGCGCCACGGTTCGACGGTGATCTCGTCGCCCTCCTTGAAGGAACGCATGTAGGTCTGGCAGGTGGCCACGGCCTTGTGCGGACCATGGGGCTTGCCGTTGATGACGGCCGAGCAGGTGCCGCAGATGCCCTCGCGGCAGTCGTGGTCGAACGCGATCGGCTCCTCGCCGGCGTTGGTGAGGTCCTCGTTGACCACATCGAGCATCTCCAGGAAGGACATGTTCGGGTTGAGGTCCGGGGTGTCGTAGTGCTTGAACTCGCCGGCGGTGGAGGCGTTCTTCTGGCGCCAGACCTTGAGCTTAACTTTCATGGGCGGGAAAAGGTTGGAATCGTTAAGTGTTTTGGTGGGTGGCGCGGCTCACTTGTAGGAGCGGGTGACCATCTTGGCCTCCTCGTACACGAGGGGCTCCTTGTGGAGCACGGGGGCCGCGTCGACGCCCTTGAACTCCCAGACGGAGACGAAGGCGTACTCGGCGTCGTTGCGCATGGCCTCGCCGTCCGGATACTGGCTTTCCTCGCGGAAGTGGCCGCCGCAGGACTCGGCGCGGGACAGGGCGTCGCGGCACATGAGCTCGCCGAGCTCGAAGAAGTCGGCCACGCGGTTGGCGCGCTCAAGGGACTGGTTGAGGTCGTCGCCGGAGCCGGGGACGTTCACGTCGCGCCAGAACTCCGCGCGCAGCTTCGGGATGAGGTCGAGGGCGCGCTCGAGGGACTCCTTGGTGCGCCCCATGCCGCAGTTGTCCCACATGATCTTGCCGAGTTCCTTGTGGAAGCTCTGCACGGTGCGCTTGCCCTTGATGGCGAGGAGACGCTCGTTGATGTCGCGCACGTTCTTCTCGGCGGCGGCGAACGCCTCGCCGTCGGGCTTCGGGCAGGAGCCGGGCTTCTGCGTGGCGAGGTAGTTGCAGATGGTGGTCGGGAGGACGAAGTAGCCGTCGGCCAGGCCCTGCATGAGGGCGGAGGCGCCGAGGCGGTTCGCGCCGTGGTCGGAGAAGTTGGCTTCGCCGAGGACGAACAGGCCGGGGAGGTTCGACATCAGGTTGTAGTCGACCCAGAGGCCGCCCATGGTGTAGTGAACCGCCGGATAGATGCGCATCGGCACCTTGT
>JAEXPQ010000074.1 GCA_023446735.1 Verrucomicrobiota bacterium
GGCCAGGGCCGCCACGGTCAACCCCGCGGCGAGGAGCCGCCGGGCGGTGCGAAAAAACCGGATTCGAATCCAGGAATCACTCATCCCGCCACTCAGACAGGGTTGCCCGCCGAGGGCAAACCCGGCGCGCGCCCGCGGCCGCATCAGGCACGATCTTTACCGAAGAGCAGACGCAGGCCGTTGAGGCAGACCACCACCGTGCTGCCCTCGTGGGCGAACACGCCGATGGTCAGCGGAACGATGCCGGCCATCGAGCAACCGACCATGATGACCACCGTACCGAGCGAGATGAAGAGGTTCTGCTTGATCACGCGGCGCGCGCGCTGGCTGAGGCGAAACGCGGCGAGGAAGTTCTCGATCTTGTCGTTCATCAACACGACCTCGCTCTGCTCGAGCGCGGCGTCGCTGCCGCGGGCGCCCATCGCCACGGACACGTAGGCGGCGGCGAGGCTCGGGGCGTCGTTTACCCCGTCGCCGACCATCGCGACCTTCATCCCGGCGTGGCGAAACTCCTGGATCGCCGCGACCTTCGCCTCCGGCGTCAGGCCGGCGCGCACCTCGTCGAGACCCAGCTCCTTCGCCACCGACTCCGCCGCTTGGCGGCGATCGCCGGTGAGCATGACAGTGCGCAGACCAAGACGCTTCATCTCGGCGAGCACTGCCTTCGACTGCGTGCGCACCTCGTCCTTGAGAAGCACGCGGCCGATCACGCCCTTGCCGATCACCCACACCTCGGACAGCTCCGGCGAGGCCGGCGGCACATCCTTGATCCAGCCGGCGAGCGGGCCCTCGTTGAGCAGTTCGCGACGGCCAAGCATGATCGTGGCGTCGCCCTGCTTCGCCTTCAGGCCCTGGCCGGTGATCGACTGGAACTCCGCGATGGCATGCTCGCTCACACCATGTTTGCGGCCGTAGCTGGTGATCGCGCGGGCGATCGGATGCTGCGAGTTCTGTTCGAGCGAATACGCCAGCTCCAACACCTCCTGCTCGCGGCCGGGCGGGTAGCTCTCGTAGCCCACGACCTCGAGGTCGCCGGTGGTGAGCGTGCCCGTCTTGTCGAGCGAGACGAGGTTCACCTCCGCGAGCTTCTCGATCGCCGCACCGCCTCGGAACAGGATGCCGTGTTTGGCGCCCCACGCGATCGCCGCGAGGATCGCCGACGGGATCGAGAGCACCAGCGCGCACGGGCTGGCGACGACGAGCAACGTCATCGCGCGATAGAACGCCGAGCGCACCTCGGTGCCGTCGGCCAGCACGAGGTTGTCGAAGGGTTGGATACCGAAGCCGAGCCACCAAACGAAGAACATCGCGGCGGTCATGCCGAGCACGCCGTAGGTGTAGCGTCCGCCGAACTTGTCGGTGAACCGTTCGCTCGGCGCCTTGAGTTTCTGCGCCGTCTGGATGAGGCGGATGATGCGCTGCAGCGTCGATTCGGCGGGCAGGCGCTCGACCTTGAACTCGACCGCGCCCCAGAGATTGATCGTGCCGCTGAAGACCTGGTCGCCCTCGGCCTTCTCGACCGGGCGCGCCTCGCCGGTGAGGTTCGCCTCGTCCGCGGCGGTCTTGCCCTTGCTCACCACGCCGTCGGCCGGGAACGCCTCGCCGGGTTTCACGAAGAGCGTGTTCGCGAGCGCGATCTCCTCGACCTTGATCACCGTCTGCCTGCCGCCGGCGTCGACGCGCGTGGCCTCCTTCGGCGCCGCCTTCAACAGCGAGTCGACCTCGCGGTGCGTGCGGTTAAGCGCATACGCCTCCATCGCGCCGGACGCGGAGAACAGGAACAGCAGCAACGCCGCTTCGTCCCAGTGGCCGATCGCCGAGGCGCCGGCGGCCACGGCCAGCATCAGAAAATGGATATCCAGCTCGCCCTTGCGGATCTTCGCCCACACGTCGATCGCCGCATCGTAGCCGCCGGTGAGGATGGAGAGCCCGTAGAGGACCTTGATCGCAACCGCGTCCGGCGCGACCAGGCCCGCCGTCTTCAACACGAAGGCGGTGGTGCCGAACACCCAGCACGCGGTGGCGAACCCGGCCAGCACGCGCCAGTCCTCCTCCTCTTCCTCCTCCTCGGGGGTCTCGGGCCAATGGTACTCGCGCCACTTCCAGAAATGCGGCGCCGTTTCGCAGCTCTGCTTCGAAACGACCGACGCCTCGCCTTCCTGCCTCACCAGGAAACCGCTCGGCGCCGCGACACCCGCCGCCGGCATCGTCGCCAGTTTCTCCTCCAACGCCGCGATCACCTCCTGCAACCGCTGGTCGAGCAGCGCGAGATCGACTTGCCCCAGTGTCGCCACGGAGACCTTGCGCGCCGCCGGGTCGACCTTCACGGCCTCCACGCCCGGCTGGCTCTGCAGGAACGCGGCAAGCGCGTTGATCCAATCGGCAGTGGACTGGGCGGGAGCGACAGGGTGATTCATCGGTTCGTGGATGCCGCGGACCGTAGAAATCCCCCCCGCCGCGAGCCAGTGAAAACCCCGGGCATGAGCCGGAAAAAGGCGAGACGAAGTCGCAGCAACCCCGCCCCCAAGGACAGCCGCCCCCCGGACGTTTGCACTCACGACCGTGAGGACAAACATCCGGACCCGAAAACGCCGCGGCACCGCCACCGCGCGGTCCCCGCCCACGCGCTCACGGCGCAGCCCCGCCAGCGGGCGGACGCGGCGGAAAGACCTCCGCGAAGAGACGCTGGAGCACACCCTGCGCCGGCGCCGGAAGCGGCCGGTCGTGCTGCAACCACGCGACCTTCTCGCGGTATTCGGCGACGACCGTCGGGCGGATCGCGGCCATCCGCTTGAGCGTCTGCGCCAGCACGAGTCGCGGCACGAGGTGGCCGGGCTCGGCGAGGCAAAAGTGCAGCTGGCTGTCGAGAATCCCGCGCTCGCCATGAAGATCGCCGACCGACGCCGGATCGGCCGCATGGCAACGCACCGCGAGCAGCTTCTCCAGTCCCAGCAAGTAGAAGCCGAACCCCGGACCGGCAGGCACCTGGTAGTTCGCCGGCGGATCCGACAACTCGAGACCGGTCTCCTGATGAAGAAGCTGGAGCAGGTCCGCTGCGAGCCGCCGCAACGCCGCCTCGGGACGAGCGACCGGAAAGTCCGCGGCGGCCGTCCCGCACACCCGGCCATCGATCGCGCGGATGAGGCGCAGTTCGACCCGCCACGGTTCCGCCACGGCCCGCAGATGGGTCGCCACAACGTAGTCCGCCGGCGGCTCCACGCCGCGCGCATGCCGCGCCGCCTCCTCGTCGCTCCACGGGACCGCGCAGAACACGAACGCCGAAGTGTCGCCACGAACCCAGGGCACGAGCGGGCGAACCTGCACACCCGCACCGAAGTACGTCTGCTCGGCGAGGAACAACGGCAACGCCCGCGCGAGCCGGCCGGGCCCGTCGGCCAAACCGGCCTGGATCCGCTCGCCCTCCATCCCCGTTTCCCCACTACTGCCGAGGAAGGCGAGCTGGACCCGCTCGCCGGTGGCGGTGGGGAACAGCTCGGCGGCCGCCGAGTCGGCCGGGAGCCAGACGGGGCCGTCGCCATGCAGCATCGCCAGCACGAGCTTCGCGTCCGCCGGGAACGCCGCCGTGCCGACCCGCGCCTTGGCCAGCTCGCCATCCCAATGGTCGAGAGCAGCCTTCCAGTCGGGGCGCTGCTGGGCGTACAGCCGGTCGAGGAGCACACGGGCGGCGTCGAGCCGGCCGAGATCGAGATTCGCCTTGAGGAGATTGTTGCCGACCGCGAGCCCGTGGAACGCGACGTCGAAACGCGGGGCGGCGAGCTCCAGCAACTCGGGCAGGTGCGCGGCGTTGCCGAGGTCCGCGCTCATCTGCCCGAGCAAGTCGGCGGGAACCGGAGCCCCCGCGAGCGCGAGCGCCTCCCGATAGAGGGCCAGCGCTTCATCAAGGGCGCGATGCTCGAGCGCCGCGCGCGCGAGCCACAGCCGCGCGCGCCAACTGCCCGGCAAGGCCGCGATGCGCTGCAGGGCCGCGAGCCGGTTCGCCGGATTACCCTCGTCGGCGTGCCCCGCCAGGTACCGCGCGAACGCGTTGTCCAGATTGGGATCGAGCTCGAGCGCCCGCCACGCCGTGGCCAACGCCCGCGCCCCGTCGCCCCGTTCCGCCTCGATCTCCGCGAGATTGGCCAGAAGGGTGCCGGTCTCGCCGCTCCGCTCGACGCTTCGCCGCAGCACCCGCTCGGCCTCGTCGAAGCGTTTCTTCCCGAAATAGACGCCGGCGAGCAGAATCGCGGCCCGTTCCGGGATCGGATCGATCGCGGCCAGATGCTCGGCCGGCTCGATCACCTCGTCGAGAAAGCCGTCGTCGAGCGCGAGTCGGATGACCTGGCCCAACGCCTCGGGATCGTCGCGCGCCTCCTGTAGCCGATGAACTAGGACACGTTCGCGCCACTCCGCCCGGGGCACGAAGAGCTCGCGACCGTAGCCGTCGAAGACCCGGACCAGGTTCGGATCGCGGGCAGGATCGGACGGCGGCGTGGGCGCGGCGCCCGCGCCGGAGCCGAGGACCGTCGTGGTGACGGACTCGACGGTGACCGGCCGCTTTCTGCCGGAGTTCTGTGCGGAGGGACTCATGCCGTGGGTTTCGGCGGCCAGCCCAACGGGCAATCCGGGCGAAAGCCCGCCGAAAATCGCCGGACCGCCCGAAAGGCGCCGCGCGACCGGGCGGCGGGCGGCCGCGCGCTCAATCGCCGAGACTGGTTCCCACCCGGCGGGCGGACTCGACCCACCAATGGTCGGCCGGGACCGTCTTGATGCCCTTCGCGACCTTGGCGATCGGCACGGCCACAAGTTTGTCGCCGCTGGCGGCGACCATGTGGCCGAACTTGCCCTCGCGGATAAACTCCACCGCGGCGGCGCCGAGCCGGGTGGCGAGCAGCCGGTCGTGGCAGGACGGCGTCCCGCCCCGCTGCACATACCCGAGAATCGTGACGCGCGCCTCGAGGTGCGTGAGCTCCTCGAGCAGTTTCGCCAGGCGCATGGTGTGGCCGGCGCGGGCTTTGTCCCAGGCGGCGAGCGCCTGCTTGGCCTCCTTCTTCTCCACATCGTTGCGCGCCCGGTCGCGCCGCCGCAGAAGTACCTGGAGCTCGTTGGCGTCGGAGGCCGGGAGCGCGCCCTCGGCCACGGCGACGATGCTGAAGTTCAAGCCGTGCTCGGAACGATGGCGGATTGCCGCGGCGACCTTCTCCACATCGTACGGGATCTCGGGGATGAGGATCACGTCCGCCCCGCCCGCGATGCCCGCGCCCAGCGCGAGCCAGCCGGCGCGGTGCCCCATGATCTCGGCGATGATGATGCGATGGTGGCTGTGCGCCGTGCTGTGGAGGCGGTCGAGCGTCTCGGTGGCGATGCCCAGCGCGGTGTCGAACCCGATCGTGTCGTCGGTGAAGGCGACGTCGTTGTCGATGGTCTTGGGCAGGGAGACAATGTTGAGCCCCTGCTCGGCCAGGCGGGCGGCGTTCTTGTGCGTGCCGCCACCCCCGATACACACCAGCGCGTCGAGCTTGTGGCGCTTGTAGGTCTTCACGATCGCGGCGGTCATGTCCTTCGTGCCGCCGCCTTCGACCGGCATGCGGTGGGGTTTGTCGCGCGAGGTGCCAAGCACGGTGCCGCCGAGGGTGAGCATCCCGACCAGGCCGCGCTTATCGAGGTTCACCCAGCGATCCTCGATCATGCCGAGAAAGCCGTCGCGGAAGCCGATCAGCTCCCAGCCGTACCGGCCGACCGCGGTCTTGCCGACGGCGCGGATGGCGGCGTTGAGACCGGGGCTGTCGCCGCCGGCGGTGAGGATACCGATGCGCTTGGTGGGAGCCTTCTTGGTTGCCATGGGAAAACCGCGGCAGGTTGGCCGGCGCCGACGAAGACGGCAAACCCGCGGTTGTGAAATCTCGCCGACGGCGACGGCGGCGCCCCCCTCGCCCGCCGCGGGCGATTCATTCAGCGGCCGTCGCATCTGACCGTCCCCTTCGGCGGCGCCTTGCTCCGCCGGGGCACGCGCCGAGAGTGGCCGCATGTCACCCCGTCCCCTGCTGCTCGGCCTGCTGGCCGCCACCGCCCTGTTCACCCCGGCCCGTGCCACCGAACCCGCCATGGCCGACGTGATCCGCGAGGACTTCGCGTTCGCCGCAAGCCAGTACACGCTCCTGCTCGACCAGGTGAAGGGCGACCCGCGCCTGCCGCGCACCGCCGTCGACGGCCGACCCAAGACCGTGAAGGTCGAGGACTGGACCAGCGGGTTCTTCCCCGGCTCGCTCTGGTTGATCCACGAGTTCACCGGCGACGCGAAATGGAAGGCCGCGGCCGAGGACTACACCGGCCGGCTCGAGTCCCTCCGGCATTTCACCGGGCACCACGACACCGGCTTCATGCTCGGGTGCAGCTACGGCCAGGGGCTGCGGCTCACCGGCCGGGCCGACTACCGCGCCGTGTTGCTCGACGGCGCCCGCGCCCTGGCGACGCGTTTCCGTCCCGAGGTCGGCCTCATCCGTTCCTGGGATTTCGGTCGCTGGCAATATCCAGTGATTGTCGACAACATGATGAACCTCGAGCTGCTCACCTGGGCCGCCCGCGAGAGCGGCGAGGAGCGCCTGCGCGAGATCGCGCTGTCCCACGCCGACAAGACCCTCGCCAACCACTTCCGGCCCGACGCGAGCAGCTTCCACCTCGTCGACTACGACCCGGCCACCAGCGCCGTGCGCGGCAAACAAACCGTGCAGGGCGCCGCCGACGGCTCCGCGTGGGCGCGCGGGCAGGCGTGGGGGCTCTACGGCTTCACGATGATGTACCGCGAGACCCGCCGCCCCGAATACCTCGCGCAGGCCCAGCGCATCGCCGGGTTCCTCCTCGCCCACCCGCGTCTTCCGGCCGACAAGATTCCCTACTGGGACTACGACGCCCCCGACATCCCGCAGGCGCCGCGCGACACCTCCGCCGCCGCGGTCATGTGCTCGGCCCTGATCGAGCTGGCCACATTCTCCGAACCCGCCCTCGCCCGCGACTACCTCGCGACCGCGGAAACGCAGCTGCGCGCGTTGTCGTCGCCCGCTTATCGGGCGCGATTGGGCGAAAACGGAGGCTTCATCCTGATGCACGCCGTCGGCCACATTCCGGAGAAACACGAGATCGATGTCCCGCTGGTCTACGGCGACTACTACTTCCTCGAAGCGCTGCTGCGCTTCCGTAACCACCTCGGGCGCTGAGGCGACCGGGGGCGGTTCGCCGCCCCCGCACCGAGGCGTGACAGTGTGATCGAGCTGCAGGGGCGCCACAGGCCGGCGCCCCTGCGTTCCGGATGGAGCGGGCGACCGATTCGCGACCGCACGGATCCCCCGATCAAGACCCCCGCGGAGCGGCCGATACCAAGGGCATCAGCCTTCTCCGCCCAGCCCGCCTCCGGATCGCGCGGCTCGTCCTCGTCGCCGCGTTGTGGGTGTGCGTCCTCGGCCGGCTCCCGGCACAGACTCCGCCCCCGGCCCCACCGCCACCGGAGCGAGTGATCCGCGCCGGCACGATCCCGGACGCGTTTCCCTACGTCTTCTATGACTCCGACGGGAACGTGCACGGCTTCGCGGCCGAGTTGCTCCGCGCCTCCGCGCACGCGGTCGACCTGGAGGTCGAGTTTTCGCCCTACCCGGCGCCCGATCTCGTGCGACTGCTGCAGACCGGCGAGATCGATGTCGCGTTGCCCCTGGCGCACACGGAGGAGCGCAAACGCCAGTTCAACCTCTGCGTCCCCTACCTCCGCCTCAGCGCCTCGGTGTTCGTGCGCCGCGGCACCCCGCCCATCCGCTCCCTCGCCGACCTCGCGACCCGCCGCGTCGCGGTGCACCCCGGCAGCGCCGGCGAGGAATACCTGCGCACGCACGGCCTGCGGGACCGGATCGTCCCGGTCCGCTCGGTCGAGGACAGCGTGCGGGCCGTCGACGTCGGCGAAGCCGACGCGCTCGTAGCCTCCCGGCTCACGGTGCTGTCGATCATCGAGCGGGACAAGGTCCGCAACATCGACCCCGCGAGCTTCTCCCTGTCCGGTTCGCGCATGGCCTACTCCTTCGCCCTTCGCAAAGGCGACGACGAGCTCACCAGCGAACTCAACGAGGGGCTCGCGGTCATCATGCGCAACGGCGAGTACGAACAGATCTACAACCGCTGGTACAGCACCTTCGAGGACCGCCGCCTCACCCGCGAGCAGGTCGTCACCTGGGTCGCCGTCCTGCTGGGCGTCTTCCTCCTGCTCGCCTTCGGTGCCTACCTGCACCAACGCCGGCTGCGGCGGCTGGTCGCCGTCCAGGCCAAGGAGCTGACCCGCCAGGCCGGCTGGCTGGAGAACGTCATCCAGCGCGCCGGCTGCCTGCTCTGGACCGCCCAGATCGTCCGGCGCCCCGCCGGCCCCGGCCACGACTGGTCGTTCCAGGACATTCGCGGCCACATCGCCGACGAACTGCTCGACACCGCCGCGCTGCGCCGCTCCCACCAGCTCTGGACCCTCGAGAGCACACCCGAGCTCGCCGCGATGACCGCGCGCTCCGAGGCCGCCCTCGCCGAAGGCCATCCCGGCTACGCGCACGAGTTCCGCGTGGTGCGCGGCTCCCGCACCTACTGGCTCGCCGAACGCGTCTCGCTTCAACGCCTCGCGTCCGGCACGTGGGAGGCCATCGGCGTGATCGTCGACATCACCCGCCTCAAGGAGGCCGAGGCCGAGATCCGCCGCCTCAACGACGACCTCGAGCAACGGGTCCGGCGTCGTACCGAGGAATTGGAGGCGGCGGTGCACGAGCTCGAGAGCTTCTCCTACAGCGTCTCCCACGACCTCCGCGCCCCGCTGCGCAACATCGCGGGCTTCGCCACCCTCGCCCGCAAGCACCTGCCGCCCGCCGCCCATGCGGACCTCGCCCGTTTCCTCGGCATCGTCGACAGCGAAGCCGCCCGCCTCAGCGGCCTCATCGACGAGCTCCTCGCCTTCTCCCGCCTCAACCGCCGCGAACTGCGCCGCGACCCCGTCCCGCTCGACCGCATCGTCCGCGAGGTGGTCGCCACCGACCTCGCCCCCGCCATCGGCAGCCGCTCCATCGCCTGGCGCATCGGCCCGCTGCCCACCGTGACGGGCGATGCCACCCTGCTGCGCCAGGTGCTGGTCAACCTCCTGTCGAACGCCGTCAAATACACCGCCCGCCGGCCCGATGCCGTGATCGAGCTCGGCCCGGAGCCCGCCCCCGCGGGGCTCGCCGGTTTCTACGTCCGCGACAACGGCGCGGGGTTCGACCCCAAGTACACCGACAAACTCTTCGGCGTCTTCCAGCGCCTCCACTCCGCGAAGGAGTTCGACGGCGTCGGGATCGGTCTGGCCAGCGTGCAACGCATCGTCCACCGTCACGGCGGCACCGTCCGCGGCGAGGGCCGGCCGAACGAGGGCGCGACCTTCCACGTCGCCCTGCCGGCGGACTGACGTGATCCCGTGGACGAGGGACGAGGGCCGAGGGGCGAGCGCCCGACCGTCGGTGAGCTGACTTCGTGCGCCTGTTTGCCCGGAGTCTCGCTTGTCGCTCCGGCTCTCGACGCTCGCTGTCTCGTCACTCGACTGCTCGTTCCCTCCGCGGCCCACCCGCCGCCGCCCGCCCCGCGGGCCGCGCCGCCCATCCGGGCGCCCGGCCGCCGGGCGCAAATGCGTTCGCCGCGGCACGCCGACGCGGCATCCATGTCGCCTCACCCTCATCCGTGCGCCCCCCCCGC
>JAEXPQ010000076.1 GCA_023446735.1 Verrucomicrobiota bacterium
GAGTGCGCCGAGCCCTTGCCGACATCGCCGTAGCCGCAGACGACCGCGACCTTGCCGGCGATCATGACGTCGGTGGCGCGCTTGATGCCGTCGGCCAGCGACTCGCGGCAGCCGTAGAGGTTGTCGAACTTGGACTTGGTGACGGAGTCGTTGACGTTGATCGCAGGCACGAGAAGCTTGCCGACTTCGTGCAACTGATACAGGCGATGCACGCCGGTGGTGGTCTCCTCGGAGACGCCGCGCCACTCCTTCACGAGGGCAGTGAAGATGCCCGGCTGGGCCGCCTTGATCTTCTTGAGGAGGTCCTTGATGACCTGCTCCTCGTGGGAACCGGAGGCGGAGTTCACCCAATCAGAGCCCTGCTCCATCTCGTAGCCCTTGTGGAGGAGGAGGGTCACATCACCGCCGTCGTCGACGACGAGCTGCGGGCCCTTGCCGTCGGGGCCGACGATCGCGTGCCAGGTGAGATCCCAATATTCCTCGAGCGTCTCGCCCTTCCAGGCGAACACCGGGATGCCGGCCTGAGCGATGGCGGCCGCGGCGCTGTCGACGGTGGAGAAGATGTTGCAGGAGGCCCAACGCACCTTGGCGCCGAGGGCGACGAGCGTCTCGATGAGGACGGCCGTCTGGTTGGTCATGTGCAGCGAGCCGGTGATGCGGACGCCGGCCAACGGCTTGGTCTTCGAGTATTTGGCGCGGACGGACATGAGGCCGGGCATCTCGGCCTCGGCCATGGCGATCTCCTTGCGGCCGAGTTCGGCGAGGGCGAGATCACGGACTTTGAAATCTTGTGACATGAGGAAAACGGGCTAGAAGTTGGTGGGAGGAAAACGGCCGACAGCCTCGGGTAAAGCGGTCGGCCGGTGACGTGATGGCTCAGACCTTCTTGATCGCGACCTGGAGGGCCTCGACCTTGTTGAGCTGTTCCCACGGCAGCTCGGCCTTGCCGAAGTGTCCGTAGTTGGTCGTCTGGCGGTAGATCGGGCGAAGCAGATCGAGCTGCTTGATGATGTTCGCCGGCTTGAAGCTGAACACCTCGCGCACGGCGGCGGAAATCTTCCGCTCGTCGACTTTGGCGGTGCCCATCGCGTCGACCCAGATCGAGACCGGCTCCGGGTAGCCGATGGCGTAGGCCACCTGCAGTTCGCAGATGTCGGCCAGGCCGGCGGCGACGATGTTCTTCGCGACCCAGCGCGCCATGTAGGCGGCGGAGCGGTCGACCTTCGACGGATCCTTGCCGGAGAAGGCGCCGCCGCCGTGTCGGCCCCAGCCGCCGTAGGTGTCGACGATGATCTTGCGGCCGGTCAGGCCGGAGTCGCCCTGCGGCCCGCCGACGACAAAGCGGCCGGTCGGATTGATCAGGAACTTGGTGTTCGCATCGATCATACTCGCCGGGATGACGCGGCGGATGACGTGCTCGACAAGGAACTCGCTGATCGCGGCGTGGGAGACCTCGGGGGTGTGCTGCGTGGAGATGACCACGTTTTCCACCTTCACCGGCTTGTCGTTCTCGTAGCGGATCGAGACCTGCGACTTGGCGTCCGGGCGCAGCCAGGAGACGAGGCCGGCCTTGCGGATCTTGGTGAGCTCGCGGCCGAGGCGGTGGGCGAACATGATCGCCGTGGGCATCATCTCGGGCGTCTCGTTGCAAGCGTATCCGAACATCAACCCCTGGTCGCCGGCGCCCTGTTCGGCGGTCTCCTTGCCCTCGGCGGCGGCGGCGTTGACGCCCTGCGCGATGTCGGGGGACTGGCGGGTGAGGTAGTTGTTGATGAAGACCTGGTCGGCGTGGAAGACGTCGTCGTTGTGGACGTAGCCGACGTCGCGGATGGCGTCGCGCACGACCTGCTCGTAGTTGATCTTCGCACTCGTGGTGATCTCGCCGGCGATGATGACCATGTTGGATTTCACCATGGTCTCGCAGGCCACGCGACTGGCCGGATCCTGCGCAAGGCAGGCGTCGAGCACGCTGTCGGAGATGAGGTCGGCGACTTTGTCGGGGTGACCCTCACCCACGGATTCGGAGGAGAAAACGAAGGAGTTGGACATAGAAAGGAGTTGGGCTGAGCCCGGGAAGGTTGCCAAAGTGCGGCAGGACGCAAGGCGTTTATCAACGCATCGCGATTCCTTGATGCGAGAAGTACCCTAGGAACAGCGTCGGGCAAGGCGGTGGGACCTCGGTTGCCGGCGCTATTGCCTTTCCGCCTTGGGGTTAACAACCTCAAGCCAGCGCCGCGCACAATGACCCAATCCGTCGCCACCCGCCAAGAGACCGCGCCCATCAACCTCACCGGCCGCCGCATCCTGGTCGTCGAAGATGATCGGATGAACTCGCGCATCATTTCATCCATCCTGCGCCCGGAGGGCTACGTGATCGCAGAGGTCGACTCGGGGGAGGCGGCCCTGACCGCCTTTCCCAGCTTCCAGCCGGACCTGGTCCTTCTGGATGTGGTGATGGCGGGCATCAGCGGCTTCGAGACCTGCCGGCGGCTCAAGGCCGAACCCGCGAGCGCGAACGTCCCGGTGGTGTTCATTACCGCCAAGAACCAACCCGATGACATCGTCACCGGGTTCGAGGCGGGCGGAATCGACTACGTGATCAAGCCCTTCCAACCCCGCGAGGTGATCGCCCGCATCCGCACCCACCTCCAGATCCGCGCCTTGTTCGAACACCAGGAGCATCTCATCTCCGATTTGAGCAAAGCCAATGCCGCCAAGAACCACTTCCTCGGCATCGCCGCCCACGACCTCCGCAACCCCCTGACGTCAATCCGCGGGTTGTCCGAGTTCATGCTCGAGGGCTCGTCCGGCGAGCTTTCGGAAGACCAACGGGCGATGATCCGCAGCGTTCATTCCGCGACGCATGTGATGCTCGACCTGCTCAACGAACTGCTGGACATCTCGATCATCGAGAGCGGCGAGATGCGTCTCGACCTGACCCCGACCAACCTGGCCGACGTGGTCCACGACGCGGTCTTCCTCAACGGCCTCACCGCGGCACGCAAGCAGATGAAGATCCACTGCCACCCGTTCAAGCCGTCCCGCCCCCTCCTGATCGACGCGCGCAAGGTTCGCCAGGTGCTCGACAATCTTCTGAGCAATGCGATCAAGTTTTCTCCGCCCGGGACGACTATAACGGTGGAGTTTACCGAAGACGGTACTCACCAAACCATTTCCGTTCTGGATCAAGGTCCCGGCATCCCTCTCGACGAAATGAACATGCTCTTCACCAGTTTCGGCAAGACCTCGGTCAAGCCCACCGGAGGAGAAAAGAGCACGGGCCTCGGCTTGGCCATCTGCCGCAAGATCGTCGAAGCCCACCGCGGGGCGATCGGGGCGGCGAACCGTGAAACCGGCGGGGCCGCCTTCCGGCTCACCCTCCCCTCGCTTGCGCATGGAGTTTAGCGGCACAGTCCTGGTCGTCGACGACGAGCCTCATATCCGCAAATACATCGGGCTCATCCTGCGCAAACTCGGCAACCCCACCATCATCGAGGCGGCCGATGGCGAACAGGCGGTGGTGCTCTACGGACAGCATCGCCCCGACCTCGTCCTGCTGGACGTCAACATGCCGATCCTGGACGGCTTGGGCGCACTGGAGAGAATCAGCGCCAGCGACCCCAATGCCGTCGTCGTGATGCTCACCTCGCTCGCCACCCGCCATGTCGTCGAGCGATGCCTCGAACTTGGGGCCGTCAATTTCGTCCGCAAGGACACGCCCAAGGAAACGATGGCGAAGGTGCTCAGCGACACGATCAACGACAATTTCGGCGACGAATAGCCCGATGTCCGACAACGCGTCAGAGCCCGCCGAGGAGCTCGAGATCGGCCTGAACATCCGCGAGGTCCGCTACTCCTTGCCGCAATTGCTGCGCGAACTGCGGCTCGAGCGCACCGGATCACTCTTCGCCAAGGAGATCCTCGACCAGATGGAAATCAGCCAGATCTTCACGACCCGCCGGAAAAAAAATGCAAGGCGTCGCAAATAGGCGTTTCGTCGAACTGATCTCGACCGGAGTTCCCCCGCTGATCGCGCTCGACTCGATCGCGCAACTCGGCGCCGACCACGGCCTGGGCACTCTGCCCATGCTCCAGGCGATCATCACCGAGAAGCATCTGCCCAAGGACCAGGCTTGCACCCTCTGGGGCAACTCGATCGGCAAGGCCTACGTCGACCCGCTCGCCTCCCTCATCTCCGACGAAGCGCTCGAGAAGATCCCCGTCGAGATCGCCACCAAGACCCGCAGCATCCCCATCTACGTCCTCGATGGCGTCACCACCGTCGCGATGGCCGAACCCGAGAACCCGGACCTCGTGCGCCGCATCGGGCACATCGTGCAGGGGCCGGTCAGTCCGGTCTTCAGCCTGCCCTGCGAGATCGCCGACGCCATCGCCGTCCACTACTCGACCGAGAAGGGCATCGAGGACTGCCTCAACGAGTTCGCGAAAGCCCATTCGCTGAGCGCCACCGCGCTCTCGGAGGAGGCCCTGCTCAGCCTCGGCGAATCCTCAGGCGTGATCCAAATCGTGGATGCCGTGATCCACTTCGCCCTGCGCGAACGCGCCACCGACATCCACATCGAGCCGATGGAGGAGCAGACGCGTATCCGTTTTCGCGTCGACGGCTTCCTTCGCGAGGTTCTCACCTTCGCCAAGGTCCTCCACTCCGCGATCATCACCCGCATCAAGATCCTCGCCGACCTCGACATCTCCGAAAGCCGCCTGCCCCAGGACGGCCGCATCACCCTGCCGCTCGGCACCAACAAGGCGAACTTCCGCATCTCCACCATCCCGTCGCAATACGGCGAGAAAGTCGTCGTCCGCATCCTCAACGTCACCGGCAAGAAGGACATCCTCACGATCGACAAGCTCCTCATGTCGCAGACGATGTTGCGCCCCTTCCGCCGCCTGATTCAGAGCCCCAACGGCATCATCTTCGTCACAGGCCCGACCGGCTCCGGCAAGACCACCACCCTCTACGCGGTCCTCCACGAACTCAACAACGCCGGTCTCAACATCTCCACCATCGAGGATCCGATCGAAATCCAGATGGCCGGCGTCAACCAAACGCAGGTCAAGTCCGAGATCGGCCTCGACTTCGCCTCGATGCTCCGCGCGCTGCTGCGGCAGGATCCCGACGTCATCCTGCTCGGCGAGATCCGCGATGCCGAGACGGCCAAGATCGCCACCGAGGCCGCCCTCACCGGCCACCTCGTCCTCGCCACCCTGCACACCAACTCCGCGCCGCAGGCCGTCCTCCGCCTCATGGAGATGGGCGTCGCGTCCTACATGGTCGCCCCGTCCGTCATCGGGGTGCTGGCCCAGCGTCTCGCCGCGCGCATCTGCGAGAAATGCAAGGAGGCCTACTTCCCCCCCCGCGAGGTGCTGCAACGCTATTTCCACGACGAGGGCGTCGCCGACGTCCCCTTCTACCGCGGTCGCGGCTGTCCCTACTGCCGCAATACCGGTTACCGCGGCCGCGTGGCCTTCCACGAACTCGTGCTCATCACCGAGGAGATCCGCGCCCACATCTCGAACGGCCGCAGCGTCTCCGAGATCGTCGCCGCCGCCCGCAAGGTCGGCTACCAGCCGCTGCGGTACGATGGCCTCAAGAAGGTGCTCCTCGGTTTGACCACGATCGAGCAGATCGAGGAGAATTCCTCCTTTGAATGGGAGTCGTGATCGCGGCGCCCGCCGATGATCGGATTTCATAACCGCCCTTTTCGGTCGATAGAGAAGTGTCCGCCCTCGCCTCCCGGTCCAACCCCAGCGCGCCATGCCTGAACAACCGCTCCCGCCCCCGATCGAGCAGGCCGCATTGACCAACCTCCGCACCATCGGAGGCGGCGACGAGTCCTTCGTGGCCGAGATCGTGCAGATGTTTCGCGAGGATACCCCCCCCCATCTCGACGAACTCGACGCCTGTGCCGCCGCGAACGACTCCGTGCGCCTCGCCAAAGTCGCCCACGGGCTGAAAGGAAGCGCTGGGAACTTCGGCGCCAAGCACTTCCGGACCATCACCGAGCGGATCGAGGCGATCGCGAAATCCGGCAACCTGTCCGCCGCTCCGGCCGCGATCGCGGAGTTGCGGGCGGAGTTCGACCGCGTGCTCGCGGCGCTCGATGCGGCCATCGCCGCACCTTGACCGCCTGCTCGTCGCGCTCCCCCGCATTCACTATTCGCAGACAAGTGCGGGCCTGTGGGCCGCCCCCTTGTGCCGCCCCGGCGGAGGAGGCACGAACGCATCACCCTGCCGAGGCAAGCGGCGGCGGGCCGCTGCGGCGAGGCTCAGGGCGCGGGTTCGTCGATACGATTGCGCCCCTGCCCATCGGCACTCATCCGAAAACGGGATCCGAGCACTTCGACCTGCAGATTGCGGCCCGGATCGTAGGAAACGAACACCTTGCCGTTGCGCAGCACAGCCCGCGTCTCGCCCTTGAGCAGATCTCCCTCCAAAAGGGTCTTGTTGTCCGACTGCTGGACCACCTTCACCCAGACGTTGCCCAAGGCCACGAGCCGGATCACGTTGCGATCGGTGACCGCGGCGGGCTGCGCCGGGAGATCGGCACCGCCATTGGCGGGCGCCGGCGTCTTGCCGGAGGCCGGCGAGGATTCCGGCCACAAAGCCCGCACGAGCACAAAAAGTACGATGAGCGCGAGAACAGCGCCGCCGATGATGATCGGGAGTTTGACCTTTTCCCGACGGTCGGCGCTCGGTGCGCCAGTCACCACCGCGGTGGGCACCGAGCGGGAGGCCGCCGGTTGCCCCTTCGACGACGGCGGCTCCAGGTCGGGCGCCGGCGCCGATTTGCTCGCATCCGGAAGGTCGATCCGGCCCATGATCTCGCGATGGTCCGAATGGCGGCGGGTTTCGCGCGAATCGCTCAGGCCCAGCGAAGCGTAATCGGTTAGCAGCTTCTCGGAATTGAGCTTCAGATAGTGCGCGTAGGTGCGCAAGAAACCGCGGACATAGATGTCGGGCAGATTCAGTTCGAACGTGTTGTTCTCGAACTTCTGAAGGTAATCGCTGCGAATTTTCGTCGCCTCGGAGGCTTCGCGGATGGAGATCCCTTTGCGTTTGCGCGCTTCCTCGAGTCGCTCGCCGATGGTCTGCATGGGGTGAATGTGGGGAAAAGCCTACCAGAGGTGAAGCCCCTTTTGCGCCGGGGATGCCGAAGGTCGGTGCGACCAACCTTCGGTCCGCGAGCAACCGGGTCAGAGACGGTCCAAGTCGGCGAGGATCTCGCGCGGCTGGGCCCCGTTCTCGGGTCCGACAATACCCTTCTGCTCCATGAGCTCCATGAGGCGGGCCGCGCGATTGTAGCCGATGCGCAGGCGCCGCTGGAGCATGGAAGTCGAGGCGCGGCGCGTGCTCTTGAGCACATCGATCGCCTGCGGCAGCAGATCGTCGTCGCTGCCTTCCTCGAGATCGTCCAGGCCGTCGCCCTTCTCATCGTCATCCCCCACCCGATCAACTTGTTCCTGCACCTCTTGGCGATAGGCCGGCGGGCCGTTCTTCTTCAGGTGCTCGACCATGCGGGCGATCTCCTCGTCCGAAATGAAGGCGCCCTGGGCGCGCACGAGCCGGCTGGTGCCCGGCGGCATGAAGAGCAGGTCACCCCGCCCGATGAGCTGGTCCGCTCCGGCCTCGTCCAAAATGACGCGGCTATCCACCTTGGAGGTGACCTGGAACGCGATGCGGGAGGGCAGGTTGGCCTTGATCGAACCGGTGATGATGTTCACCGATGGCCGCTGGGTGGCCACGATGAGGTGGATGCCGGCGGCGCGCGCGAGCTGCGCGAGGCGAGCGATCGAGGTCTCGATCTCGGCCGGGGCCACCATCATCAGGTCGGCGAGCTCGTCGATGATGCAGACAATGTAGGGAAGCTTCTCGGGGATCTCGATCTCCAGGTCGCGTGGGACATCGATATTGAGCTCGGTGGGAACCTCCGCCACGGCTCCCTCCTTCTCCTTGTCCTTCTCCGCGGCGTCGGGCGCCTTGCGGGTGTTGAAGGAAGCGATATTACGCACGCCGCACTTGGCGAAGATCTGGTAGCGCTTCTCCATCTCGGAGAGCAACCACTTGAGGGCGCCGGGGACCTTCTTGGGGTCGGTCACGACCGGGATCAGCATGTGCGGCAGCGAATTGTAGACCTGCAGCTCGACGATCTTGGGGTCCACCATCAGCAGCCGCACCTTCTTCGGGCCGGCGTGGTAGACGAGGGAGGCCACGATGCTGTTGACGCAGACCGATTTGCCCGAGCCGGTAGCGCCCGCGATGAGCAAGTGGGGCATGCGGGCGAGATCGGCGACGATCGGGGCGCCGGAGACGTCCTTGCCGAGGGCGATCGGCAGTTCGGCCTTGGTTTCGCCCCAGTCCGCGGATTCGAGGATCTCGCGCATGCCGACGGGCGTCGGCTTCTGGTTCGGCACCTCGACGCCCACGACGCCCTTGCCAGGCACCGGCGCGAGAATACGCACCGACTGGGCCTTCATGCCGAGAGCGATGTTCTTGTCCAGGCTCGCGATCTTCTCGACGCGCACGCCCGGCGCGGGCAGCACCTCGTAGCGGGTGATCACCGGGCCGGTGTGGATCTCCCCCAGGCTAACCTCGACGCCGAACTCGCCGAGCGTGCGCAGCAACGTCTCAGCATTAGTGATATGCTCGGCCTCGTTGGTGGCGGGGATCTTGACCGGTTCCTTCAGGAGCTCGAGCGTCGGAAAAACGTAGTCTTCGCTCCGAGTCGGCTGGGGTGTGGTGGCCTTCCGGGTGGTCTCGGGCGCGACGATCTTGAGGTTGAGCTTGTTGGCCGCGGGAGTCGCAGCCTCGACCGGAGTGCTGGCGACGGCAGGTTTCTCGGCCCCGAACGGCGGCGGTTTGGCGGAACGTTCGGCCTGCGGGGCGGGCGTCGCCACCGTGGCGGGCATCGCGGCCGGGACCACGGCCACGGCCGACGGCGCCGGGGTCGCGGGTTCGGGGGCCGGGGCGGGACTGCGCAAGGAAAGCGATTTCTCGGGAGACTTCGACGGCGGAGCGGCGGGGCCGCGGCCTGCCGAAGCGGGTTCCCCCCCCTTCGGTAGGGTGAGGCGCTTGATGTCGGTGGGCGGCGGGACGGCGGCGGCGGCCTGTTTCTTGAGCTCGGCCAACGCCTGCTCCTTGAGCTTGGCCCGCGCTTCGGCGCGGAGCTTCTTGATTTCCTCGCGCTCGAGCCGGCGCAGTTTCCAGTTCTCGCGGATGCTCTGGATCCAAGCGAAGAAACGATCGAACTGCGACCCGAGGTCCCGAGTCAGCACAAACATGAGACTCAGGCAGAAGAAGACGCACAGCATCACGCCCGAGCCGAAGATCCCCATCGTGTCCTCCAGCAGCTGCGAATAGAGGAACTTGCCGATCATGCCGCCGGGGCCGCTGATATAGATGTTGGCCGGCTGGACGAAGAATTCGGACCAGCCTTTCTGCATGTCGGCCAAGCCGCAGGCGCACAGCAGACAGAAGGCCATCGCCGCAGCGCGCGCGGTCGCGAGCCGGCGCATGCCGCGCGTGTAGATGAACGCCAGCCAGAAGAAGAAACCACCGATCAACCACGCGGCGCCACCGAGGATCCGGAAGAGGTAGAACGCCGTCATGGCGCCGACCTTGCCCACGGGGTTGATGCCGCTCGGGGGAATGATCTTGATGGTGCCGTCCGGCAGCGTCTCGCCCGAGGCGCTCATCGTGGGCACCTGGTCGGGCGCGTAATACGCGAGCGCCACGGTGAGCATCCCGCCCACCATGAGGCAGAGGATCGCGGCCACCCACCGGGGCTGGTAGGTCGGAGCGTTGTAGGACGGGCCGTTGCGTTTGGGCAGAGAGTCGCTTTTAGCCATCGGGTGCAGGCGTTGGGTTTAGTGCGGCGAGGCTAGGTGAATCGCGCGCGGAAGTAAATTCAGCCTCCCATTTTTCATGGGATTATTAACAGTGGGGGTCATGCATTTGCCAGTTCGATTTCAACCGCTGTATCAAGCGCGCGTCTGGGGCGGTCGTGCCCTCGGCCAAGTTTTCCCCCGCACGCTGCCGGGCGGCGACCCGATCGGGGAAAGCTGGGAGATCGTCGACCGGCCGGAGGCGCAGTCCGTCGTGCGCGAAGGTCCTCTCGCCGGCATGACACTGCGCGATGCCCTGCACCTGCGCAGCGCCGACTGGCTCGGGCCCGAGTGGCCGGTGGCGCGCCCCTTCCCAATCCTCGTCAAGTGGCTCGACTGCCGCGAGCGCCTCAGCCTCCAGGTGCACCCGCCGGCCGAGATGGCGCCGGCGTTGAAGGGCGAACCGAAAACTGAGAACTGGTACCTCGCCGGCGTCGAGGGCCCGGCCGGCCTCATCCTCGGTCTCAAGCCCGGTGTCACCGCGCCGCAGTTCGAGGCGGCGATCCACGCCAACACCCTCGAGCACTGCGTGAACCGCTACCCGGTCCAGCCCGGCGACTCGGTGCTCGTGCACAGCGGCACCGTCCACGCGATCGACGCCGGCTGCCTCATTCTCGAGATCCAACAAAATTCGGATACCACCTACCGCGTCTACGACTGGGGCCGCCTGGGGCTCGACGGGAAGCCGCGCACGATGCACATCGCCGAATCGATGAAATCGATCCTGTTCGACGAACCGCCGCCGCCGATCGTGCGCGCCGCCGACACCGCAGCCGTGATCGCCGACTGCGAGGAGTTCCGTATCCGCCGGGTTCCGCTGAAGAAGGGCGCCCAACTCCCCTTCGCGGCCGGCGAGCAGTGCCGCCTGCTCTCGGTCGTCCGCGGCCGCCTGCGCGTGCGGGGTGTCGATCTCGCGCCCTTCATCGCCGGCGACAACGCCCTGCTCCCCTTCGCCGGCGCGTTCGTCTTCGAGGCCGACGAGGATTCGCTCGTGCTCGTGACGGAGAACTTCTCCTGAGCCAGCCCGTCCCGAGGCGTCGCGGAGCTTGAAGTGAGCTCCGCGGCTCGTCTAACTAGCGCGTTTCGATTCTCGGTCCGGCCGACTCCGGCCCCGGCGCTCGCGCGCCACGACCGCCCTGCAACCGACACCACATGGCCAGCAACAAGGAAGACTACTACGAACTGCTCGGCGTCGCCCGCGACGTGTCCGCGGACGACCTGAAGAAGGCCTACCGCAAGCTCGCGGTGAAGTACCATCCCGACAAGAACCCGGGCGACAAGGCCGCCGAGGAACGCTTCAAGCAGATCTCGGAGGCGTACGATGTCCTGCGCGACGCGGACAAACGCGCGGCCTACGACCGTTTCGGCCATGCCGCCTTCGCCCAAGGTGGCGCCGCCGGACCGCGCGGCCCGGGCGGCGGCGGGTTCCCCGCCCCGGTCGCCGTCGTCCGCGAG
>JAEXPQ010000131.1 GCA_023446735.1 Verrucomicrobiota bacterium
CAGCTACACGGTGCGGCTGCGCAGCCGCCTCACGTTGCGGCTCGAGGCCGGCGCCACGCTCCTTGCCGCCGACCCGCCGGCCCCCGGCGCGCCCGGCGGCTACGACGCCCCCGAGCCGAATCCGCACAACGTGCATCAGGACTTCGGGCACACGCATTTCCGCAACAGCCTGCTCTGGGGCGACGGCCTAGAGGATGTGACGATCGAGGGCGCGGGCCGGATCTTCGGCCGCGGGCTCAGCCGCGGCAACACCCGCGTGGCGCTGCCGGTCGGCGTGCTCCACGACCCGGCCGCCGCCGCGCCGCCCGACGTGCTCGAGGCCGACGGCCCCGGCGATTTCGCGCCGCCTCCGGGTGTCGTTTCCGGGCCGTGGGGACACCCGAAGGCCCGCGACCGCCTGCCCGACGGCGTGGGCAACAAGGCCATCGCCATCGTGCGCAGCCGCAACGTCGTGTTCCGCGACTTCTCGATCCTGCACGGCGGCCACTTCGGCATCCTCGCGACGGAGGTCGACAACCTCGCGCTCGACAATCTGCGCATCGACACCAACCGCGACGGCATCGACATCGACGGCTGCCGCAACGTGCGCGTTTCCCGCTGCTCCGTGAACGCCCCTTGGGACGACGCGATCTGCCTGAAGAGCAGCGCGCCCTTCGGCCCGCCGCGGATTACCGAGAACGTGACGATTTCCGACTGCCTCGTCTCCGGCTACGACGAGGGCTCGCTCCTCGACGGCACGCGCCGCACCACCTGGAAGACGCGCGGCTGGCCGCACGGCCGCATCAAGCTCGGCACGGAGTCGAGCGGCGGCTTCCGCCAGATCGTGATCGCCAACTGTATCTTCGACCATTGCCGGGGACTCGCACTCGAGCAGGTCGACGGCGGTGTGCTGGAGGATGTGGTTGTCTCGAATCTCGTGATGCGCGAGGTGCAGAACACCCCGTTGTTCATCCGCCTCGGGGCGCGGCTGCGTTCGCCGGGCACGCCCGCCGTCGGCACCGTGCGCCGGATCAAGATCTCGCAGGTGATCGCCACCGGTGTGGCGCCCGAGTACGGGCTCATGATCGTGGGGCTGCCCGAACATCCAATCGAGGATCTCACCGTGCGCGACGTGCTCGTCGAGTACCGCGGCGGCGGCACGGCGGCCGATGCCGCGCGTGTGATTCCCGAATACACGGCCGACTACCCCGAGCCCGGTCCGCCCGGCCGCTGGGGCACCTTGCCGGCGTGGGGCGCGTTCGTGCGGCACGCGCGCAACGTGACGTTGATCGATGTCGAGCTGCGCGTCGTGGCGCCGGATGCGCGCCCGGCGCTGCGGCTGGAGGATGTCGATGGCGCCGCGCTCGTCCGCGTGCGAGCCGACGGCCGCGCCGGTGCGCCGTTTCTGGTGCAGAAGGATGTGCGGGGGCTGGAGATCGAGCGCTAGGGTCACGAGGCGGTCTCCTCCGCTCCTGCGCCTGTCACAATCATCTAGGCATCCCGCCGGTGGGTCCGTTTACTGCCGGTTGTTCGCCATTACCCCATGGAGCCTGACACGATTTTTTCCCTCGGAACGACGGTGCTGTTGCTGGAGGACGATGCTGGGCTGGTCCGGCGTCTCACCGCGTACCTGGAGGGCCGCGGCCTGGAGTTGTACGTCGCGCGCGATCTCGCCGAGGCGCGGCGGGTGTTGCGCGAGGAGCGTCCCGATTTCGCGCTCGTCGACCTGCATCTGCCGGACGGGCACGGGCTGGCGTTGTTGCGCGAACGGCTCTTCTCCGAGAACACCGCCGTGGTCGTGATGACGGCCTTCGGCGGGATCGCGGAGGCGGTGGAGGCGATGCGGCTGGGGGCGGCGGATTTCCTCACCAAGCCGTTCGATCTCGAGGCGGTGCCGCTGGCGTTCCTGCGGTGCCGGAGCCTGCGGCGCTCGGCGCGACGCGACGAGCAGCGCGGCGGCGAAGCCGCGACGGAATCCGAGCTGTTCTTCGGCGAGAGCCTTGCCGGGGTGCGATCGGAGTTGGAGCAGATGCTCGCGGCCGAGCGACGGCTCGGGAGCCGCCTGCCGCCGCTGCTGATCGAGGGGGAGACCGGCACCGGTAAGAGCGTGCTCGCGCGCTGGGTGCACCGGCAGGGACCGCGCGCGGATCGTCCGTTCATCGCGATCAACTGCGCAGCGTTGCCCGAGCAGCTCGCGGAGTCGGAGCTTTTCGGCCACGAGCGTGGTGCGTTCACGGACGCCAAGCAGGCCCGCGTGGGCCTGTTCGAGGCGGCCGATGGCGGCACGTTGTTTCTCGACGAGCTCGGGGCGCTCCCGCTGTCGACCCAGGCGAAGCTTCTCGCGGCGGTGGAGGAGGGGACGATCCGGCGCCTCGGCGCCACGCGTACCTTTCCGGTGGATGTGCGGGTGATCGCGGCCAACAACTGCCCGCTCGACGAGCTCGTGCGGCGCGGACTCTTCCGCGAGGATCTCCATCATCGGTTGAACCTGCTGCGCATTGTGCTGCCGCCCCTGCGCGAACGGGGCGAGGATGTCGTCCTGCTCGCGCGGCGGCTATTGGCAGCGGCGGCGGCGCGCTACCGCGCGGGCGACCTCGCGATCGGCGCGGCGGGCGAGGCCCGGCGGCGCGCGCAGCCGGGGCGCGGCAACATCCGCGAACTGGCGCACGTGATCGAGCGTGCGGTCATCTTCGGCCCCGGGCCAGTGCTGGAGTTTGAGGTGTTGGGCGGGACGGGCGAGGCGGTCGCGGCCCCGTGGCTCAACCCGGCGTGGCGCCTGCCCGAGACCGGCTTCACGATCGAGGGCGCGATCGGGGTTCTGATCGCCACCGCGCTGCGGGAGACCGCGGGCAACCTCTCCGCTGCCGCCAGGCGCCTCGGGGTGACTCGTGAGTATATCCGGTATCACCAGGGCCGGGCCGCGGGCGATCGGCTCGAAGTGGAGGGCTGACGATGGTTGTGTGTAGTGGCGCAGTGGGTGGACGTCGCTTGTGTGCTTTGGCACAGCGGGGGCGGTCGACGAGTAGTGGGTGTCCGACGGCAGGATCTCCAAGTTTCGGCCCACCAGACGGTAAGGTTTTTGCCGGGGCGTTGGCATGGCGCACGCAAGAGGAAGGACGCTTCCATTGAGAAGCGGATCTCCCAAACCCCTCCAAGAGACTGAACCATGACTATCCTGAAATTCGGTTACGCTGCTCACTGCCGGCTGCTCGGGCTCGCCAGCCTGATCGGACTGACCGGGGTCGGTGCGCAGACGGCGACGACACCTCCGCCAGCATCGCCGGTGCAGCCTCCGGTGTCCACGCCTCCCGCCCAGCCCCGCTACGATGTGAACTTCAGGCCGGGCAATTTCTCGCAGCTCTCCGCCTGGGACCTTCAACGCCTCAGGGAAGAGCTCGAACTGCGCGAAGGCGCACCGATGCGGATCAGCGTCCCGTTGCGCGCCCCACCGCTCGGCCGGCCGCTGCCACCCCCGCTGCCGGGAGAGGCCGACGAGGCGGTGGCGAGGCTCCGGCCCTATCTGGCGGAGCCGTTCTTCTCGCCGTTGAGCGCACTTTTGCAGACCGACCAACTGTCGACCCGCCGGGCCGCGATGCTCGAGCGGTATGGCGCGCAGAAACGCGAGGTGGTGAAGGCACTGGGCGACGAGCTCGGTCGCCTGCAAACGGCGACACCGGAGGAACGTCGCCGCCGGCTCGCGGTGTTCGCGCAAACGCAGGCGGCGGCGGTCGCGCAGGTGGAGGAGCAAGCGGAGGCGCTCCGGCAAGAGCTCTGCCGGGCGAGGCCCTTGGCGGAGAGCGTCGACTGGGAACGGGTGCGGAGTCGGCTCCCGGCCGAGTCCGGAGGCGAGCTGGAGGAAAAGGACCGGTTTGAGTTGTTGGAGATGACGGCCGCGTTCGAACGGGAGTTCTCGATCGAGCAGCGCGGTTTGCTCCGGGAGGCGGCGGGGGCGGCGCTTGACGGTGCCCGGTCTGAGCGCGCTCCGGCGGAGTACTTGGACTTCCTGCCCGGCACCGCGCGGGTCCGTCTTCCGGAGAGCCTGCCGGAACCGCTCGGATCGCGGATCGAGGCGTTTCGACGACTCAAGACGCAACTGCGGGATGAACTGTGCGCCATGGTCTTCACGAGGCTTCGGAGTAACGAACAGGCGCGGACCACCGCCTTCCAGGAGCTGCGGACGAGGCAGGCGGCTGGGATTGCCGAACTGGAGTCCCTTGCCGAGGAGATCCGAATCGGTCTGGTGGGGCTTCCGCTCCCCGACGAGCCGGCGAAACCGGTCCTGCCGGCGGTGCTCGCCCCGCGGATTGCCGAGTACCTGCAGGCGAAGGTGGAGACGCAGCGCGCGTTCGTCGCCAAACTTGCGGAAGTGCGGGCGGCCGCACCCCGCGCGCAGGCGGAGATCGCGGAGTGTGCGGGAGGTTACGAGATTCGCCTCGGGGCCGAGGCCGAGGCCCCGTTGCCGGTGGCGCGGGCGCTGGCGTTGTTCAACGACGAACAGCTCCGCCGCTATGCCGAGTTGCTCGCGCTCAAGCGCTCACTGGTACAGGCGATCCGCGCCGGCGCGCCCGCCGTGCTCGCGGAGACGGACCGGCCGGTGGACGCCCTGTTGCAGGACTTTGCCGCGGTTCAGCGGCAGCGCGAGAATTGGGACAAATACTGGGCCTACCGCCAGGCCGTGCTTGAACCCGGGCTCTCCCCGGGGCAGCGGCGGTTGCTGTTCAGCAGCGCGGTCGCAACCATCGTGGCGCCCTACGTGCGGTGAGCGACCCGATGGACGCGAGAGCATCCAGATACCGGAGGCGAGAGCGGCGGCTGGCTTGGGGCATGGCCGGGCTGGGACTCGCCGCGGCGGGCGCGCTCACGGCGGGCGTGTTCGCCACGCGCGGCGCGCTTCGCCGCGAGGTGGTCGAGCGGATGATCGGACAGACGGCCGCGGTGCTTCAACCGGTCGTGCAGGACCGGGTCGCCCTTGCCCTGGGAACCGCGGACGAGATTCCACCCCGGCAGCGCATGGTCGCGGCGCTTTTCGCCGGAGCACGCCAACGGGGCCTGCTCGCGCTGGCGGTGTTCGACGAGGACGGGCTCGCGGTGGCGGCCCTGCCGGAGGGGAGGGGTTTCGTCGACCTGCCGGTGGGCGACTACCTGCAGTTGCAACGGGGCGTGCCGATCAGCCGCCTGCTCCGGGCGGGCGGTACGGTGGACCGGGCGCCCGAACTCGAGGTGGTGTTGATCGTGCGGGACGAGGCTCTGGGCCGGCCGGTCGGGTTCGCGCGGTACCACTTCGATGCGCGCGCCCTCGTCGCGGAGCTGGATGTCATCGATCGGCGGATGCAGGGGCAGACTTGGGCGATCCTGGGCCTCGGCGCCCTGCTGATCTCCGCCCTCTGCGCCGGCCTCTTCGTCCTGTTGCGCCGGGCCGGGCGGGAGATCGAACGCAGCGATGCGAGGCGGGCTCGGGCCGAGGGGAGCCTGACGTTGGCCGCCAAGGCTTCGGCGCTCGGGCCGATCACCTCGCACCTGATGCACGGTTTGCAGGGCTCGGTCGCCGGCCTCCAGGCGGCCATGGGGCCGGGGAGCGCGGCGGCCGACTGGTCCGCCGCGCAGGAGCATGCCCGGCGAGTCCAGAAAATGGTGCAGGAGACGGTCGAGCTCCTCAACGACCGCCGGAGTGCGCTGGCCTACGAGTTGTCGGGCGACGAGCTCGGCGAGTTGATCCTCGCGCGCAACACCGCCGCGGCGCGCGACCGCGGCGTGGAGCTCGGGTTTGCCAATTCCTTCCGCGGGCGGGTCGACAATGTGCGGGGCAGCCTGCTCTGCCTGATCGCCTGCAACCTCGTGCAGAACGCGGTCGCGGCGAGCCCCCGCGGGCAGACGGTGGGCGTCCGGCTCGGGACGCACGGCGAGGCGTCGTCGGTCCTGGTGCTGGAAGTGGTCGATTCCGGACCGGGGGTGCCGGAACCGGTGAAGGCTCGCTTGTTCGAACCCGGCTGCTCGGGCCGCCCCGGAGGTTCGGGGCTCGGGCTCGCGCTTTCGCGGCTGCTGGCCGAGCAGATCGGAGCCACCTTGGAGTTGGTCGAGACGGGGCCGCGCGGAAGCCGGTTTCGGCTCTTGGTGCCGTTGTTGGAGGTGGTTCGGTAGCACCGGGCTCCAACCCAAGGGGCACTGAGCCGCGGCGCGGGCGCCACGGTCTTGCGGCTCGCCTCGTCGGTCGGGCGGTGCACGCTCGCGAGCCCATGCGCCTCCCCCTGGTTCCTCTCACCCTGCTCGTTTTGCCTCTCGTCGGCCACGCGGCGGAAGCCGGCGACCCCGCTGCCACCGAAGTCTGGACACCGGTGCCGCCGGTCGTGTCCGTGCCGGCCGAGACCGGCATCCCGTCCGATGCCGTCGTGCTCTTCGACGGCGCGAACCTCGCCGCCTGGGAATCCGAGAAGGGCGGCCCGGCCGGCTGGACCGTGGCCGACGGAGTCCTGACCGTCGCGCCCGGTAGCGGCGGCATCCGCACCAAGCGCGGTTTCGCCGACTGCCAGCTCCACCTCGAGTGGCGCAGCCCGGTCACCGTGAGCGGAGAGGGCCAGGGCCGCGGCAACAGCGGCGTCTACCTGCAGGGGCGCTACGAGGTGCAGGTTCTCGACAGCTACAACAACCCGACGTACGTGAACGGCCAGGCCGCCTCGCTCTACAAGGAGTCCGCGCCGCTGGTGAACGCCAGCCGCGCACCCGGCGAGTGGCAGACCTACGACATCGTCTTCACCGCGCCGCGCTTCAACGGCGACGGTTCGCTCCGTTCGCCGGCGGTCGTGACCGTCTTCCACAACGGCGTGCTGGTGCAGGACCATGTCGCCCTCGGCGGGCCCACGGCGTGGATCGGGCATCCGCCGTACGAGGCGCACCCCTTCCTCCAGCCGCTCGCGCTGCAGGACCACGGCAACCCGGTTTCCTTCCGCAACATCTGGATCCGAGAGCTGAACACGCGGGCGCTCCTCAACGGCCGCGATCTCGCCGGCTGGTACCCGTTCCTTGAGAAACGCGAGCGCGGCCAGGACCCCGAGGGCATCTTCCGCGTGGAGGACGGCGTGCTGCACATCAAGGGCAGCGAGTTCGGCTACCTCGCCACCGAGGAGAGCTTCGCCAACTACCACTTGCGCGCGGAGTTCAAATGGGGCGAGAAGCGCTACCCGCCGCGCGACCAGTGGAAGCGCGACAGCGGCATCCTTTATCACTTCCCGCTCGGCGAGCCCGACCAGGTCTGGCCGAAGTCCATCGAATGCCAGGTGCAGGAGGAGGACTGCGGCGACATCTGGTGCGTGGCCGGCGCCACGCTCGAGTCACCCAACCAGACCAAGCAGGAGTGGGGCATGCGCCACGTGATCCGCACCGCGAACCACGAGCATCCGCGCGGCGAGTGGAACACGATCGAGGTCATCTGCCGCGACGGCGAGATCGAGCACTGGGTCAACGGTCGGCTCGTCAACACCGGTCGCGACGCGACGGTGCGCGCTGGTCGCATCCTGCTGCAGAGCGAGGGCGCCGAGGTCTTCTACCGCAACGTCGTGCTTACGAAGTACTGACGGAAGAACGGCGGGGCCGGTTCATGCCAGTCGCCGGCGCGTAGGGTCGGACCTCGGGTCCGGACCGTCTTTGCTCCGACTGCCCTGTTGGTCCTGCCAGCCGCGCCCGCTTCGGTCCGCGCTCGACGGTCCGGCGACAAGCGCCGACCCTATCGCAAGCGTGCCGCGCTCATGGTTGGGGCGGGGCTGGCGACTGCGCTCACTCCTCGCCGTCGAGGTAGTCGAGCGCCTCGGAGCGGAGCATCCGGCGCGCGGGCGAGCGCACGAGCCACTTGTTGCTGTCGGGATAGTGGCAGCTCTCGCCGAGGGGATTGTCGGCGACGATCAGGAGGACGAGGTCCTCGGTGCCGTCGTTGATGATCTGGTGCGGTTCGCCCGGCTTGAACAGAAAGGCGTCGCCCGGCTCGATCGCGGTGAGGCCGGCGGCGTCGCGCACCTGCCCGCGGCCGGCGAGCACGTGGTAGAACTCGAACTGCGCGCTGTGGGAGTGGAACGGGTAGTTGATCTTCCCGGGCGCGATGCGGCTGATTTCGACGTCGAACGGGTGGCGTTCGAGCAGGTCGGTCGAGAGCGGCTTGCGGCCCAGCGCCTCGGAGACCTCGATGTCGGTGGTGCCGAACTTGCCCTTGGGCGAGGTCCAGGGATCGGCGGAGAGCTGGCTGACGTTCACTTTGCGCATGGGCAGAGGCTGTTGCGGGAAGCGGCGTCGAGTCGAGCCGGCGAACGAGCGTGGTCCCGCTCAGCGCGCGGCGAGTGCGCGCCACTGCCTCCGCGTGCCGACCAAGTGGGCGAAGCCGAGCGCGAGGGCGATCGAGGAGAACACCGGCACCTGCCACGGGAACACGCCCGGGTGTTTCAGCATCGTGATCGCCTGCGGGATCAGGGCCAGCCCGCGGAGCGTGTAGATCGCACCGACGGCCACCAGACCGCCGCGCAACAGCGGCAACCGGCGCATCCGTCCCGCTCCCGACCATGCGTAAAGCCCGAACGTGCCGAGCACCGCGACGATCACGAGGCACACCGGGTAGATCAGCCAGCTGCTGGTACGGATCATCTCCAGCACGAAGCGCGGAGCGGTGAAGAAACGTGCTGTGGCCTCGCCGGTGAAAAGGCAGGCGACATGCAGGAGGGCCAACGCGAAGCTGGCATACGAGCAGGCGGCGAGCAGGCCGCGGCCGCGGGGTTCCGGCGTGGCGGAGGGCGGAGTGGAGGAGTGCATGCGGCCAGTTTCGCCGAACCCGCCGATTGTCGCTATCGCTTCGTGACGAGTGGTCGTTTCTCGGCGGCGGCCGGCGGCGCGTGTCCAAGATTGTCCCATGAGTGGGACGGCGTCCCGCTCATGCCTTGTGCAGCGTGATCACGCACTCGAGGTGGCGCGTTTGCGGGAACAGGTCGAACGGCTGCACCGCGGTGAGGGCGTAGCCGGCGGGCTGGAGCAGCGCGAGGTCGCGCATCTGCGTGGCGGGATCGCACGAAACGTAGACGATCGTGCGCGGGCCGTAGGCGACCAGTTGGCGCAGGAAGAGTTCGTCACAGCCGCGGCGCGGCGGGTCGATCACGACGGCGGTCTCGGCGGCGGGGAACTCGAGCCCGGCGAAGATCGCGGCGGCGTCGGCGGCGAGGAAGGTGGCGTTGGCGATGCCGTTGGCCGTGGCGTTGTCCTGCGCCCAGCGGACGGAGCTCTCGCTGATCTCGACGCCCGCCACGCGCTCGAACCGGCGCGCAGCGCTGAGCGCGAACAGTCCGCTGCCGCAATACGCGTCGACGAGGAAGCGCGCGCCCGAGGCGGCGGCCTGTTCGCGCACGTAGCCGGTGAAGGCGGGCAGGATGAACGGGTTGTTCTGGAAGAAGTCTCGCGCGAGGAAGCGCAGCTTGAGGGATTGCGGACTGCGGATTGCGGACTGCGGATTGGCGGAAGCGATTGCGGGCGCTGTAGCTGGGGGCGGTGAACCCGGCGTGACGGTCTCGGCGGCGGGAACGGCCTCGGCGCGGTCGGCGACAGGCTCGGCGAACGGGACCTCCTCGGTGATCGTGGCCTCGTAGTCGGTGGTCACCCCTTCCAGCGAATGGCGGAGCAGCACGGTGGCGCCGCGCTGGTAACCACCGGCGGCGACCTTGGCGCGGATCGCGTCGCGCAATGTCGTCAGGCGGCCGTTGATGGCGTCGGTGGCGATCGGGCACTGCGGCACGTCGACCAACGCGAAGCGGGAGGCGGCCTTGAGGAAGCCGATCGGAAAGGCGGCGGCGTTCTCGCCCGCACGTGGCAGTTCGAAGTGCGGGGTGATCTTCGAGCGGTAGCCGAAGTCCTGCGGGGAGGGGATCACCGGGTTTACCGGGAACTCGATCTTCGCCATGTACCGCAGGAGCTCGGCGACATGGCGCTGTTTCCAGCGGAGCTGCTCGGCGTAGGCAAGGTTCTGGTACTGACAGCCGCCGCACGTGCCGAAGAGCGGGCAGCGCGGCGCGATGCGCTCGGGCGCCGGGCGGACGACGGCGACCAGGTCCGCCTCGGAGTAGTTCTTGTGGTTGCGGAAAATCCGCACCCGCACGCGCTCGCCGGGCAGCGCGAACGGCACCATCACGACCCAGCCGGAGCCGCCCTCGGCGGCGGTTTCGGGTTTCGGGTCTTGGGTCTCGAGGGCGCCGGCCACCGGCGATTGGGGATCGCGGATTTCGGATTGGGGATTGGCGGGCGGAACCTGGGGCAACGCTCCGTTGGCTGCGCTGGCGGAAGGCGTGGCCGAATCCGCATTCTGCAATCCGCATTCCGCAATCGGTAGGGCGACGCGCCCGAGGCCGACGCCGAGGTTGGTGAGCGTCGAGATCTCGAGCTCGAACTCGGCATGGTACGGGAACGGATGGTCGTTGAAGCGCTTCTTGGCCACGGGATGGACAGAGAGAACGGCCGCGGGCGCGGCGGCAACCCGAGACGTCCGCCGCCGCTCAGTTCTCCGGCGGCAGGGTGGCGACGTAGAGCTCCTCGACCTTCTGGCGGGCCCACGGGGTCTTGCGGAGGAATTTCAGGCTGGAGGACACGCTCGGGTCGAAGAGGAAGCAGCGGATCGGGATGCGCCGGCCCAGCTCCTCCCAGCCGTACCATTTCTCCAACTGGGTGACGATCGCCTCGAGCGTGAGGCCGTGCAGCGGGTCGTTGGAGCGGTGGGCGGGAGCAGACATGGGGCGATTGAGAACATGCGGCGCCGTTTTGGCCAGTGCGCGCCACGGGCTGCAGGCGCGGGTGCGGATGCATCATCTCCCGATGCGCTGTGAGCGCCCGCCAAGAACGGGGTGGATTTCGCGCGGACAGCCAACCACAGTCGCCGTTTCACCCCCGAGTATCTCATCCCCCGAACACCCTCCCCTGGGCTCCTCCATCATGTCTGGCGACAAACTACGCATCTCCGAGAAGATCTCCTACGGCTTCGGCGACTTCGCGTCGTGCCTGTACTGGCAGACCTTCATGCTCTATCTGACATTCTTCTACACTGATGTCTTCGGAATCAGTGCGTTGGCTGCTGCCGCGCTGCTGGGGCTGAGTCGGTCGCTCGACGCTTTCTTTGATCCCGTCGTCGGCATGATCGGCGACCGAACTCAGACTCGATGGGGCAAGTATCGGCCTTTTCTTCTTTGGTTCTGCGTGCCGCTGGCCTTCGCCGGTGCGCTGACGTTCACCACCCCGGATGCCGGCACGGTGGCGAAGCTGGAGTCGGTCTTCAAGGGCCCCTTCCAGAGCATTCTCACATGGTTGGGTGGGGTGTTCAGTAGTGTTGGACTGAAGGCGATGGGGGAGATGGCGAACACGCTCGGCAGCGAAGTCTCGGGCAAGCTCATCTGGGCGATCCTGACCTACAACGCGCTGATGATCATCTACACGGCGATCAACATTCCGTACACGGCGATGCTGGGCGTGCTCACGCCGAATCCGGTCGAGCGGACCACGCTCTCCTCGGTGAAGTTCATCGGTGCGTTCATGGGCAACATCGTCATTTCGTTCTGCCTGCTCCCCGGCATGAAGCTGCTCGGGGTCGAGTCGGAGGCCAAGGCGTGGCAGATCACGTTTACCATAATCGGTGCTGCGGTTGTATCGTTCTTCCTGATCACATTCTTCAACACCCGCGAGCGAGTGCAGCCGCCGAAGGCGCAAAATACCGAGGTGAAACGTGATCTGGCGGATCTGTTCACCAACTGGCCTTGGATCGTGCTCCTGTTTACGACGATCACATTCATTCTGTTTGTTGCGGCACGTGGCAGTGTCACCGTGCACTACTTCAAGTATTTTGTCGGCACCCACACGATCACGTTTCCGGCCTGGGTTCCGTGGGCCGGGGGCACCCAGGAATGGGGTTTCGAGCGGCTGGTTTCGTGGTTCAACGGCACCGGTGGCATCGCATCGCTGCTCGGCGTGACGATCCTGCCGTTCCTTGTGGGGCGCTTTGGCAAACGCCTCACGTTCGTGGGGCTATTCGTCGTCGCGATCGCGAGCACTGCCGCATTTTACGTGTTCAAGCCGAGCAATCTCGGCCTTATCTTCGGCATCAATCTGATCGGCTCGATGACCGGCGGTCCGCTTAGCGCGGTGCTTTGGGCCATGTATGCCGACACGGCGGATTACTCGGAGTGGAAGCGCGGCCGGCGCGCCACGGGGTTGGTGTTCTCGGCCGCCATCTTTGCGCAGAAACAGGGTTGGGCCATCGGTGCGGCTGTCGCGTTGATCCTGATGGATCAGGTCGGCTTCAAGGCGAACGTCGAGCAGACTCCCGAATCGTTGAACGGGCTTGTGCGCCTGATGAGCCTCATCCCCGCTGGGCTCGGGATCGGATCGATTGTCCTCTTCCTGTTCTATCCGCTCACCGACAAGAAGGTCGCCGAGATCGGCGCCGAGCTGAAGGCACGGCGCATCGCGGCGGGCGAGGAACCGACGAGCTGAACCGGACCTGAATCGTTTTCCCCGACGGCGCGCCGAAGACCCGGCGCGCCGTCTGCGTTTTGCCGGCGAGCCTCGCGGTTCGCGAGGGGGCAGGAGCCCTGATCGGCACCGTGGCCGCCGGTGTCGGCGCGCCGCTGGCCGGTGAAACCGGCGCCTGCCTCGCGGCGTAACTAGAAATCGGATGGGCGGACCCCTTGGCGCTGCTCATTTGGGCGACAGCCCCTCAAGGCGTGGCATCTTCAATCCACCCAGCCCCGGTCGGTCGCCTACACTTTGTCCATTGTCGCGACATGCCCCTTTCTAGTCCCCTCTAGCGCCGACACTTGAGTCGGGCGATTTCTGGGCGACGACCGAGTGCAGCGGTTCCAGGTTCGGGCTCAAACGGACGATGCGGGTTTTACCGTCACGCACGCATGCCACATAGGGTCCATCCTGCCCGACACCAAGAGCAACCGGCGAGCCTGCGATTTCAAAACTCGCCGTACGTATATATTCCGCATTCAACCGCACCACCTTGGTTGTTTCGGGCTCCTTCGCGCCCCAAGGATTTTCCCCGCCGACCACACAGTAAAGCGAATCCCCAAATTCGACGACAAAACGAACCCGTGTCGGTAGAGTACGCTCCAATTTGAGACTGACCGGATTGAAGAGTCGCCCCGAGCCGAGCAGTACGGCATCACCGCGCCCCACCAGAAGAACGGGCCAGTCCATCCCCGCGCTATCGTGATAGGGACTGTCGCCGCGCTTGGTGAATCGGCTCGCCGGTCCAATCTCCTCGAAGTGGAGATCCCGTGGGGATACATGGTCCGTCAGAAAATACAGTCGTTTATGTTTTGAGCTCCAGATGTAGCTGCTGGCGCAGGAGATCATCTTTCCCACATCAGTGGGCCGTCCACTCCCTCCATCGTACAGATGGTGTTCGGCCCAGGACGAGTCTTGGTTCACGACAGCAATCACGTGGTAACCGGCTGCAACCAAGGCGGAGGGTGGCACCGGTGCCTGCGCAAAGCCCACTTCCACCCCCAGTCGCCTTCCGGTCAGTTTCACCTGCGTCATTCGGCCATCCGCATAACCCAAAATGACCTTCGCGAGCTCCGGCAGGTACGCATGGCTGCTGGGAACACTCTCCAGTTCGACCCGTTGCAGATCGCTCCCTTGGTCTTCGTTCCACAGGCAGAGGTTGGCCGCCTCTGTATCGAGCAGGAGCAGCCGCCCTTTGCCGCACGACATTGCCCAGGACGCGTTGCAGCGTAGAACTTGCCCTGGCAGCGGCACCGGCTCCGGTGCAATAGCTGCGACAGGCTTGGTTTTCGCTGCGCCCGCTGGCAATGGCGCCGCGATCGGTTGCGCTGTCGGTTCATGCTGCGCTGCGGTGGCCTGCCCAGTCCGCTGTTTGGGAGTGGAATGCACCCATTGCCCCGCCCAATAGGCGCTCACCAGAACCAGTAGGACCAAACCACCCAATGCGAGTAGTCGACCGTTTCCCAAGAGAAACATCCAGATTCCACCGCCGCCGATTGGGGAGTCAGTCATTTCCGCTTCCGGAGCCGCCACGAAGGGACGAGCGGGAGCTGGCGCGGGCTGGGCGACCGGATTGACGAGGCGAATCGCGATGTCTTTTGCGCTTGGCGGCCGGTCTGTCGGGAGTTTCGCCAAACAACGTCCGATCACGCCCTCCCAATGGGACGCGATCGGATATCGCTCGATCCCGAATTGCTGCCGCCGATCCGCCATGCGGGGCGGCTTCACTTTCAGTATCTGCTCGACCAGATCTCCTTCCCAAAACGGAGGTCTCCCCGTGAGCAATTCATAGATGGTCGCACCGAGTGCATAGATGTCGTCCGATGGCTGGCAGGGGGCCCCCATGAGCTGCTGCGGACTCATGTACACAGCCGTTCCGCTCACATGGCGGTGGCGATTGCCTCGGTCGGTCAGCGGTCGAGAAAAACCCGATATACCGAAGTCCGTAATCTTGAGATCACCGTTGTGGTCGATCATCAGGTTCGCCGGTTTCAAGTCGCGATGAACCAAGCCGACTTTTTCGTGGGCGTACTCGAGCGCCTCGCACAGCTGCCCCAGCCATTTCTGCAGTTCGTGCGGATCAAAAACTCCGCCCGGCCTGTCGTCTTTCAAGCTGAGCAGCGTGCAACCATCCACGTACTCCATGGAGATTGCCGCCAAATCCTTTGCCCGATGAAAATCGAAGACGCGGACGATATGAGGGTGCGTTACCAGCGTGGATTTCTTGGCTTCCTGTTTGAAAAGATCGTACCCCGTCTGATCCCGAATGAGTCCCCCTGGTAGGAACTTCAGGGCTACCCGCTTCTCGAGGAGCACATCATTTGCGAGCCAGACTTCCCCCATTCCGCCCTCTCCGAGCTTCCGACTGAGGCCAAATCGTTCGAAAAGGATCTGCCCGTCGTGAAATGAGTTCTCCTGCTCCATCCATCGATTCCACAAGACTCCGTCGTTGCACCGCAACTCCGATTTCACGCTGGAGACTCGCTCTGTATCAGAGCACCAACGCTCAGCACCTATTGGGAGTCGCGCAATAGACTGACTGAGGTGGATCCCGTTGCCCCTAACCCGAGTTCTTCAGTTTGAAGAGCGGCAGAGAAAAGTTTCCGAGAGGTCGATCCGAAGACGTCATGCCGCTTGACTCCTGACTGGGTCTCCGGATCCGGGACTTGCGGGAGCTTTCGCGCGCTCTCGCCGCCCGCTCCATGGGAGGTGCGGATGGCGCGGATCCCGGCGACTTGAGCTCAAAACGACGTTGGGGCTATGCCGTCCTCCGTAAGACACCGAGGGCTGGTGGCCGCCGGCCGAGTCGGCAAGGGTGCTCTGGGAAGAGCGAGCTTCCGAAGTCGAACGGAGCGGCCGACGGTCCGGTGCCTTCAGGAAGACTGACTGGCTTCCTTATCCCGGTTGCGGAATCGAAGGCCTTGGTGGCCTTCGCTACACGGAACGGTGCGCCGGCTCCTTCGGCGGGTCTGGGATGGGGAGCGGCGACCCTAACGCCGGCGTGGAGCGCGTGACTGGTCTTTGCGGTGAAATGGGTCGGGAGGACCGAGCGGGAGCCCGGCGTTCGCGAGACGGGATTGCCTGCAAGCAGGCTCTCCTGCCTCGAGTGATCGGCTCTCGGTGTTCTCTGTGGTGGAATTCTTCCGGCGCTCCGGGCTTCGTTCTCTACGTTGCCTTCTGTCGTTTGGATCGACTGCGCCTGAGCGGCTCACCGGGGACGGTTCGCCCGCGGAATCGGAGGGGGTGCGAGCAAGCTCTCGCCCTTCGACTCTCGTCGTTCGACTCGATCCCCCGCTCAGGGTGGCGCCACCGGGCTGCGCTGGTAGCCTGAGAGGTGGAGCCGCGGATCGGTGTTGGGATCCCAGGCGGGATCGTCGCAGTAGACCTGCTCGCCGCTCGCGTTGATCCAGCGGTGTTTCCACTCGTTGGAGCCGTACTCCTTTTCGCCGGTGAACGGGTTGCGGTAGCTCTCCTGGTCGGTGAGCGTGAGGTATTCCTGGCGGTTGATCTGGGCCATCGTCTCGCGCCGCTCGCGGGCGATCTGCGCGTCGACCTCGGCGAGGTGCCGCAGGGTCTCGGTGGCGACGCCGCCGCGGTGGGCCTGCCCGCCGGCCTCCGCCTGGAACCAGAGCGGATTGAGAGTGAAGGAGTTCACGACCGTCTTCGCGACCCGTCCGTACGCTCCGTATTCGTCCTCCGGTGCCCGGGCGACGATGGTGAACGGGTTGCTCCAGAGTCCGGCGCCCATGAGCTCGTAGCCTTCGAGGGCGACGAAGAGCAGTTCGCGGTAGCGCACGCCGCCCTCCGTGTAGGTGACGGTGGCCATCGCGGCGTCGGCCACATAGCGGGCGCCCTGCGCGGTCACCGCGCGGGCGACCGGCAGCCGGTGGAGGGCGGCGACGGAGTCCGGGCGCGGTTGCACGCGCTCGACCTTCGCTCCGGACGCCTGGGGATGCAGCGAGGGGAAGAGCATCCGCGTGAGGTAGTCGGCGGCCGAAGGCATGGCGACGACCGGCATGCCGTTCCAGTTACCCCCGAGCATCGCGTTGGCGGGCGACGGCTGGGCGTAGTTGATCTTGGGGAGCCAGCGGATCGCCACCCGGCCCTCGGGCTCGCGAAGGATGGCGAAATCGATCTTGGCCTCGGTGGCGTTGCCCGAGCCGCCGGCGGCGAGGGCGTTCACCCGCACGATGCCGCCGGTCGTGCGCCAACCGCTCGGCACGAGCACAAGGAAGGCGCCTTCGCTTCGGTCGACGTAGCGGTCGAACCGGGTTGGTTCCGCCGGGGCGGACGAACTGGCGGCGGCGAGGAGGAGGGACATGGCGAGGAGCCGGGAGAGTGCGGCCATGGGGAACTTGTGTGCGGAACGATATGACAGGTTCGACGGTGTGGACGCAAGCCTACGCGACCCCGTGGACGCCTGTTGACGTATGGGCGCCGCGCGGGCGGGCGCTTAAGCTGTCGCCAACATGCCGATTACCGCCGAGAAATGCCTCGCAGCCTGCTCCCGCCCGATGCCCCCGTCGTTTCGCGCTGCTCGGTCTCCTCCGGCTCGCCCCTCCGACCCCGGCGGTGCGCTCCACCGCTGGCGGCCAACCCGATCTCCCACTCGCCAGTACGCCGTGTATCTGATCAGGTCCGTCAACTAGCGCTTTTCCTCGATGAAACTATTCCGCTTCCCCGTCTCTTCTCGCCGCGGTCTCTACCTGGTGGTCGCCGTCGCGGTGCTGGTGCTGGCCGCCGCGGTGGGCCGCTGGCGCTGGTCCCGGGC
>JAEXPQ010000056.1 GCA_023446735.1 Verrucomicrobiota bacterium
CCCCAGCGCGGCGCACTTATCGCTCACCAGTTCCAATTCTGAATCCATCACCATGAAGAAGGCTTACAATGTCGGCATCGTCGGGGCCACTGGCGCCGTCGGTCAAGAGTTGATCCGGTTGCTCGAGATGCGTGATTTCCCGATCGCGGAAATCCGTCTTCTCGCCTCGGCGCGCAGCGCTGGGAAGACCGTCGAAGTGCTCGGCAAGAAGGTGGTGGTGCAGGAGGCCAAGAACGGCGCGTTCGCCGGCCTTGACCTGTGCTTCTTCGCCGCCGGCGGCTCGGTGACCCGCGCCTTCGCCAAGGACGCCGTGGCGTCGGGCTGCGTCGTCATCGACAAGAGCTCGGCCCTGCGCATGGAGCCCGACATCCCGCTCGTGGTGCCGGAGATCAACGCCGACCAGCTCGCGCGCCACAAGGGCATCATCGCCAACCCGAACTGCTCGACCGCCGTGACCCTCATGGGCCTGTGGCCGTTGCACCAGCTCTTCACCGCCAAGCGCGTCATCATCTCCACGTTCCAGTCGGTGTCCGGCACCGGCGCCGAGGCAATCCGCGAGCTCGCCGCGCAGGTCAAGGCGCTCCAGACCGGCGCGCCGATCGTCAAGAAGGTCTATCCCTACCTGATCGCGTTCAACTGCTTCCCACAGGTCGATACCTTCGGGCCGGACCTCTACACGGGCGAGGAGAACAAGATGATGCTCGAGAGCCGCAAGATCATGGGCCTGCCCGAGCTGCGCGTCTCAGCCACCTGCGTGCGCGTGCCCGTCGTGCAGGCGCACTCGGTCTCCGTCTCGGCCGAGTTCGAAAAGCCGGTCGATGTCGCCCAGGCCCGCGCGGCCGTGGCGGCCTTCCCGGGCGCCGAGCTCGTCGACGATCCGGCCAACCGCCTCTATCCGACCCCGCTGGATTTCACCCGCAAGGTGAAGTGTGGCGTGGGCCGCATCCGCAAGGACACCGCCTTCGACAACGGCCTCTCGTTCTGGGTCAGCGGCGACAACCTCTGGAAGGGCGCCGCGCTCAACGCGATCCAGGTCGCGGAGACGCTCATCGCCCGCGGCCTGCTCCGCGTGCCGGCGGCCTGAACCGTCTCTCCCCTCGGAGTCGTTTTCGGGCCGGACTTTGCGTCCGGCCCTTTTTCATGGCGCGAGACGCGCGCCGGGGTGGCAAAAGCCTTGCCGCCGGCCGGGTCTTGGGCCTTTAGTCGCGCCCGCTTTTCGGACGGCTAGCTCAGCTGGTTAGAGCATCTCGTTTACACCGAGGGGGTCAGGGGTTCGAATCCCTTGCCGTCCACCATTTTCCCGCCCGGGCGAAACGTCACTCGACGTTGGCGATCTGCTCGCGGATGCGCTCAAGCTCGTTCTTGCATTCGATGACGAGTTTGGCGATCGCGAGGTCGTTGGCCTTGCTGCCGGTAGTGTTCACCTCGCGGCCGAGCTCCTGGAGGAGGAACTCGGTCTTGCGGCCGATCTCGCCCTCGCTGCGCAGGAGGGCCCCGAGTTGGTCGAGGTGGCTGCGGGCGCGGGTGATCTCCTCGGTGATGTCGCAGCGGTCCGCGAAGAGCGCGATCTCCTTGAGCACGCGCTCGTCGCTGAGATCGATCTCGAGGCCGGCGTCGCGCAGGCGGCGGAAGAGGTTCTCGCGGTAGCCGGCGGCGATCTGCGGCGCGCGCTCGGCGATGGTCTCGAAGTGTGCCCGGATGATGGCGACACGGGCGAGCATGTCGGCCTGGAGCGCCGCACCCTCCTTCGCGCGCATCGCGCCGAAGCCGGCGAGGGCCTGGTCGACGAGAGCGAGCAATGCCGCTTGCGCCTCTTCGGCGGGCGGGAGGGCGAGGCTGCTGCGCAAACCCGCGGCGATGTGCCAGAGTAGCGTGGCATCGGGCGTGAATGGCACGCCACGTTTGGCGGCGACGGCGGCGAGGTGGTCGAGCGCCGCGCCGATCGCGGCCTCGTCGGGCAGTCCGGCGGCGCGGCCCTCCGGGGCGCGGACGGAGACGGAGATCGAGATGCGTCCGCGGGTGGCGACGGTGCGGATGCGGTCCCCCACGGCGGTTTCAAGCTCGCGCCACTCATCGGGCAGGCTGATGGCGAGCTCGATGCCCCGGCGGTTGACGGAGGAAATCTGGACAGAGAGTTCGTGGCCGGCGAACGGAGCGGCCGCGCGGCCGAAGCCGGTCATGCTTTTCATCGAGGAGGTAACAAGGAGGCAGAATGGTCCCCTGACAAGGGCAGAGGCGGGCTGCCGCGGTCCTCACGGTGTCACCGCGAAGGGCCGCCGGCTTGGGGCCGCGGGCGCCGGCGGCTGGATCGGGACCGCCCCGCCGAGAGTGGGCGGGCGCCCGTCGACCAGCCGCACGAGGGCCGCGATGGCCAGATCGAGCGTCTCGACCTCGTGGCCAAGTTCCGCGGCGGCGGCAGAGGTCTCCTCGGCGGTGGCAGCGGTCGACTGCGTGGTTTTGTCCATCTGGCCGAGTGCGGTGTTGATCAGGTTCACGCCTTGGCTCTGCTCTTGAGAGGCGGAGCTCACTGCGTCGGCCAGCGAGTCGATCTGCCGGACTCGGCTGACGATTCCGCCGAGAGCGGACCCGACAGCTGCGCTGATCGCTGCGCCGGCGGCGGCATGGGTCACGGCGGTCTGGATTTGACTGGATGTCCGTTTCGCGGCCTCGGCGCAGCGCGAGGCGAGGGAGCGTACCTCGTCGGCCACGACGGCGAACCCGGTGCCGGCCTCGCCAGCGCGGGCGGCTTCGACGGCGGCGTTCAGCGCGAGGAGGTTGGTTTGGAAGGCGATCTCGTCGATCGTCTTGATGATCTTGGCGATGTCGGTGCTGGAGCTCTGCAGCGCTGTCATCGTGGCTGAGAGCTTCTGGACCTCCAGTTCGCTGGCCTCGGCAGCGGCACGCGCGTCGCGAACCAGTTCGGTCACCTGCCGGGCGGTGGCGACGTTGCTGCGTGACATTCCTGCGAGCTCTTCGACCGAGGAACTGGTCTCCTCCAGCGAAGCTGCTTCCTCGCTGGCGCTTGCCGCCAACGTCTGGCTGGAGGAGCTGATCTGGCCGATGACAAGGCCGAGTTGTCGGTTGCTCACGACCAGATCGTCGGACACGCGACGTAGGGTCCGCTGGAGCCGGCGGACGAAATACCAGGCGGCCGCGGCGGAGCACAGGACTGCGATGCTCGTACCGGCGAGGCTGAGCAGTCGCTTATGCCGGTAGGCGGCGATGCGGGTGGCGAGAAGGACATCCAGCTCGGCTGCCGCGGTTTCCCAGAAGGCCTGCGCGGCTGCGCGAGCATCGCCGGCGTTTGCCGCGAACGCTTCGGGCGTCGGCAGCGTGCCTCCGGCGATGATCTGCTGAAGTTGGTGGAGCAGGCGACGGTTGGCGGAAAGATAGCGCTCGGCGGCCGGCGGCAGATTTCGCTGCAACGACTCGCTGCGGCCGTAGAAGTTGGGGTCCTCGGAGAGCACGGTCCGGATGTCGCTTTCGCAGCGACCGACGTCGGCTTCGCCAAGGAGCGCGGCCATGGCCGCGATCTCGTTGGAGTGGGCGGAGGTTTGGCCGGCGGCCAGCCAGGCGTGGATCTGCGGCAGCATGCGGCCGAGGCGATCCTGAGTCTGCGGTAGCGCGCACAGCGTGACATCCATCAGGTAATAGCTGTCGAGATCGGGATCGAGGATGAGATTCGAGATGTCGCCGGCATGGGTGATGGCCGTGCGCAGGTCGGTGATGAGAGTTTCGATCGAGGTGTCGCTGGTAAGGGCGGCGAGCGGTCGCGAGCGCACCTGGTCCCAAGCGCCCCGCAATGCCTCGGGATGCGCCGACTCGCGGTGGCGCGACCTCAGACCAGCGGGCGTGAATTGCAGCGCCTCGCCCACCGCGGATTGGGCCGCTGCCAGGCGCCCGAACGCCTCGTCGATCTCCGCACGAATCGCATCTGCGGCGGCCCGGTCCGCGGTGTCCGCGGCGTGGCGGTAGCGCGGCAGGGCGTCGAGGAGTTGCTCCAGCGGACGTTGGTAGACGAGGCCGAAGCGTTCCCAACGGCCGAAGTCGATGTCCTTGTTGATCGAGATCGTCACCACACCCAAGGTGATGGCCACCATCGGCACGACGGCGACGGCGATGACCGCGGCGATGCTTTGCCAGAGTTTGATGCGAGGGATGGTATTCCTGGGGGGCGGGGAGTGCATGGGGTGGGCGGGGGGGCGACGCCCCGGATCGGGGATCGAGAACGACGGCGTCGAGGTCGTGAAACCTACTCGGCAATACACCGTCGCCCTTGAGGCGGAGATGGAACCGGAATGGACGCTCGGTCCGGCTTTGGACTCCTGTCGTGCTCCAAGTGTGTTCAGCGACGCACGATGCGCAGATTGCGGTCGTGTGCTAAAACGCTAACAGTTATGGAGATGGAACAGGGCTCGCGCCGGCGTTTGGCGCCTCGGGTGGTTGGCTGGGCGCAGCGCTCGGGCGGGGGCGGATGAGTCGGCTCCCGAGCATGAAATGTTTGCATTCCAGCGAGCGCCCGGCACCTCGGAGCAAAGGGGATCAGATCCGCACGCGAAGCGACCGACGGAAAGTCGGTCGCTTCGGCGGAAGACACGAGGTGGTTGGTGGTGCCGTTGATCGTCAGGCGGAGCGCTTGGCGAGCAAGCTGTCCACGGAGGCCTTGCCGCCGCCGGCGACCAGGACGACGAGGGCGAGACCGATCGCGAGCAGGTGGTACTCGAAACCCTCGCCCTTCTGGTTGCCGTACCAGTTCATGAAGAAGCCGTTCGCGGCGTGCCCCATGAAGATGGCAACGGTCATCGTGATCCCGATGCCCAGGGCGGAGACACGGGAGAAGAACCCGGTGATCAGACCGA
>JAEXPQ010000157.1 GCA_023446735.1 Verrucomicrobiota bacterium
ACTTCCGCCGCGTGCAGGCCAGCTCCAACGACCCGATCTTCCGCTGGTTCAAGAAGCACAACCCGCACATGACCGAGAAGTCGGTCTACAACGAGGGCACCGAGGTCATCACCTTCCCGGTCGAGGCTCCGCCGCACGCTCTCCTCAAGGACGATGTGCCCGCCCTCCGCCTCCTCGAGTACGTCCGCCTCGTCCAGGAAAACTGGGTGCAGGGCGGCCGGGCCGTCACCACCTACACCGACGCCCACCACAACGTCTCCAACACGATCACCGTGCAGGCCGACGAGTGGCCCGCCGTCGCCGAGTTCATCTGGGAGAACCAGCACGCCTTCACCGGCGTCGCCCTCCTCGGCGCCAGCGGCGACAAGGACTACCGCCAGGCCCCCCGCGAGGCCATCGCCGGCCGCGAGGACATCCGCAAGTGGAACAGCCTGCACTACACCCCGGTGGACTACGCCAAAGTCCCCGAGAAGGAGGACCACACCGCCGGCCACGAGTCCCGCGGCGCCGCCACCGCCTGCGCGGGCGGCAAGTGCGAGCTCGTCTGAGTCGAGACACTTTCGGGCGCGGCGTCGGCCGCGCTCCCGGAAACCAGCCCTAAACCCCACAGATTACCGGCCCCCCAGGGCGGACGCTCCCCACGGCGTCCGCCCTGTTTTTTCTGCGCATCCGGATGGGCGCAGCACGGGCGACGCGAGTCCGCGCGAAGAATGGCTCGCGCCCCGGTGGAAATGGAGACGGGGCGCTGTCGGCTCGGCGCAGAAACGGCAGTTCGGCCAAGTCCCGGCGGCGGAGGAGAGACGGAAGGAGATCACAGAGGGGGACTTGGGTATTCGAGATGTGGTCCGGCCGGCTCACCCGAATGGGGAGCGCCTCCAGAATCCAGTATTCCTCCGAACTCTCCGTGTACTCTTTCCCTATCTCTGTGCCCTCTGTGTCCAACGGCTTCGTTTCGGTTCAGCGCCGTTCGCCGGAGTTCCGTTCTGCCGTGCCGGGGCCGAAGCCGTGGCGGCTCTCGCGACAGTGCAAACTGTATCCGGGCTATTCAGCCAGCGCGGTGCTGCAGCGGCGGAAATGGTGGCCGTAGATGGCGAGAGTCACGGCGAGCTGGAACGAGGCCGGGCGGCGCAGGCAGGTCCAAGCGAGGAGGTGCCAGTAGTGGAAACGTTCGCGGCCGAGGATGCCGAGACGCACGCTGGAATGGACGAAGGTCCACCATTGCGATGGGCGGACCATGAGCGAGAATTTGGGCTGCTTGAACTCGCGCAGGAAGGTGCGCACACGCCGGTAGTACGGACTCGGGGCGTAGATCGACTCCATCAACCGGCGATAGCCGGCGCGTAGCTCCGCGAGATCCATCCGGGGGACGAAGTTGGTCGTGCCGTCGACGTTGTCGCCGCTGGAGCGGCCGAGCAGCCGGCCCTCTCGGGCGAGGCGGGCGTGCAGTTTGGTGTCGGGCAGCGCGTTGAGAAGTCCCACCATCGCGGTGACGATGCCGCTCTGCTGGATGAACTCCATCTGCCGGCGGAAGATCGACGCCGTGTCGCTGTCGAAGCCGACGATGAAGCCGCCCTGGACTTGGAGCCCGAGACGCTGGAGGCGCTTCACGTCGGCGACGAGGTCGCGACCGCGGTTCTGGATCTTGTGGCATTCCGCGAGGCCGGCGTCGTCGGGCGTCTCGATGCCGATGAAGACGGTGTCGAAGTTGGCCGCGACGAGCTGGCGGGCGAGTGGCTCGTCGTCGGCGAGGTTGATGGAGGCTTCCGTGTAGAAGGTGAGGCGGCGGCGGTGGGCACGTTGCCATTCGATCAGGTGGGGCAGGAGCTCGGTGCGCAGGGTGCGCTTGTTGCCGATGAAGTTGTCGTCGACGAAGAACACCTGGCCGCTCCAGCCGGCCGCGACCAGGGCGTCCAGCTCGGCGAGGACCTGCGCGGGGGACTTGGTGCGCGGTCGGTGTCCGAATTTGGCGGTGACATCGCAGAACTCGCAGTCGAACGGACAGCCGCGCGAGTACTGCAGGCTCATGGAGGCGTAGCGGCGGAGGTCGGCGAGGTGCCAGAGGGGCACGGGCGCGGCGGCCATCTCGGGGAATTCGGCGGTGCGGTAGAGCGGCTGCGGCGTGCCGGCGGCGAGGTCGCGCAGGAAGGGCGGCAGGGTCGCCTCGGCTTCGTTGAGGACGAAGTGGTCGACGCCGGGAAACTGCGCGTGGTCGCTGGTGAAGAGCGGACCGCCGGCGACGATGCGTTTTCCTGCGGCGCGGCACCGGGCGACCAGTTCGACGACGGAGGCGCGTTGCGCGATCATCGCGCCGAGGAAGACGATGTCGGCCCAGGCGAGATCGCGGTCGGTGAGCGGGCGGACGTTGGTGTCGACGAGACGTTTCGCCCATTCGGAGGGCAACAACGCGGCGACAGTGAGCAGGCCCAGCGGCGGGAAGGCGGCCTTTTTCCGGACAAATTTGAGCGCGTGCTTGAAGCTCCAGAAGGTGTCCGGGAACTCCGGGTAGAGAAGGAGGACGTTCATCGCAGTAGCCGCACGATATGCGGTGGGCGCGAAACGGCAGGAGCGCCCTTCGTAATCGGCCGGTGGCGGCCGGCCGGCGCCGCACAACCGGCTTGCGCCGGAGCGGCGGGACCGCGCCAATGGCGGGGTGTTCATCCTCTATCCTGCCATCGACCTCAAGGGCGGCCGTTGCGTGCGGCTGACGCAGGGCCGCGCCGATGCGGCCACGATCTACCGTGACAACCCGGCCGAAGTGGCCGGCGAGTTCGCTGCCGCCGGGGCCGCGTGGATCCATGTTGTCGATCTCGATGGTGCGTTCACCGGTGCGCCGCAGAACGCCGCCGCTGTCGCCGCGATCGCCAAGGTTGCGCCGCGCCTTCAGCTCGGCGGTGGGATGCGCACCCGCGAGGGCGTGGCCGCGGCGTTGACCGCCGGCGTGAGCCGCGTGGTGATCGGCACCAAGGCTTGGGAGGACGAGGCGTTCCTCCGCGATGTGGTGCAGGCGCACGGCAACAAGATCGCCGTCGGCATCGATGCTCGTGACGGCTTTGTCACGATCAAGGGCTGGGTCGAGAAGACCGCGACTCGCGCGGTGGAGCTCGCCCGAAAGGCCGAGGCGCTCGGCGTGCGTACGATCATTTACACTGACATCGCGACCGACGGCATGTTGACCGGCCCGAACTATGCGGCGCTCACGGAATTGCTGGGCGCGGTGCGTTGCCAGGTGATCGCCTCCGGCGGTGTCTCGAAACTCGAGGACATCACCACGCTGGCGGCGCTGGCCAAGCGGCACCCACACCTCGACGGCGTGATCGTCGGCAAGGCGATCTACGAAGGTCGCGTCAACGTCGCCGAAGCGCTCGCGGCGGTGCGCTGAGCCGGGACGTCGGCTGAGCCCGACGAGAGCCGCAGCACGCCGATCGACTGCGGTCTCTCCTCCGGAAGCACGCGACCGAGTTCCCGGGCGTGCGCGGTCGTCGCGCGGCGAACACGCGGGTGATGCGGTGGCGACCACCGCGCGGATCCGCGCTCACTGCGCAGGGATCTGCTCCGCCAGCTCTTCGAGCGGGTAGGTGACGATCTCGGCGAGGGTCGGGTGGTACCAGTGGGCCCGCAGCAGGTCGTGCACCGTCGCCCGCATCGTGACGGCGACACTGAAGATATGGATCAGCTCGCCGGCGTCCTTGCCGACGATCTCGGCGCCCAGCACCCGGCCGCCGGCCCGGTCGGCGATCACCTTCACGAAGCCGTGTTTCGCCTCCATCAGGATGGACTTGCCGTGATCGTCGAACGGATAGCTGGCGGCGGCCCATGCGACGCCGGCTTCCGCCAGTTCCTTTTCGGAGCGCCCGACCACCGCGACCTGCGGGTCGGTGAACACGACCTGCACGAGCCCGCTGTAGTCGACCGGTTTCAACCCCGGCCGGCCGAACGCGTGGCGGGCGGCGAGTTCGCCCTGCGCCACCGCGGTGTGCACGATCTCGAACGGCCCCGTGCAGTCGCCGCCGGCGTAAATGTGCGGCTGCGAAGTCTGTTGCCACTCGTTGACGCGAATACGCCCGCCGGGTTCGACGGCCACGCCGGCCGCGGCGAGGTTGAGCGCGGCGGTGTCGGGTTCGCGGCCGAGGGCGTTGAGCAGATGCCGGGCGCGGCGTACGAGCGTCTTTCCCTCGTGGAGAAACTCGACCTCGAAACCGTCGGCAGTGCGGCGGACCTGGCGGAGCACGGTGCCTGTGAGGAGCTCGATGCCCTCGTCGCCGAAGGCGTGCTCGACGACGGTGGAGACCGCCGGGGCGAACTCCTTGAGCACGTGCGGCGAGCGCTGGAGCTGCGTGACCTGCGCTCCGAGCCGCCGGAGCAGTTGCGCGAGTTCGCACGCGACGACGCCGCCGCCCAGCACGATCACGCTTTCGGGGAGGACATCGAGTTCGAGCACATCGTCGCTGATCCACGGCTTGGCTTCGGCGAGGCCTGGCACGGCCGGCCAGCTCACGCGGGATCCGGTGGCGACGAGGATGCGGTCGGCGGTGAGCGTATCGCCGTTGTCGAGCGCGACAGTGTGCGGGTCGACAAAGCGCGCGCTGGCGCGATGAATCGCGTAGCGCCCGGAGTTCATCGCTTTCTCACGGTAGGCGGCGAACTCGCCGATCACCGCGAGCTTGCGCGCGTGCAGCGCCGCCATGTCGGCGCGCGCGCCCTCGATCGCGAGGCCGAACTTGGCGGCGTTCCGGGCGAGGTGCAACACTTCGGCGCTGTAGAGCAGTGTCTTGGATGGCATGCAACCGCGCAGGATGCAAAGGCCGCCGAGCGCGGGCGCGCCGTCGACGATTGCGACACGATCGGCGAAGTCGCGGGCGACGCGCGCGGCATTGAAGCCGGCGCTGCCGCCGCCGAGGACGAGGAAGTCGTAGTGGGACATGCGGAGAACGAACGTGGCCGACGATGGCGGCTCCCGTGTCCGACGCAACCTGTGTGGGGCGCTGCGTTGCGCCCCCCCGCCCGATCCCGCCACCGGAGACGCTGTTGCTCGGTTTCCGGCGGCCCGCGCCGCGCGCGGCGGCTGGTTCTTAACGATCTCTTCGGCTCCGGCGGTACAAGATCAGCTCACGGGCGATGCTGAAGAGCAGCGCGTAGAGGAACGACCCAATGACCAACGCGACGACCAGAATCTCCCACCCGTTTTCCGAGAATGGTGGGACGAGCCAGAAGGCCGGATATGCCGGAGCGAGGAAAACCATGAGGAGATTCGGTCGCGCCCCACATGGTCCGATAGATCCGGTGAACAGATTCGCTACGACAGCGACTCCCATGGCAAGAAACCCGACAGGGAACAGGCGGACCGATCTCTGCAACACCGATCCTATTCTTACCGCCATGCTTGGTGTGTGCATTTCGTTTGCCCAACGATTCAGGGACGTTGGCTCTCCGGCTCGGTCGAAGAGGACGAGGCCTTTGCCGGCGTTCGCTGTAGTGGTTGGCCTCCGTTTTCTGAGATCATTGGTGGTCGGCGGTCATGGGGAATCAGCCTTTGGCTTCCTTCTTTTTTTTCCGACGCGGAATGTGCCGGTGGAATAAGTACACCGGGGCGATCAACGGGAGCATGATCGACATCACGATGCACCAGGACAGACGCTCGACCTTGTCTTCCTCACTGTAGACGCAGTCGAAGAACATCCAGATGATGAAGGCTAGGTAGGCCCAGCCGATGATCTGCCAGAGAATGTACATCCGATGATATTCTTTCGGCTAACGCCTACGGATGAGCCGTGGCGGGCCGTGGACTGTGATTGGAAGGCGGGCACTTAACCGCCGCTGGCCTCTGGCCGCTGGTGTGCACCCTCCGTTTTCATGACGCGGTGCGCGCGGTGAGGCCCGAGCTATTCATCCTTCTTTTCTTTCTTTGAGAACATCGCTGGGCCGAGCAGGCCAAATACAATCCCGAGTGCAAGCCACAGGCCTAGATTGTCGGTTGCGACGCCTACTGCCACGCCGACTGGGAGGCAGATGGCGAGCCAAGTCGTGTCGATCGGCAGCTTCTTACTTGAGGGATCAGACATATACTTTGGGCGAACAGTGTATTATGCCACGCGGGTTTTGCCTTATATCAGCGCGGGGCGCTCGGCGGGCGCGAGGGGGAGGCGCGGGGAACGTGGCATGGTAATTTTCTGGAGGCGCGGCACCTTGGCGGCAAGGGCGGAGTCCGCGTCGCGTCGGGATCCTAACCTGACATCCCCGAAATCGGCAGGAAGCCCGGCGGGGACACGGATGTGGCAGTAGGTGTTCCCAAGGAGAGAGATCTCCCGGGATCGGCAGACCGGGATCATCCGGCGGCACCATGTGCTCGACGGCACGTTCCAGCGAGTCATCAAAACGGACGCTGCCCGCGCCGGCTTCGATCAACGGGTGACGCGCCACGCGCTGTGGCGCTCGTTCGCCACTTATCTGCTCGAAAGCGGATCAGTCATCCGCTCGGTGCAGGACTTGCTGGGATACGCGAAAGTCGAGACCACCCGGATCAATCTGCACTGCATGTCCAAATCCGGCCTCGGCGCCCCGAGCCCGCTGGACGGGTGCAGCACCGGGCGAGCGACGAAGGACCGAGGCCGGAGGACAGAAGGCGGGCGTGGCAGTAGCAAGTGACAGGTGGCAGGTGGCAAGTGGGGAGGAGGGCGGAAAATGGATGACAGAGGGCGGATCGGAACGGTCCGCCGACGAACGGCGCCCCGACCCGAAACTCGGAACCGAAAACCCGAAACTCCCTTGCCGTAACCATGAACCCGGAACTCCCGAACTCTGCGCCCGATGCAGGCCGGAGCGGGCGCGCTGAGCCGTTTCAGCGCCGTAGGTTGCGGTAGAAGGCGAGCAACAAACCGGCGGTACGGGGCCAGGCGAATTCCCGGCGGACGAGCTCGCGGGCCTGGGCGCCACGCTCGGCGAGTGCCTCGGGGCCGAGGGCGAGGACACGGCGTAATGCTCCACCGAAGTCGCGCCACGGGACGCACCATCCCGCGTTGTCGGGTTCGATCCGGCTCCAGGCGGTGTCGTCGGAGACCAGGGCCGGCAGGCCCGCGGCCAGGGCTTGCGCGACCGGATCGATGCCGCCAGCGGTCCGGCCGAGGCCGAGAAACAGCCGGGCGAGACCGTGGGGCGGGGGTGCGGAATCAGTGGTGACGAGGATCCGGCCGCCCGCCTCGGAGCCGCGGGCGAGGGCGGCGAGCGTCCCGCGGTCGGCCGAGGCCTCGGGCGCGACGATCAGCAACGTCCACTCGGCGCCGGCCGCCTCCGACCAGAGCTCGACGAGACCACGCAGGCGCGACGCGGGTCCGGCGGCCAGGACTACACGGCGCTCGGCGAGGGCAGGAAAACGTTGCAACCAGTGCTCGCGGCCGCGGGCGAGGCTCTCCGCGGACGGCGGGGCTATGCCCGGCGGCGCGATGCACACCGGCTGGCGGAAACCGCAGGCACGGATTGCCTCCGCTTCTTCGGTACAGGTGGCGTGCCAGCCGGCGGCGTTTTCGAGCGCGCGCGGGTGGACGAGCAGCCGGTGGAACAGGCAGCGCAGCCGCAGGTGGTCGCCGGGTCCCAGCCCGAGCATCAAGGCCGGGGATACGATGAGCGGGGCGCCGTTCCGTTGGGCGGCCAAGTACGCATAGTGCAGGCCGCGTTCCCCCAGGCAGTGGGCGTGGACGATCTCCAGCGGGCAGTTGGCCAGGTGATGGCGCAGGGCGGCGGAGCGCCCGAAGCAGCCGGGGCGGTCGCAGGGGAAGGTGCGCAGCTCCAGCTCGTCGAGCCCGGTCCGGCGCGCCTCGGCTCCGGCCGCCGCCACCTGGACGCGGCCGCTGCTCAGTCGGGCCTGGGCGCGAGCTAGCTCGGACACGGCGGAGGGGGCGCCCGTGGCGGTGCCGGCGAGGCGGGAAGCGACGTGGACGATTCTCATCCGGTCGAGGCGGCTAGATTGTGCCGGTGCGGTCGTGTGGCAACCGCGGTTGGCGTTTCAATCGGCGAGGGCCAGGGCGGCCTCGTCGAGCAGGTGCTCCCGGACCCGCTCCCAGCAATAGGTCTCCTTGGTCGCGCGGAGCGCGGCCTGGCGCGCGAGCCGGAGGTGTTCGGGGAAGGCTAGCCAGGCGTCGATCGCGGCGGCCAGGGCGGCGGGGTTGTCGGCCGGCACGAGCTTGATGGCGCCGAGGGTGGCTTCGGCGATCTCCTTGTGCCCGGTGGTGTCCGTCGCGACGACGGCAAGCCCCGCGAGGAGGTAATGGAACGTGCGTTTGGCGACCGTGAGATCGCGGCCGCGGGTGGCGCCGGATTCGAGGGCGAGCCCGATATCGTGGCTGGCGATGCGCGGCAGGAGCTCGCTGGCGTGAACCGTCGGATGCACGACGACGCGGTTGCGCCAGGCCTCGGGCACCAAGGAGTGGAACCAGGCCTTGTCCCGGCGGGCGAGTTCGCCGCGCAGGTGCACTTCTACCGGATACTGGATATGCGGGAGCGCCCCGAGCAGGGTGCGCAGGCCGCGCCCGGGCTCGATCCGGTGGGAGAGCCAATGAATCGACGGCACTCTCCGTCCGCGGCGGTCGGCGGCCGGGGGGGCCGGGGCGTGCAGGTCCGCGAGCGGGAAGACGTTGTAGATACAGGGCGGCGGTTCGACCCCGGCGAACTCGCCCAGAGCCCGCGCCATGGCTCGCGTCGGGACCAGGCGGTAGCGTGCGACGCGCAGGAGCGTGCGCTCCAGGTCCTGGATCGCGGCCACGGGCTGGTGCGCCGCCTCCTCGGGGCGGATCGTCTCCGAGTGCCAGTTCTCGAAATCGACGCCCACGCGGAAGCCCTCGGCGGCCATTCGCTGGGCCACCCAGAGCGTGCTGAGGGAGTGGGCGATGGTCAGGTTGTCGGCGGCGGCATGGGCGGCCGCGAGATGTTCGCGCACGCCGTAGCCGAGTCCGGCTGGGGAGAAACGTCGCCCCATCCGCCATGAGAGGACGCCGAGGCGGCGTCGCAGCCGTGGCAGGACCGGATGGCGGGTCAGGTCGACGACCGGCTCGAAATGGAAAGGCGCCTTGAGGGCCATGCTTTCGTCGCGGGCGATCAGGGTCCGGTCGTACCAGACGCCTTGAATGGTGACATCGTGCCCGGCTTCGGCGAGGGCGCCGGCTTCGCGGATGGCGCGGGTGGCGAAGCAGAGATGCGAACCGATCAGGATACGGATTCTGGCCATGGGCGGCGGGTGGCGGTTCGCGCGGATTGCAGGGAGCGGCCGGGCACACTGCGAGTGCGAAGTTGGGCCGAAGGCCTGCCACGGCCGGCGGCGGCGAGCTTTACGGTCGGCTTACGAACGCCGCGTGCGCGGCGTTCACGCGCAGATGGCCTGGCGGAGCTCCGCGGCCTTCGCGGGCGAGAACAGACGGACGACCATGGCATATCCAAGATCCAACGCCGTGCCGGCGCCGCGGGAGGTGAGCAGCAGCCCGTCCTCGACCACGCGCTCGTGGTGGAGGATGTGCGGCAGTTCGTTGGCGGTCGCCGGGAAGGCGGTGTAGCGCCGGCCCGCCAGCAGGCCGGCGTCGTGCAGCACCAGCGGGGCTGCGCAGATGGCGGCCACGGGCTTGCCCGCGGCGACCTGGGCCTGCACCAGCGGCACGAGGCGCGGGTCGGCGCGGAGGTGCTTCACGCCGGGGCCCCCGGGGAGAAAGACGAGGTCGTAACTTTGTTGGGCGGCGATGGCGAGGGTGGTCTCGGCGAGGAGCACGACGCTGCACCGGCCGGTGACGGCCGGCTCCGGCCCGAGCGAGGCGATGACGACGCGCGCGCCGGCGCGGCGCAGCAGGTCGATCGGCGCGATCGCCTCGATCTCCTCGAAGCCGTTCATCAGAACCACCAGCACGGAAGGCGCAGAACTCATGGGGCCGGAGCGTAAATTGCTTGGCCGTGGCGGCAACGGCGTTTGTGTCGCGCCCATGGACGACGCGAAACCATCGGCGGCGCAAGCGGTGCTGGTGCTCGGGGCCGGCTATGTGGGCGGGGCCTTCGTGCGCGCGGCGCTGGAGCGGGGCCTGCGGGTGACCGCCCTGACCCGCAATCCCGAGAAGGCGGCGGCGTTGCGCGCGGCCGGTTGCGCGCAGGTGATCGAGGCGGACCTCGCCGGCGACTCGTGGCATGCCGCCGCGGCCGGCCCGTTCGACCAGGTGTTGAACTGCGTAAGTGCCGGCGGCGGCGGGGCGGCCGGCTACCGGCACAGCTACGTGGAGGGCATGCAGTCGATCGGGCGGTGGCTCGCGACGCAGCCGCGCGGCGGCACGATCGTCTACACGAGCAGCACGGGGGTGTACCCGCAGGGTGGAGGCGCAAGGGTCGACGAGACGGTCCCGACCGACGGCGCGGGCGAGACGGGAGCCCTGTTGCGCGAGGCCGAGGTCGGGCTCGCGCACGGTGCGGAGCGGGCGGGCTGGCGCTGGTTCGTGCTGCGGCTGGCCGGGATCTACGGGCCGGGCCGGCACGGCATGCTCGATCAGTTGCGCCTCGGCGCCCCGGCGTTGCCGGGGGCGGCGGGGCATCGGATGAATCTGGTGCATCGGGACGACGCGGTGGGCGCGGCGTGGGCCTGTTTCGCGGCCTCGCCGCGGGTGGGAAACGAGATCTTCAACGTGAGCGACAATGCGCCGGCGACCCGCGCGGAGGTCGCCGACTGGTTGGCGCGCCGGCTCGGCGTGCCGTGCCCGAATTTTGGGGAAGCGGCCGATCCGGCGGGCAGTTCGGGGCCGTTCGGGCGACGGCAGGCGCCGGATCGGATCGTAGTGGCGGATCGGATCGTATCGACGCTGGGCTGGTCTCCCGCGTTTCCGGACTACCGGGCGGGCTACGCCGCGATCCTCGATGGACGGTGAGCGGTGGACGATCGACGGTGGGTGCGGTGTGGTGAAGATTCGGGGCGCGGCGTAGCTTGAACCTCCGGCGGGCGCGGTCGTTGAGGAGAACATGAACAAGGAACTCATCGTGCGTCGCGCCGGTCCGCGGGACCTGCCGGCGGTGGTTGAACTGGTCGCGGCGTTTCGCGACGCGCTCGGTCGGGATCGGCCGACCCGCAGCGAGATCGCGCGCCGGCTGGAACGGCTGCGGGCTGATCCGGCGGTGACGCTGGGCATCGCCGCGCAGGGCGAGGCGGTGCTTGGGTATGCGTTGCAACGGCGGTGCTTCTCGCTCTGGGCGGAGGGCGGCGCGGCGGTGCTCGAGGATCTGTTTGTGGCGGAGCCGGTACGGGACCGCGGGATCGGGCGGCGGTTGGTCGAGCATGCGATCGGCGAGGCGCGCAAGGCGGGGTGCGAGGCGTTGTCGCTCGACACGAACGAGCACAACGCCGCCTCGACCGCGCTGTATTCTGGACTCGGCTTCACCTGCGAGCGGGCGCGCTGGGACGGCGGCCGCCAGATCCGCTACGATCTCCGGCTGGAGGAAGACCGGCCGGTCACCGCCGGCATCCACTGGGGGCCGTGGATGGTGAAGTGGTGAGAGACCGGGACGGATTGTTCGACGACCGCGCGGCCCGGCTCACGGGCCCACGACCAGGCCTGGGGGAATCTCGTTCCCGGTCGGATCGACCAGCTCGGCGGCGAGCGTGCGGGCGGGAGCGGGGCGACCGCAGGAGTCCTGACCGGCGCCCAGTTGGATCTCGGCGAGGCCGTCCACGACCACGGCTTCACCCACCGGTTGCGCGAGCGCTCCGCCCGCGATCTTGAGTTTGACTGTGCCGCCGGCGCCGAAGCGGAGATAGGGTTGCGCGTGCTCGCGGGCGGCGACGTCGTGGACGACCACCAGGCTTCCGACCGAGGTGACGTTCGGAGCGTAGAGGCCGGTTGGTCCAGAGGTGGCGTTGTAGGAGACGTTCCCTTGGTGGATACCCCCGAGTCTACCGTCGGTGGAGACGATCCCGGCGGCCCTGATGCTGGCCCAGCCGGCGTAATCGACGTCGGCCCTGGTCACTCCGGGATTGGTCGCGGTGCCGACGGAGTAGATCGTGAAGTGCGTGGTCGCGTCGGCCCCAGCCAAGATGACGGTCGCCCTTCCGCGCATGTAGGTGATTCCGGTTTGGTTGTAGAGCCGCGGTGCGACGGAGTAGCCGACGGTATCCGGATCGAGGGAGACGGTGATCGCTCCGGCCCCGGACATCTCCACCTGCACGATGCTGTCGTTCTCGTCGAGAAACGACATCCGGGCGATCTGGCCGGGATCGGCCGTGAAGGTCCCGCTGGGGCCGGCGAGGAGGAACTGGTCGTAAGTCGCGCCGTTGGGATGGTGGATATCCTGCCATTCGGGGCGCGTGCTCACACTGCCCGCCGTGCGGTTGCCTGGCTGGGGCACGATTCCGAGGACCATCGGGGCCGAGAGGGTGCTGCCGCCGTCGCCGGTCGCGATGCAGTCGTAGAGACCGGCTTCCCGGGAGGAAACGCCAGATAGAGATAGCGTCGCTCCGGCGGACTGGAGCTCTTTTCCGTTCTTGCTCCACTTGTGCCAGTAGGAGGCGCCGAGCGCGGTAACGGTGAGGGTTGCGGAGTTGCCCTCTATGGTGCTGACCGCGAGCGACTGTTGCTCGATCCGCGGGGGCGTAGAAACGGTGACCGTGCGACTGGCGACCGCCGTGGCGCCGGCGGACACGCGCACCCAATAGCGTGCCACCGGGGTCTGCGGCGTGACGATTAGCTGCGCCGCGGTGGCGCCGGTCACCGGAGCGGAGGTGTCGCCCGATCGGCCCTGGTACCATTGGTAGGACAACGGTTGGTCCCAGTCGCAGGAGATCGCGAGCGTGACGCTCGATTCGGAGGCGAGGGTCTGGTCCGCCGGTTGCGCGAGGACCGTCGGCGCCAGCCCGCGTTCCGGGCGGAACAGGACCAGGTTGGAGCGCAGCGCGCCGTCGCGCGACGCCGTCGCGTTGGTGATGAGAAGGCCGCCGGAGTCGGTGTAGCGCAGCTGAGCGCCTAGGTATCCAATATTCTCCAAATCCCAGATACGAAACTTCGGGTCCAAGCGCCCGTTCGCGTCGAGACGAAGAGCTGGGCCGTAGCAGGCATCGTCCAGAGCGGTGAACCAACCGGCGGCGAGCAAACGGCCGTCGCCTTGGGGGAGAAGCCCGGTGACGCTCCCGTTGAAACCGAGGCTTTCCCCTTCATTCGGAACCGGTTCGCCGGTTGGCGACAGGCGCAGCAGGTAAGACGAATAGCTGCTGAGGGAGAGGCGTCCACGCCCGCCGCACACGAGGCGGTTTTCGGTGTCGAAGTTGACCGTGACCGCGCTCCCGCTCATCGGGACTGCGCTCGTTCCCGGCACGAGCAAGGCGCCGGTGTTCGAGAGCACGACAGCCGCGGGCCAGATCGACGTCGAGAGGCCGACGACGCCGATAAGGCCGAGCGCGCCGTCGGCTCGAACCGCCATGTCGTAAACCTCAAGACCGGCGAGGCAACTGGGGTTGAAGGTACGGTCGAGGCGGCCATCGGCATTCACCCGGCACAGGCCAGGCACGTTTATTCCGTCGTAGGAGCTGAGGTTGACGATCGCGAGTCGTCCGTCTGGCAGCGCTCGCGCGGTGAGCCATGGACTGGTCGTCTCGATGCCTGCGCCGCTCGCGAAACCGGGATCGCGCGCGCCATCGGGCAGGAGCCGCGCGATCCGGCCAGGCCAGTCGCCGATGGTCACGATGCAACCGCCGCCGATAAGGGCGATTGATTGGACCGAGGTCGACACGGTTGCCCCGGCGTCGAAGGTGGGATCCACGGAACCATCGGCATTCAGGCGAGCGAGGTAGGGACGGGCGACGCCGCCGACATGGGTGAAGTCGCCGGTGACCAACCAGCGCCCACCGGACACCGGTTCGAGCCCGCGGATGGAGGCCCCTTGCTTGCGAAAGCCCGGGGCTGCGGAGTCCAGCACCGCTCCGGTCGCCGCGAAGCGGGCAACGCCGCCGGCAAGCATTGAACCCGGCTGGTCCGCGGCACCGGCGACGACCACGCTGCCATTCGTGGCTATCGCGATACTCGGGGCGGGACCGTCGGTGATCGCGGGAAATGTGAACGAAGGATCGGGCTCTCCGGTTGCGCGCAGGACGCGGATACTCGGTTCGCCGGTTCGCGCGATTCGTGTCTCGCAGAGGGCGCCATTGGAGAGGATGGCGAGCTTCCTGGTATCGAATCCCCAACTTGGAGCCGGAGCGAACGTCGGGTCGATGGTGCCGTTGTCCCGCAGTCGGACAAACCGGGTCTCGAAAGTGCCGTTCGTGGTGCGGGCGAGGTGGATGTACGCGCGGCCGTCGCTGTCGATGGCAAGACCGTGCTGGGCCTCGGGAATGTCGTTTCCGGGATCGAAGGTGGAGTCGACTGTGCCGTTGGCGAGGAGTCGGGCCACCTGCTTGCGCGGAGTTCCGTTCACCGTGGTGAATCTGCCGGAGATCAGGATGCGTCCGTCCCCGTAGAGCTCCAGTCCGAGCACGTAGCCGAGGTTGCCCGTGGGCGAGAACGTGGGATCGAGGGATCCGTCGCCGTTTAGCCGCACCAGAGAGCATCGGTCGAAACCGGGAATGCCGAAGAACTGCCCCGCGATCACGAGCTTCCCGTCGGGCTGGACTTGCAGCGCGAAGATCTCTGGTTGCAGGGGATAGCTCGATTGCGTCAGGGCGGGATCAGTAGTGAACGTAGGATCGATCGAGCCATCGCTTTTCAGACGCGAGAACTGCTTGAAAAAGCTCCCAACTCCGTCCGGCACGTAGCCGTAGACGAAGACTCCGCCGCGCGGGTCGGCCGCAAGCAACTCGATGCTGCGGAAGATGGTCGGAGCGAATCCGGGGTCTAGGACGAGCGAGGAGTCGAGGCGGGCGAGGCGGGCCCGGCGCACTCCGGCGATCGTTGAGAAATTGCCGCCCGCGTAGATCGAACCATCGGGCGCCACGGCGAGCGCGGTCACGGTCGCGCCGCCGGACTCGAGGAACGGATCGAAATCCGGATCGAGGCGGAGGGAGTCCGGATAGCCGCCCACCGGTTTGACCATCAAGCGTCCGGCGCTGGACACGGTCGACCCCGTCGCGTCGGTGACGACGACATCGTAGAAGCCGGCGTCCGCCATCTTCACGTTGGGCAGTTGGAGCGAGGCGCCGGTTGCGCCCGGGAGCTCGCTGCCCCGGTGCCGCCAACGGTAGGCTAGGGGCCCGGTGCCCGTCGCGGAGACGGAGAACGTGGCGGTTTGGCCGCTGACGGTGTTTACCGTCGCGGGCTGGCGGTCGATCGACGGGACGCCGCCGAGTTGCGCCGCCGCGATGCCGAGGGCGATCGGTGCGAGAGCGAGGCGAAGGAAATGGCGCAAGGTCATGCAGTGGCGAGTTGGATGCCGCCACGACCATCCAGCCGCGACGAACGAGCGGGAAACGAAGCAGTAGTCGAACTTCGGTGGCGATGCGAAATTGTCGCCCGTGGCCTGCCCATCGATTCGCCAGCGCCCGAACCGCAAGACGAGCCCGGACGGCGCCGGGGAGACGCCCAGTTTTCCGTTGCCTCGCCGCGGGGCGGACCGGAGCCTCGCGCTTCAAAACCCAAACCCATTTCCTACCATGGCTGGACTCGGCAAAATGTTGAAACAGGCGGCGAAGATGCAGAAGCAGATCGAGGTTCTGCAGACTGAGCTCGAGAAGAAGGAGATCGACATCTCCAGCGGCGGCGGCGCCGTGAAGATCAAGGTCAACGGTCAGGGCAAGTTCGTCTCGCTCTCACTCGACCCCGAGTTCCTGAAGGAGGACGCGAAGGTCGTCTCCGAGACGGTCCTCGGGGCGGTGCAGGAGGCCGCTGCAAAGGCCAAGGCGCTCAACGAGTCCGAGATGCAGAAGATCACCGCGGCGTTCCAGATGCCCGGGATGTTCTGATTGCGGATTTGGGAGTGCGGATTGCGGATTGGCCGGCGGAGTCCGGCGAGGTCCGGTTCCGGCGTTCCGAACATTCCGCAATCCGAAATCCGGATTCCGCAATCCCATGACACCCGCGTTCGAGGCGCTGCAGAAGCAGCTCAAGCAGCTCCCCGGGCTGGGCTTTCGCTCGGCGGAGCGCATCGCGTTGCACCTGCTCGTGGAGCGGCCGGAGCGGTTGCCTCAGATTGTCGCGGCGCTCGAGGCGGCGGCTGGCGCGGTGGGACGGTGCGCGCTCTGCGGCAATTTGGCGGAGGGCGGGACCTGTGCGGTCTGCGGCGACGCGCGGCGCGAGGCCGCGCTGGTCTGCGTGGTCGAGCATGTGCCCGATCTGGCGGCCATCGAGCGCAGCGGGGCATTCCGCGGGCGTTACCACGTCCTGCACGGCAAGCTGTCGCCGATTCATGGAGTTGGTCCTGAGCAGCTCAATCTCGGTTCGCTGGTGCGCCGGCTCCAAGGGGGCGAGATCCGCGAACTGATCCTCGCGCTGTCGAACGACATCGAGGGCGAGGCAACCTGCCATTTCATCACCGAGAAGATCCCCGCCGGTGCCGTGAAAGTGTCGCGGATCGGCTTCGGGTTGCCGAGCGGGGGCGGTGTGCTCTATGCGGACTCCGTCACGCTCAAGAGCGCGCTCGAGGCGCGCCGGGAGTATCGGTGAACGGGTGACGGCGGGCGGAGCACGGAGAACGGTCGACGGAGAGTTGAAGTTGGAGGTTTAGGTTGAGGGCGGCCGGCAGAGCGCGCGTTGGTGAAGGAGCGAGCGCCGTACGGGCGAGCGGAGGCGCGGCCCCGAGACGCGATAGCGTCGCGGGCGCTCAGCCGTCGTCAGCCAGTCGAGGGTCGAGACGCCGAGCGTCGAGCGCCGGAGTGGCCCAGCGAGGCGCCGAGCAAACCAGCGCACTGGATCACCCCACCGATGGTTTGGCGCTCGTCCCTCGTCTCCTGGGAAACACGGCTACGGCGTGATGATGCCTTCGCGGACGGCGTAGCGAGTGAGCTCGGCGACCGAGTTGAGCTTGAGCTTCTCCATGAGGCGCGCGCGGTAGGTCTCAACGGTCTTGGCGCCCACGCCGAGCTGGTCGGCGATCTCCTTGGTGCGCATCCCCTCGGCGAGCAGGCGGAGCACCTGCAACTCGCGTTCCGAGAGGAGCGGTCGCGGCGGATCGATGTTCGGAAACTGGCCGCGCCGGTAGCTGGCGACGATGTCGGTGCTGACCTCCGGGCAAAGGTAGAGTTGCTTGGCCGCGACGGCGTTGAGCGCGCGGATCAGCTCGTCGGTGGCGTTGTCCTTGAGGACATACCCCGAGACACCCGCGAGCAGCGCCTCGTGCACCGAGCCGTGGCTGTGGTCCGACGAAAGCATGATCACGCGCACCTCCGAGAAGACGGCAAGGATGCGTCGTGCCACCTCGATGCCGCTCATATCGGGCAGGTGCACATCGAGCACCACGATGTCCGGCGGTTGGGAACGCACGGCCCGGAGCGCGGAGGCGCCGTCGCCGGCTTCGCCGATCACGAGAAACTCGGGATGCCGGGACAGCAGCGCTCGCAGGCCATCGCGCAGGATCCGGTGGTCGTCGACCAGCAGGAGTCGGGTGGGGGCGGGGCCGGGAGTGGGTGGGGGAGTCGGGCCGGTCATCTACAAGGCGGTGATACGCGCGGACGAGAGTCTCAGGATGGCCGGCGTCGTCAAGCGGGCAGCGCGGCGCGCAGGGTGGCGAGCAGTTGGGCGGCGTCGAACGGTTTGGGCAGCAGGGCGCGGATGGCGGGGCGCACCGCGGAGTCGATGCCGGCGTTTCCGAGGTGTCCGCTCATCGCGACGATGGGCAGGCCGGGCCGGCGGCGGTGCAGCTCGCGGATGAGGACGGTGCCATCCATCACGGGCATGAGCAGGTCGGCGACGACGAGGTCGATGGCATTCTCGCGTTGGGCGAGGATCACGAGCGCCTCGGCGCCGTTGGCGGCCTCGCTCACCTGAAAGCCGGCGCCCACGAGCGTCTGCCGCAGGAGGTCGCGGACCGAGGGTTCGTCGTCCACGATCAGGATGTGTCGATGGCGCATTTCGGCGGGCAGGCTCCCCGATGGAGATTGTCGAACGGGGGGCGGCGGCGCGGGGGTGTCGCTCTCCGGTAGGAAGACCCGGAAGACGCTGCCGGCGCCGGGAACGCTGGCGACCTTGATGAATCCTTCGTGGCTGCGGACGATCCCAAGCACGGTGGGCAGGCCCAGGCCGGTGCCCTCGCCCACGTCCTTGGTCGTGAAGAACGGGTCGAAGAGCTTGGGCAGATGCTCCGGGGCGATGCCGGTTCCCGTATCGGCGACGGTGACGACCTGGAAGCGTCCGCAACGCCCATGCGGGATGGCATCGGCCGGAGGATGCGCGTACTCCGCCCGCTCGAGCCGCAAGGTGAGGGTGCCGCCGCTGCGCATGGCGTCGCGCGCGTTGAGGCAGAGATTCATCAGCACCTGATGGAGTTGCGTGGCATCGGCCATCACGGGATGCGCGTGGGGCGGCAGCTCGCAGCGCAGCAGGATGTTCTTCGGCAACGTCTCGCGCAGAATCCGCGTGAGGTCGACGATCAGGGCCTCGAGCCGCAGCGGGACGCGGCGGACCTCGGTGCCGCGGCCGAACGCGAGGAGCTGCTTGATGATCTCCGCCCCGCGGCGGACGCTGCCCTCGATCGTATCGACCAATCCGAGCGCCTCGGGGTCCGTGATCGCGGGGCGCAGGAGGCGCGGTGCCATGAGCACCGGCTGCAGGATGTTGTTGAGATCGTGCGCCACGCCGCTGGCGAGGCGGCCGACCACCTCGAGCCGCTGGGCGCGGAGCAGCTGGGACTCGAGCTGCTTCTGGTTGGAGATGTCGTTGACGTGGATCACCAAGCCGCGGACCTGTCCGTCCGGACCGTGGTCGGGCGTGTAGAAGCCGTGGACCCAGCGGCTGCCGGCCTCGCGCAGCGCGAGCTGCTGCTCGAAGACCACCGTCTCGCCGGCGAGGGCGCGGGCGAAGAGCGGGGCGACCGCGGCCCACGCCTCGGCGCCGACCTGCTCGGCCACGGTGCGGCCGAGTATCGAGGAAATGGGTTCTGAGAACCAATGACGGTACGCCTCGTTGAGCAGCCGGTAGCGCAGCGCGGTGTCGACGTAGGCGATGAGCGCAGGGACCGAGTCGATGATGAGCCGGAGCTGATGCTCGCTGCGGCGCAACGACTGCTCGGCGCGCAGCCGTTGCACGAAATCCATCGCGACATCCGCCAGCTGCTGCACGGAGTCGACGTCGTCGGCGGTGTAGTCCGTGGTCTTGTTGCCCACGCCGACGATCGCGACGATCCGGTCGTTGCGCAGGACCGGGATTGCGAGCTCGCGGACGAGGGTTGGGTAACCGGGACCGGACTCTGTCCCCGGCGTTGGCGCGGGGAGGCTGTTGCGGACGACGGGGGCCCGGGTCCGCAGGCACTCGGACCAGGTGTCGGTCGTGGGCAGCGGTGGACCGCCGTGGTCGCCGGCGGCGACAGGGGGCGCCGGCGGCGTGCGCGTCGACCAAGTCCGGAGCACACCGGCCGCCGGGTCGGGCTCGAGGAAGTGGAAGAAACCGAGCGCGCTCCCGGTGTGCAGCTCCGCCGTGTCGGCGGCGGCGCGGAGGATCGCCTCGATCCCGCCCTGGCGGGTCAGGTCCGAGAAGTGGAGACGGGCCCGCAGGAGCGATTCCGAGCGCTTGCGGCGATGGATGTCGCGGATGAAGACGAAGAGTCGGCCGTCGCCGATCGGCCAGTAGGTGACGTTGATCTCGGCCTGCCAGACGGTGCCGTCCTTGGTGCGATGCCGGGTTTCGAAGAGGTCGCACCCGTCGCGGCGCACGCGGGCGATGTGCGCCGCCGCCTCGGCCGCGGACTCCCCGGCGTCGAGATCGAAGACGTGGAGGGCGAGCAGTTCGGCGCGGCTGTATCCGGAGGTACGGACGTAGGCGTCGTTGACCTCCAGGATCCGGCCGGCCAGGTCGGTGATCCAGAAGCCGTCGGCCGTGGTCTCGATCACGGCGCGGTAGAGGGTCTCGCGTTCCCGGAGCTGCTGGACCGCGAGGGTGCGTTCGGTGATGTCGGTGACGAGCCCGTCGATGGCGATCAGGCGGCCGCTCGGGTCGCGGCGGGGGACGAGGGTGTTGCGGACCCAGCGGATGGTGCCGTCGCGGTGGAGCAGCCGGTGTTCGATCGCGTCGGCGCGGTCGCCCTCGGTCGCCTGCCGGATGTGGCGCTCGACGGCGCCGCGGTCCTCGGGCGCAATCATCCGGTACCAGAGGAAGGGGTCCGCGGCGTATTCATGGGGTTCGTAGCCGGTGACCTTGACGCAGCCCGGACCGTGGATCGTGGCGCTCGGGATCCCTTCGTGGTACGGGACGGTGAAGACGTAGTCGGTGGCGGCGCCCAGCAGGCTGCGGTAACGTTCCTCGCTCAGCTGGAGTGCGCGGTCGGCGCGCTTGCGGTCGGTGATGTCGGAGAACAGCCCGAAGGAGCCGTGGTACTCGCCACCCGGTCCGGTGAGCGGTGTGCCGGCGACCTGGGTCCAGAGCACGGTGCCGTCCTTGCGGAGGAAGCGACGTTCATAGCGGTCGGCGAGGCCCTGCCGGCGGCGTTCGATCTGCGCGGCGTGGTCGGCGAGTTCGTCGGCCGGCAGGAACTCGGTGATCGGGTGCCCGCGCATCTCCTCGACGGAGTAGCCGAGCATCTCGTGCATGCGTTGGTTGACGAAGGTGGTGCGGCCGTGGGCGTCGACGGTCCAGATGCCTTCGTTGGCGCTCAGGACGATGTGGCGGAAGATGTTGCCGTGTTCCTGGTGCGCGGCCGCTACCTCGGGCGGCGGCGTGGCCAGCGGGGCGGTGAATGGCAGGAGTTCGGCGAGGAGCAGCGTGGTCGGGGGGCGGTCGCCGGCGGCTTCGATCGTGGTTCGGCTGAAGGTGACGGGACGAGGGGTGGTGTCGTGCACCAGGAGGAGGCCGGCCAGGGGGGCCGGTTGTTCCGGCTCCACGAGAAAGGCGCGGACCGCCTCGCGCTCGGTTGGCGGCACGAACTCGGTGAAGGCCGCACCGACGAGTTGCGCCGGGGTGCGGCCGACGAGGGCGGCCAGCGCGGGGCTGGCGCGGCGGATGCCGACGGAGCCGGTGGCGAGCTCGGCCGCCGCCAGCGTGCGCTGGGCGAGGAGGGTATCGGAGAGCGAGGGGCCGGTGGACATGGTGCGCGGCCGCGAGGGGTGGAGGACAGTATCGGGTGTGCGGCAACAGGCAACGGCCCCGCAGCGATTCACCGCTCGTCCGCAGCAGGCGGCGGCGTATCGGGGGGATGCTCGCGCGCCGGACGGGGTCGCGGCGACGATGATCCCCGCGCCGTGTTCCCTCCAGCGGCTCGGGCCGCCTCGCCGTCGCCGATGCCCGTCCCGAGGCTTGCGAAGTCGTTCAGGTCCGGGCTGTGGTGTCCCGGGCGCGGCGCGCCGGGCCTCGGCCCTCCGCCAGGAGCACGCGCAGCGCGCGTCCGCGTACCAACGCTTCGGCGACCTTCATACGGGCACGCCGGACGATGCGATCGAAGGTCTGGCGCGAGACCTTCATGCGTGTCGCGGCCTCGGTGTGATAGAGATCCTCGACGTCCGCGAGGCGGAGCGCCTCGAGTTCGTCGGCGGCGAGTTCGATCTCCTCGAGTTCGCACAACGGGATGCCCGCGGGCTTGAAGTAGGAGGCGGGCGGACGATGGGCGATGTGACGGGGGCAGCAGGGGCGGGCCATGGAGGAAAAGGAAAACTTGTGCCCGGTGCGATTATGAGCATAAGCTCATTATCCTTCGAACCGCAATCGGCCACGCCCGGACTCTTTCCCGCTCCCGCGTTCCGGGCGAGCGTTTTGCGGAGCTTGAGCACCTTCCAGTCGCAACGTTTCCCATGATCATCGCCCTTCCGCTCACCGAGAATGACGAGTTCTCCCCCCACTTCGGCGCCGCCGCCAAGGCCGCCCTGTTCGAGGTCGATCCGGCGACCCGGACGATCCTGCGCTCCACCACGGTGGTGCCGCCCGACCCGGAACCCTGTGGCTGGGCCGACTGGCTCGGCGCGCAAGGCGTGACCCGTTTTCTCGCCGGCGGCATGGGCCGCGGGGCCCAGCAGCGCATGTCCGCGGCCGGTGTGTTGGTGACGGTCGGCGTCGCTCCGGCCGCTCCGCAGGCGCTGGTGCAGGCCTTCCTCGCCGGCTCCCTCGCCGCCGGTGCCAACGCTTGCGAGGGCGGGCACCACGGCCACGGTGAACCCGGCCATCAACCCCACCATCATGGCGAACATGGCCACGAGCACGGGCACCACTGTGGTTGCAGCGCCCACTGACGCCGCCCTGCGCGCCCACTGCGCGCAGCACCACCCCGCTTGCTTCGCCTGCCGTCCCGTCGACCGGGGCGGACTCGGTCTCGCCTTCACCACCCGGGCCGACGGCTCCGTCGCCACCGAGTGGCTCTGCCCGCCCGGGGGCGAGAGCTATGCCGGCATCGTGCACGGAGGGCTGCTGGCCACCGCGCTCGACAGTGCGATGGTTCACGCCCTCTTCGCCCGTGGCATCGTGGCCCGCACGGGCGAACTCACCGTGCGCTATCGCCAATCGGTGCGTGCGGGCGAGCCGGTGACGGTCACGGCCTGGCATTGCGGCGCCAACCACCCGTTGCATCACCTCGAGGCCGAGATGCGACAGGGCGGCGTGCGCTGCGCTCACGCCCGTGCCAAGTTTATGGCGGTTGCTGTCTCCGCGCCATGAAGACTTCGCTCGACTGCCTGCCCTGCCTGTTGCGCCAGGCCACCGAAGCCATCCGGCTCGGAGCGATGAGCGAGAACGTCGACGTCATGGTCGTGCGCGAACTCCTCCTGGCGAGCACGACGCTCGATTTCGACCAGCCGCCGCCCTCGCTCTCCGGGGCCTTGCAGGCGCAGTTGCGCGCGATCACCGGGTGCGCGGATCCTTACCGCGAGGCCAAGCAGCGCTTCAACCGCCTCGCGCTCGAGCTGCTGCCGCCGCTGGCCGCCGCGGTGGCACGCAGCGCGGACCCGTTCGGCGCCGCGGTGCGGCTGGCGATCGCCGGCAACATCATCGACCTCGGCGCGAAGAGCGGGCTCACGGAGGCCGAAGCTCGTCGCGCCGCAGCGGATGCGCTGGCGCAGCCGGTGCTCGGACCGCTCGCGGCCCTGCGCCGGGCGGCGAGCCGGGCCCGCCGCATCCTCTACCTCTGCGACAATGCCGGGGAGATCGTCTTCGACCGCGTGCTCATCGAGCAGTTGCCGCGTGGCGCCGTCACCGTGGTGGTGCGCGGCGAGGCGGTGATCAACGACGCCACCCGCGAGGACGCCGTGGTCGCCGGGCTGCCGGCGATCGCGGAGGTGATCGACAACGGTTCCGCGTTGCCGGGCGCGGTGCTGGCCGACTGCTCGGCGGAGTTCCGCCAGCGCTTCGCCGCGGCCGATCTCGTGATCGCGAAGGGGCAGGGGAATTTCGAGTCGGTCCACGCCGAGCGCGCGCCACTCTTCTGCCTCTTCCGCGTGAAATGCCCGGCCGTGGCCGCGCATTGCGGACGCCCGGTCGGCAGCCACGTCGTCTGGCGCGCGGCCCACCACCGGCCGACGAAGCGTGCGGTGAACAACCCCGCGTTGCGTCTCCCGGGCGGATCGCGGATCACCAACGCATGACCTTCCTCCGCCCCATGGCCGCGGCTTTGCTGCTCGCGGTGGCCCCTTCCGGCGGCCTCGCCGTCGCGGCGGCCACGCCCACCGACGCGTGGGCGGTGGCGCCTGCGGTCTCAGCCGAGATCGCGCTCGCGCCGGATCTCCACCTGCTGCGCATCGGCGCCGGGGCGTATGTGGTGCGCCACACGTGTCCGTTTCCGTGCAACTCGGTGTTGGTCGAGATGCCCGACGGCACCTTCGTCTTCGGTGGCACGCCCGGTTTTCCCGCGGCCGCGCAACTCGTGCTGGACTGGATTATACGCGAGCACGGTCCGCGCCCGGTCGTGGCCATCGATACCGGCTACCATTTCGACAACCTCGGCGGCAACGCCGCCTTCCTCGCCGCGGACTTCCCGGTGTACGGCTCGGATCTCACTGTGCGCCTGCTCGCCGAGCGCGGCGAGACGATGCGCGCGCTCACGCTCGGCTTCATCGCCGACCAGAGTTCGCCCTACCGCGCCGCGCATGCCGCGCTGAAGTTCGTGCCTCCCGACCATGTCTTTCCGCTCGCCGAGGGCCTCACGCTCCGCTTCGGCGGCGAGGAGGTGCGCGTGATCCACCCGGGCCCCACGCAGGCGCCCGACAAGGTCGCGATCTATTTCCCCGGCCGCCGCCTGCTCCACGGTGGCTGCCTGCTGCTGGCCGGTGATCGCCCAGGCAACGTCGCCGAGGCCGACCTCATGCGCTGGCCGGAGGGTATCCGGCAGTTGATGGCGCTGCCGGTTGCGGTCGCCGTCGCCGCTCACGGTCCACGGCACGATCCCGGACTGCTCCAGAACACGCTCGACGTGCTCGCGCGCTACGCCGCCACCCCACCGCCCAAACCGTGAAACCGATCACCTTCGCTCCCATCGGGCACATCCGTAGCGCCCATCGCTTCGCCGAGGAGACGCCGATCCAGCCCGTATACGCCGCCGACTGTCTCGGCACGGCGGAGCTCCTGCCCGAGTACGCCGACGGCCTCGCGGATATCGAGGGGTTCTCGCACGTCTACCTTATCTACCACCTGCACGCTGCGCCCGCCCCGCAACTGCGCGTGCGGCCCTTCCTGCAGGATCGCGAACATGGCATCTTCGCCACCCGCGCGCCTAGTCGGCCGAATCCGATCGGCATGAGCCTGGTTCGTCTGCTTCGCCGGGAGGGTGCAGTGCTGCACCTGGCCGGAGTCGACATCCTCAACGGCACACCGCTGCTCGACCTCAAGCCCTACGCCCCGCGCTACGATGCCGTCGAATCTCCCCGCGGCGGCTGGACGGAGGATCTCTCCGCCGCCGAGGCCTGGCGTCTCGGTCGTCGCGGCTTCCGCCCGGGTGCACCATCCCCTTTTTCTCCGACTGTGTAATACAGAATACTACACGCGCCCGGGTCCTACCTCCGCCACCCTCGCTCCTTTCCGATGAAAGCCCATGCCCTCGCGGTCTTCCACCGCGCTCCCGAAAACCTCAACTGCGCCCAGGCCGTGCTCGCCGCCTACCAGGCCGTGTCCGGCCGCCAAGTCGCGCCCGTGGCCGAGTTCCAGCTCCATGGCGGCGGGCGCGCACCCGATGGTGAATGTGGCGCGCTCTACGCGGCGTGCCGGATCGCGCCGGAGTCGGCGGCGCACCTGCGCGCCGGTTTCGCGGCCCGGGCGGGGGCCACGCGTTGCCGTCCGTTGAAACGCGAGCTGCGCTTCCCGTGCACGGATTGCGTGGGTCTGGCTGCGGAGTTGCTCGCCGGTTCCAGCGCATCGTCTCCATCCGAATCCCAACTACCTTCCTCTTCATGACCAGTATTCCTCCTTCCGTCCTCGCCGCGTGGGCCAACCGCGACGGTTACGCGGTGCTTGCGACCGTCGACCAGTCCGGTGTCCCCAACGCCGTTTATGTCGGCGCGCTCCAATTGCTGGGCACCGATGCGGTCGTCATCGCCGACAACTATTTCGCCAAGACCCGTGCCAACATCCGCGCCGGCAGTTCCGGTGCGCTCGTCTTCCTCACGAAAGACAAGAAGTCCTTTCAGTTGAAGGGAAAGTTCGAGTACCTCACCGCCGGGCCGGTCTTCGACGAGATGAAACGCTGGAATCCGGCACGCCACCCCGGCGTTGCGGCGGCCGTTTTGCGCGTGCAGGAGGTCTACAGCGGCGCGGAACGGTTGGCATAAGCGGCGTGGATATTCCTTCGGGACGGCGATCTGCGGGACGCATCGTGAACCGAGGCTCGGACGACCGGGCCTACGATGCCTGCTGAAGTGGGGCTGCGTGCGAGTTCGGCTTTCGCCGGCCAGGAGGCTGGCGTCCCGGTCGGCACGCCGGTTCGGGGTGGCCTGTCCACCCGCGGAGGCGCTTACGGCGCGGGGGGCTTGGCCGGGCTGCGGGGGTCGTGGTTGGCGCGGAGGCCGCCGGTGAGCGACTGCACGGCGAAACCGCGTTGCGCGAGAATGCGCGCGGCGAAGTACGAGGTCTTGCCGAGGGCGCAAACGGTCACGACGGGGCGCGCGGGATCGAGTTCGGCGGTGCGTTGGCGGAGCGCGGCGAGCGGGATGTTGAGCACGCTCGGGCGCGGCACGGGATGCTTCTGCGCGAGGGCGGGCGGGCGGACGTCGAGGATCTGCACGGCGGGATCCTCGGGCAGCGTTTCCACGGGCGCGACGAGGCCGTCGCGGGTGTTGCAGGCGGTCATGCCGGCGAGGTTGACGATGTCCTTCGCGGAGCCGAAGGGCGGCGCGTAGGAGAGCTCGAGCTGGGCGACGTCGTCGATGGTGAGGCCGCCGGCGATGGCGGCGGCGAGCACGTCGAGGCGTTTGTCGACGCCGGCGAGGCCGGTGGCCTGCGCGCCCAGCACGCGGCCGTCGGCGGGGTCCCAGAGGAGCTTGAGGATGATCGGTTGCGCGCCGGGATAGTAGCCGGCGTGGTGGTTGTCGTTCACCGTCACCGTGCGGTAGGTACGGCCGGCGGCGCGAAGGCGCTTCTCGCTCCAGCCGGTGAGGCCGGCGGCGACGCCGAAGGCGCGCACGATGGCGGTGCCGAGCGCGCCGGGGAGCGGCTTGGCCTCGGCGGGGCGGAAGAGATGGTCGGCGATGGCGCGGCCCTGGCGGTTGGCGGGGCCGCCGAGCGGCACGGCGGTGGGCTCGCCGGTGACGAAGTCGCGCACCTCGGCCGCGTCGCCCGCGGCGTAGATGTCGGGGTCGTTGGTGCGGAGGAAGGTGTCGGTGCGGATGTGGCCGCGCGGGCCGAGCTCGAGGCCGGCGGCCTTGGCGAGCGCGGTGTCGGGGCGCACGCCGATGGCGAGCACGACGAGGTCGGCCGGGAGGGAGCGGCCGGACTTGAGCTGGCAGGCCAGCGCGCCGCCGGCGGGGGCGAAACCGGCGATGGCGTCGCCAAGGTGCAGTTGCACGCCGTGGCGCTTGAGCTCGTCCTCCATGAGGAGTGTCATGGATTTTTCGAGCGGCGGGAGGAGCTGGTCGAGGAGTTCGACGAGGGCGACCTCCTTCTTGAGGTGCACGAACTGCTCGACCATCTCGAGGCCGATGAAGCCGGCGCCGATCACGACGACTTTCTGGGCTTGGGCGGCGGCGGCCTTGAGGCGGTCCATGTCGACGAGCGAGCGGAGCGTGTGGATGCGCGGGTCGTCGATGCCGGGCAGCGGCGGGCGCAGCGGCGCGGCGCCGGGCGCGAGCACGAGCTTGTCGTAGGGGAGCCATTCCTCGGCGCCGGTGGCGAGGGTGCGGAGCTGCACGCGTTTGCCCGCGCGGTCGATGGCGACGGCCTCGGTGCCGGTGCGCACGTCGAGGGTGAGCATGGCCTTGAGCGTCTGCGGGGGCTGCACGGCGAGCGCGGCGCGGGCGGCGATCTCGCCGCCGATGTGATAGGGCAAGCCGCAGTTGGCGAAGGAGACGTCGGGGCCGCGCTCGATCAGGGTGATCTGGGCGGACTCGGAGAGACGGCGGGCGCGGGCGGCGGTGGAGGCGCCGGCGGCGACGCCGCCGATGATGACGAGACGGAGTGGTTGGGACATGACGGAAATCGGCAGACGGTGGGCGGTGAACGGTGGACGGTCGGCCGGTCTGAGACCGGATGCGTGGGGTGGATGCAGGGGCGCTGATGGACCGGTCGGAGACCGGTCTTACTTCGGCAGGTTGGCGTCGAGCCACGCGCGCACGGAGCCTTCGGGCATCGCGCCGCTGAACTCGGCGGCGACCTTGGTCTGGTGGAAGAGCTTCACGTTCGGGATCCCGCGGATGCCGAACTGCGCGGCTAATTCGGGATGGTGATCGACGTTGATCGTGACCAACGACCAGCGGTCGCGGGCCTCGCCGGCGAGCTTCTCCAGCACCGGCTTGAGCGAGCGGCACGGGCCGCACCAGGGGGCCCAGAAATCGACCAGCACCGGCGCGGTGCGGCTGCGTTCCAGGACATCGGCGGAGAATTCGGATACTTCGTGGTTCATGGAATGATGAAAATCGTGTGGTTTGGTGGAGCGAAGGCGGAAGGGTGATGCGCAGCGGCTTAGCGCACGTTGGCTTCGAGGTTGATGGCGTGGCCGACGGGACCGCCCACGACATCGCTTTCAGGCAGCTGCGGGCAGGTGGCGCGACAGGCCGTGAGCGTGTAGCGGCCGGCGGGCAGCGCGATCTCCACGCGGGTGCGGTCGGCCGCGAGCGGCTGGACGCTGCCGGGGGTGACCAGTTCGGTCACCAGGCTGCCGCAGTTGGTGCGATAGGCGCAGCGCAGGCCGGCGGCGAAGCGGCCGCCGGCATCGCGCAGGTTGACCTGGGCGCGGCCGTTCCACGGGCCCTGGGCGAGGACCTTGTAGTCGAGCACCAGCGGGCCGCCGGGGTGATCGACCACGCCGGCCGAGATCTCCTCAGGCCAGTCGGCGAAGCGGTGGTTGTTGGCGGCGGCCGGACCGAGGCGGATCGGGTCGGCCGCGAAAGCCGGGAGCGAGAACGCGGCGGCGGCCGCGAGGGAGAGCAGGAGGTTCTTCATGTTGGTAGGGGGAGTCGGGATGGGGCGAGTGACGGCGGAGTGACGGCTTCTTGGTTTCGATAGTTGTTGGTTTCGATGGCGAGAAAGTGTTACCCGCAAGAAAATCACTCCTCGTCCTGCGTGGAGGTGGCCTCCTCGAGGCCCTGGCGGACTAGGCGCATGGCCTGGAGGAATCGCGGGCTGGTGATGCGGTAGTAGACCATCTTGCCGTCCTTGCGGCAGCGCAGGGCGCGGCGGTCCTTCATCAGGCGGAAGTGCTGGGACAGGTTGGCCTGGGAGACGCCGAGCTTCTCGGCCAGCTCGCCGGCGCTCTTCTCGCTGTCGCCCAGTTCCAGCATGACGCGGATGCGCAGCGGATGGCCGAACAGGGAGCAGAACTCCGCCTGCCGCTGGCAGAGCGTCTTGGAGTTGGCCATGGTCTTGAGTGCGTCCACGTCCGTCACGTTTTCACAGTTGCGGAGTTTAGCAAGTGAAAATTGCGGCAGCCGGCCGCCCGGTCTGTGCTGCCGTGGTGGCGGCCCCGCCGCCGGTGACGGCGGGGTCGGCGGGACTCGCAGCGCGGGATCAGTTCGCGCGGCCCTTGGCGATCAGGGCGCGGGTGCGCACCTCGCCGAGGAGCCGCTCCAGGAATCCTGCGGCCGGAATCTGGCCCTCGTCGCCCTTGGCGCGCGAGCGCACGCTGACGGTCTGCGCCTCGGCCTCCTTGGCGCCGAAGACGAGCGCGTACGAGGCCTTCTCGATCTCGGCGCGCCGGATCTTGGCGCCGAGCTTGTCGTTGTGCTCGTCGAGCGTGGCGCGGATGCCGGCGGCCTTGAAGCGGGCGAGCAAGTCGCGGCCGTAGTCCATGACCTTGTCGGAGATCGGCAACAGGCGCACCTGTTCCGGGGCGAGCCACACCGGGAAGTCGCCGGCGAAGTGCTCGATCAACACGCCGACGAAACGTTCCATCGAGCCGAACGGCGCGCGGTGGATCATCACGGGGCGATGCGGCTGGTTGTCGGCGCCGGTGTAGGTGAGGTCGAAGCGGATCGGGAGGTTGTAGTCGACCTGTACGGTGCCGAGCTGCCACTCGCGGCCGATCACGTCCTTCACGACAAAGTCGATCTTCGGGCCGTAGAAGGCGGCCTCGCCGGGCTCCTCGTTGAAGGGCACGCCCAGTGTCTTCGCTGCTTCGCGACAGGCAGCCTCGGCCTTGTCCCAGTTCTCGGCGGTGCCGGTGTACTTGGCGGAGTTCGGATCGCGCAGGCCCACGCGCACGCGGTAGTCGGTCAGGCCGAGGGTGGTGAACACGGTCTTCACCAGCGCGAGGCAGCCGAGCACCTCCGGGCCGACCTGCTCCTCGGTGCAGAAGAGGTGGGCGTCGTCCTGGGTGAATCCGCGCACGCGCGTCATGCCGTTGAGTTCGCCGGACTGCTCCCAGCGGTAAACGGTGCCGAACTCGGCCAGGCGCACGGGAAGCTCGCGGTAGCTGTGCGGCTGCGACGCATAGATCTTGATGTGGTGCGGGCAGTTCATCGGCCGCAGCAGGAAGCCCTCGAGCAGGGACTCGGGGGACTTCGTGCGCTCGGCCGGGATGACCTCGCGGCCGGCGCGCCGGTTGATCTCCGCGCGGAACCCTTCGGAGACGGCGTCGAGGCGCGCGGTCATCTCGGCGCAGGAACAGCCCTCGTGCGCGATCTGCACGAGCTGGTCGGGATCGGCGATGGCGGGGAACTGCGATTCCTTGTAGTAGGGGAAGTGTCCAGACGTTTTGTAGAGCGCGAGCTTGCCGATGTGCGGGGTGAAGACCTGCGAGTAGCCCTGTTTCTGGAGTTCCTCCAGGATGAAGGTCTGCAACTCCTGCCGCACGATCGAGCCGGCGGGGGTCCAGAGGATGAGGCCCGGGCCGACGTCCTCGTCGACGACGAAGAGCTTGAGCTCGCGGCCGAGCTTGCGGTGGTCGCGCTGTTTGGCCTGTTCGAGGCGTTCGAGGTGTTGCGCGAGCTCCTCCTTGGTCGGGAACGCCGTGCCGTAGATGCGCTGGAGCTGCGCGTTCTTCTCGTCGCCGCGGTGGTACGCGCCGGCGATGGAGAGCAGCTTGAACGCCTTCACCTGCTTGGTGTACCGCACGTGCGTGCCGGCACACAGGTCGATGAACTCGCCGTTCTGGTAGAACGAGATCGCTTCGCCCTCGGGGATGTCGGCGAGGCGGCCGAGCTTGTAGCGCTCCTGTCCCATCTTCCCGATGATGTCGAAGGCCTCGGCGCGCGTGACCTCCTTGCGGATGAACGGCTGGTTCTCGTCGATGACCTTCTTCATCTCCACCTCAAGCGTGGCGAGGTCCTCGGCGGTGAGTTTATGGTCGAGGTCGACGTCGTAGTAGAAGCCGCTGTCGGTCGGCGGGCCGATGTCGAGCTTGGCGTCGGGGAAGACGCGCAGCAGCGCTGTGGCCAGGATATGCGAGCACGAGTGGCGGATTTCTTCGAGCGGGGTCATGGAGTTTTCGGTGGTTGCGGAGCGGATAAGGAGGGGCGCGAGGCGATGCGCGGACGCCGGCGGCGTCAGCCCACGGAGCCGGACATCTCCAGCTCGATGAGCTTCCGGATCTCCGACGAGTACTGGAGGGGGAAGCGCTGCACGAGGTCGTTGACGAAGCCGTTCACGCTCAGGCTGCGCGCGGTCTCCTCGGGGAGGCCGCGCTGGCGCATGTAGAAGATCTGCTCCTCGTCGAGCCGGGAGACGCTGGCCTCGTGCTGGGAGATGTTGCCGGTGCCGCGCACCTGGATCGCTGGATACGTATCGGTTCGGCTAGCGCGGTCGAGCAGCAGGGCGTCGCATTCCGTGTGGTTGAAACAGCCATGGACGGTGGTGGGCATGTCGACCCAACCGCGGTAGCCGGCGCTGCCGCTGCCCAGGCTCACGCTCTTCGAGGTGATCGTGCTGGAGGTGCGCGGGGCGCGGTGGAGCATCTTCGCCCCGGAATCGTGGTGCTGGCCGCTGCGGGCCACCGAGATCGACACCGCCTCGGCAGCGGCGCCCTCGCCCTCGAGCCGCGCGCACGGGTACTTCCTCGTGAGCCGGCCGCCGCCGTTGCAGTCGATCCACTGCGCGGAGGCGCCGGCGGCGCGCCGGGCGCG
>JAEXPQ010000177.1 GCA_023446735.1 Verrucomicrobiota bacterium
CGCGCCGCCCTGCCGGAGGGCGGGCGCAGCGCGTTGACCCTCGGCGCGGCCCGCCGCACCGGCAACGCGGGGGAGGGGCCGGGCGCCGGGCGCCCGGGTCTGTATCGAACGATCGAAGTCGCCGACAACGGGGTGGGCATGTCGCCGGAGATCCTGCGCCGGGTGTTCGAGCCCTTCTTCAGCACCAAGCCCGTGGGGCGGGGAACCGGCCTCGGGCTTTCCGTGGTCCAGGGCATCGTGCAACAGCACGGCGGGGTGATCGAGGTTCGCAGCGTGGTCGGGACCGGCACGACCTTCCAGGTCCATCTGCCGGCGATCGACGCCCCGGCGGAGCCGCCGGCGCCGTGCCGGCTGGCGCCGGCCCCGGCTTCTGCGCCGGAGGAGGGCGGCGGGCGGGTGCTGTTGTTGGCCGAGGACGACTCCGGGGTGCGGCGCATCGCGGGCGGTCTGCTGCGCAGCCAAGGCTACGAGGTGCTCGAAGCCACCAACGGCGAGGAGGCCTGCACCCTGGCGGCGGCGCACCAGGGCGCGATCGCCGCCGCGATCCTGGATGTGGTCATGCCGCGGATGAGCGGGCCGGAGGCGGCGCGCCGGTTGCAGCAGGCGCGCCCGGGCCTGCCGATCCTGCTCTGCTCCGGCTACACGGGTCTGGCGCACAAGGAGGCGGCGTTCGCCCCCGATTGGCAGTGGTTGCAGAAGCCTTACGCGGTCGCCGACCTGCTCGCGTGCGTGCGGCGGATGCTGGCTGAGGCGAAGCCGGCCGGCCTGGCCGAAGACGGCGAACTCGGGTCCGGGAGCGCGGCGGGGCCGGAAATCGCAGGATGAATCCCGCGCCACGGCTGTCCCGCCTTCGGCGCGGTTCGCCCCCAATGACACGTGGCGCGGCCTAGGCGGGCTAGGTGGCGACCAGGCCCTCCCGGACGAAGGCCAGCAGCTGGGCGGTGGTGAAGGGTTTCTGGAGGACGCGGGTGCTGGTGTCCGCCAAGCCTTTCGTGTAACCGCTCATCAGGCACACCGGGAGGCGCGGCCAGCGGGCGGCGACGGTCGCGGCGAGATCCACCCCGCTCTCCCCGCCGGGCATCACGATGTCGCTGAGCACAAGGTCGAAGCGCGCGGGCCCGGCCTGGAGGGCCGCCAGGGCCTCGGCCGCGGAGGAGGCGGTGTCGACCTGGTAGCCGGCGGCGCGCAGCGTGCGTCCCACGATCGCGCGCACCGCCTCGTCGTCCTCGACCACGAGGATCTTCGCCGGCGCGGCGGCGCGGGGCGCCTCGGGCGAGAGGGCGGGCGGGGGCGTGGAGGTGTGTTCGGTTAGCGGCAGGTAGATGGTGAACTCGCTGCCGCGGCCGACCTCGCTTTCGAGGGCGATCCCGCCGTGGTGCTGCTGGACGATGCCCAGGACGGTGGAGAGCCCCAGCCCGGTGCCCTGGCCGGCCGTCTTGGTGGTGAAGAACGGTTCGAAGATCCGCTGGCGCAGCTCCGGCGGGATGCCGCCGCCGGTGTCGCGCACCGCGAAGGCGGCGTACCGACCGGGTGGGCACAAGCGGCGCGCGGCGGCGGTCTCGTCCAGCGCGGCGCGGGCGGTGCGCAGGGTGAGCGTGCCGCCCGCGGGCATGGCGTCACGGGCGTTCACGACGAGGTTCATCGCGACCTGCTCGACCATGTTGACGTCGGCGAGGACGGGGAGCGGCTCGGCCGCGAGTTCCACGACGAGGGCGATGTCCTCGCCGATGATGCGGCGCAGGAGCTTCACGTGGTTGCCGACGATCTGGCCGAGGTCGGCGGGGACGGGGAGCGGGGGCTGCTTGCGGGCGAAGAGGAGGAGCTGGCGGGTGAGCGCCGCGGCGCGGCGGCCGGCGTCGCCGATCTGCTGGAGCTGCTCGCGGGCGTGGCCGGCGAACTCGGGGCGCTCGAGGAGGAGGTCCGAGTTGCCGAGGATGGCGACGAGCAGGTTGTTGAAGTCGTGGGCCACGCCACCGGCGAGTTGGCCGAAGACCTCCATCTTCTGGGCCTGGCGCAGCTGCGCCTCGAGGGCGCGGCGTTCGGTGGCGTCGCGCACGACGGAGAGCACGGTGGGGCGCCCGTCGAGGTCGAAGACCCGGGAGTTGATCTCAGTGGGGATGGCGCGGCCGTCGCGGGCGACGAGCTCCATCTCGAAGAGGGCGTGGCGGTCGCGGTGGAGCTGCTCGACCACGCCGGCGATGCGGGCGAGCTGGGCGGGCGTGCTGAGGTCGCGCGGGGCCCGGGCGAGGAGCTCCTCGCGGGTGTAGCCGAGCAGCGAGCACGCGATGTCGTTGACCTGGACGAAGCGGCCCGGGGCGCCGTCGGCCTCGAAGCCGTGGACGAAGAGCGCGTCGTTGCCGGCGTTGAAGAGCTGGCGGTAACGCTCCTCGCTGCGGCGCAGCGCGGCGGCGGCGCGTTCGCGCTCGGTGATGTCGACGAAGAACACGACCAAGCGGCCGCGGCCGATGGGCAGGGCGTGGACATCGAAAGCGCCGGAGATCGAGTCCGCGTCGTAGCGCACCTCGGCGCAGTGGTAGGGGCGGCCCTCGGTGACGACGCGCCGGTAGGTGTCGGGGAGGTCGGTGCCGGCGAGGCCGGGAAACGCCGCGGTGATCTCGCGGCCGACGAGGGGGCTGTGGTCGAGGTGGAGGATCGCGTCGGCGGATCGGTTGGCGCCCTGGAAGACGAGACGCCCGTCGGGCTCGAGCCGGTAGAGGTGGGAGCCGAAAGGGGCGTGGTCGACGACGCTGCGCAGGCGTTCCTCGTTCTCGAGGCGGAGGTTCTCGGCGTGCTGGCGCTCCGTGATGTCCTCGATCGTGGAGACGACGCCCTCGGCGCGGCCGGCGGCGTCGAGCAGCGGGGCGGCGTTGATGGAAAGCAGGACGCGGCGGCCGGATTCCCACACCAGGAGGTGGCGCACGCCGCGCACGGGACGGCCGCTGGCGAGGACGCGCCGGAAGACCCGGTCGGCTTCGGGCACGGGGCTGCCGTCGGGGTTGAGGAGCGTCCAGTCGGCGGCGGCGTATGCGGCGGAGCCGGCGAGCGGGCGCAGGTCGAGGATGCGCTCGGCCTCCAGGTTGGCGAAGACGACCTCGCCTGCGGTATCGACGACGAGGATGCCGGAGGGGCTGGTCTCGACCAGGCGGGCCACGAGGTCGCGCTGCTTGGCGAGCGCGTGCTCGGTGCGGCGGCGCTCCGTCACGTCGATGCCGAAGGAGATGGTGCCGACGGCCGTGTCGCCCTCGCGCAGGATGCTGTTGCGCCAGGCGACGATGCGCTCCTCGCCGGCCTTGGTGAGGACGGGGTTCTCGTAGTGGACGGGGATGCCGGCGGCGCCGAGGCGCTCGAACTCCGCCCAGACCTGCGGGTAGCGGGTGCGCGGCACGAGCGTCTCGAACCAGTTGCGACCGAGCACCTCGGCGGCGGCGTAGCCGGTCGCGGACTCGGCGGTGGCGTTGAAGACGACGATGGCGCCGGTGCGGTCGAGGCAGACGATGAGGGCGTTGGCGTTGGCGATGAGTTTCTCGGCGAAGTCCTTGGCCTTGCGCAGGGCGAGCTCGGCCTCCTTGCGCTCGGTGATGTCGATATGGGTGCCGATGAGGCGCACGGGGCGCCCGTCGGCGGCGCGCTCGGTGATGCGGCCGCGGCTGATGACCCAGCGCCAGGAGCCGCTCTTGGTGCGGAGGCGCGTCTCGATGGAGTGGGTGTCCGCGAGCTCGGTGACGTAGCGGGCCATCGCGGCCTCGGCGATCGGTCGATCCTCCGGATGGAGCAGTTGCCGCCACGTTTCGAGCGAGGCGGGGAGCTCGCCCTCGCCGTAGCCGAGCATCGTGAAATAGCGCGGGCTGCAGTAGGTCGCGCCGGTGGCGAGGTTCACGTCGTAGAGGCCGTCCGCCGTGGCCTCGAGGGCGAAGGCGAGCCGGCGCTCGCTGGCGGAGATGGCCTCGGCGGAGCGGCGGCGCTCCTCGCTGGAGAGGCGCAGGACGAGCGCGAGCAGCGCGAGGTTGAGGATCTGGGTGAGGGCGATCGAAGCCGGGGTGTGCCGGACTTGGGGCGGGGGCAACCAGCCAAACGTCTCCGCGGCGACCAGCCAGAGCGCCCACAGCGAGGCGAGGAGGGCGGCCAGGCCGCCGAGACGGAAGCCGAGCAGGGTGCCCGTGACGAGGATCACCGGCACGAACGAGGTGAGCGAGGGCGCCTTCACCCCGCCGGCGGTCCAGGTCAGCGCGGCGACCATCGCGAATAAGGTGCCCGAATACAGCCGGGCCGCCAGGGCGCCGCGCCCGCGGCGCACGAGGGCGAGCGTGAGCGGGTAGGCCAGCGCGAAGGTCGCCGCGATGCCGGCGAAGCGGGGCCAGCTCGCGGGCACGAACGCCGTCTGCGCCGCCATGGTCAGGCCGATCGCGATCGCGAAACCGCCCACGATGTGCCGCAGCGGGTGCTCGAGCGGATCGCGGACGGGCCTGGACGCGGGCGGTTTCATGCGACCGGGAGGCGCGGCGTCAACGGCGGCGGGCGAGGCAGGCGCGCAGGGCGGTGGTGAGGGTCTCGTAGTCGAAGGGCTTGGCGAGGTAGGTCGCCCCCGCGACGGGCGGGGTGGTGCGGGCGGCGTCGTCGCTGTAGCCGGAGATCACCACGATGCCGAGGTCGGGCTTGTCGCGGTGGACGATCTGGGCGAGCTCGAAGCCGTTGCGGCCGCCGGGCATCACGACATCGGTAATCAAGGCGGAGATACCGTCGCGGTGGTCGCTCCAGAGCCGGAGGGCCTCGTCGACATCGGCGGCCTCGAGCACCTTGTAGCCGTCGCGCCGGAGGGTGAGGCTCATGGTCTGGCGGGCGACCTGGTCGTCCTCGACGAGGAGGATGGTCTCGGTGCCGTTGGCGGCCGGGGACGCGGCGGCGGCGGCGGGGCGCTCGGGCGCGGTGGATGCGTTGGCGAGCGGGAGATGGATGTGGAAACTGGAGCCGCGGCCGGGGGCGCTCTCGACCTCGATCCAGCCGGCGTGCTGTTTGACGATGCCGAAGACGGTGGCGAGGCCGAGGCCGGTGCCCTTGCCGGCCTCCTTGGTGGTGAAAAACGGCTCGAAGATGTGGGCGCGGGTGGCCTCGTTCATGCCGGCGCCGGTGTCCCGCACGGTGAACCGGAGGAACTCGCCGCTCTGCGCCTCGGGGTGTTCGTGGGTGGGGCCGGCGAAGACCGCGCGGGCGGTGCGCAACGTCAGGCGACCGCCGCCGGGCATGGCGTCGCGGGCGTTGACGCAGAGGTTCATGATCACCTGGTCGAGCATGCCCGGGTCGGCGAGCAGGGGCGGCAGGTCGGGGACGAGCTCGGTGGCGATGACGATGTGCTCGCCAAGGAGGCGGCGCAGCATCTTGAGCATGTTCTCCAGCTGCTCGTTGAAATCGAGCATCGCGGGTTGCATCGCCTGCCGGCGGCTGAAGACAAGCAGCTGGCGGGTGAGGGTGGCGGCGCGTTTCGCCTCGAACTCGAGCTCCCGCAGCGACTCGGCGACCTCGGGGCGCAGGTTGTTCTCGCTGCGCAGCATCGAGAGGTTCATCAGGATCGCCACGAGGATGTTGTTGTAGTCGTGGGCCACGCCGCCGGCGAGCTGGCCGACCGCCTCCATCTTCTGGGCCTGCTGGAGCTGCTGCTCGAGTTGGCGACGCTCGGTGATGTCGCGCACGAGCGTCACGAAATGGCCGGGACTGGATCGGAAGGCGGAGATCTCCACGTAACGGTCGGTCTCGCTCGAGTAGTCCTCGATGCTGAGCGGCTCGCCCTCGATCGCGACCTCGCCGTAGCGGGCGATCCACTTCTCCTCGATCGATGGGAAGACCTCGCGCACGCGTCGGCCGAGCAGGGCGCTCGCCGGGCGCCCGACCAGCCGCTCGAACGCGGGGTTCACCGCGATATAGCGGTAGTCGATCGCCGTGCCGGCCGCATCGCGGACGATCTCGTGCAGGGCGAAGGCGTCGAGCATCTGCTCGAAGAGCATCTGGTACCGTTCTTCGCTGGAGCGGGCGGCGGTGGTGTCGAGCAGGAAGCCCTCGCAGCCGGCGAGCTGGCCCGCGGCGCGCACGAGATGGGCGGTGTAGCTGAAGTAGGCGGGGGAGCCGTCGGCCCGCGGGAAACGGAGCTCGCCGCCGACGAACTCCTCGCCGCAGACCAGCCGCTGGAGGAATTCCTCGGTGGCGGCGCGCGCCGCGGGCGGCACGATCTCGGGCAGCGGCCGGCCGCGCACGGCACCCAGGCCCGGGTGGCCGAAGAACTCGAGGAAGGCGCTGTTGGCGTGGGCGAGCCGGTCCTTGGCATCGAGCAGGAAGTAGCCGGCGTTGGTGCTCTCGAGCGTCTCGCGCATGCGCGCCTCGTTCTCCCGCAGCGCGTTCTCGAGCTTCTTGCGCTCGGTGATGTCGGCGGCGATGAAGAGCATCGCGACCTGCTGGCCGAAGGTGATCGGCACCGCGACGACGGCGCAGGTGATGGCCGCACGGTCCTGGCGCAGGAACTTCAGCTCCGTGATGGGACGGGGCTCCGGCTGCGCGGGGCCGTCCCCGAGCAATCCGGTGACGGCCGAGAGCGAGTCGGCGTGCACGTGGCTCCAGATGCTGCCGCCGATCAGTTCGTTGGTCGAGGGGAAGCCGAGCAGCCGCGCGGTGGCGGGGTTGGCGTAGGTGAATCGCCCATGTGCGAGGGAGAAGACGGCGACCGGGGCGACCTCCACGAGGCTGCGGTAGCGCGCCTCGCTCTCCTCGAGGGCGGCGAGCATGAGGCGGCGTTCGCTCACATCGACGATGAGGGCGAGCAGGGCGGGCTGGCCGTTGAAGGTGAGGCTGGCGGCGATGCTCTCGCAGGCGAGGGTGGTGCCGTCGCAGCGGCGCAGTTCCAGCTCGATGGGCGGATTGGGCAGGCCGGCGGCGGCGCGCTGCTGGCGTTCGAGCACCACGGGCAGGGTGCCGGGCTGGATGTGGTTGCGGATGTCCAGGCCGGTCGGGTCGGTGGACTCGTCGTAGCCGAAGAGGCGCAGCGCGGTGACGTTGGCGTAGAGGCAGCGGTTGAAGTTGTGGACGATGACGGCGACCGGGGCGTTCTCGATGAGGGAGCGGAACCGCTGCTCGCTCTCGGCCAGCGCGCGCTCGGTCTGGAGGCGGGCGGTGATGTCCTCCTTCTGCGCGATGTAGCGGACGATGGCGCCGGAGGCGTCGCGCACCGGGCTGATGTGGGCGGCCTCCCAGAAGTGTTCGCCGTTCTTGCGGCGGTTGTGGAAGGTGCCGTGCCAGTCGCGACCGGCCGTGAGGGTCGCCCACATCTCGCGGTAGAGCTCCGGCGGGTTGTCGCCGCAGGAGAGGATACGGGGGTTCTGGCCGAGCGCCTCGGCGGCGGTGTAGCCGGTGACCTCGGTGAAGCGGGCGTTGACGTATTCGATCGTACCCTTCGCGTCGGTGATGGCCACGGCGAGCGGGCTCTGGTCGATCGCGCGGGAGAGCATCCCGAGGCGGAAGTCCTCGGCCGCGCGGACGGTGATGTCCTCGCCGAGGCTGGTGACGCCCACGGGGTCGCCGCGTTCGTCGGTGATGAGAACATGGAGCCAGGAGATGGTGCGCAGGGAACCGTCGCGGGCCAGGAGGTGCCCGGAGGATTGGACGGTTGCGGTGCGTTCCTGCCGGAGCCGGACGAAGCTCGCCTCGGTGGCGGCACGTTCCTCGCGCGGCACGAGGATCTCGAAGAAGCTGCGCCCCACCGTCTCGGGCAGGGTGCGGCCGATCCGGTGCAGCAGGGCCTCGTTGGCGGCGGCGATCGTGCCCTCGAGGTTGCAGGTGGTGGTGACGAGCGGCAGGCGCTCGAGCATCTGGCGGGTGCGGCGCTCGTTCTCGGCGAGGGCGGCATGGGCGTTTTCGCGGGTGCGGATCGCGTGGCCGAGGTGGCGCCGCCCCAGCCCGATCGCGGTCAACCCGACCAGGAAAAGCAGTGAATGGAAGAGCAGGTCGGCGCGGTCCCGTTTCGCCGCGATCGCGAGATAGGGCGTCAGCGGCACGGAGGTGCTGATCCCGCCGCGGATCTCGCCCTCGCGGTAGCCCTGGGCGGCGTGGCACCGCAGGCAGCTCGCCTCGGTCACGAAGGGCCGCATGTAGCGCAGGTAGGGTTCGCCCTTGTAGGTGACGACTTCCGAGACCTCGCGGGAGCCTTGGTCGATGGCCCGCAACGCGGCCGCCTCCCACTCGTCGGCGGCGTTCTCCGGGCGCAGCGGCTTGAGGCTGGTGATATGGCCGTGCACGCCGTACTGCGCCCGCCCGATCTCGTGGACCATGCGCGTCATGTACGCCGGGTTGACCAGGGTGAGTTTGCGTCCCTCCGTGGTGACGATGTCGCGCTCCGGCAGGTGGGCGAGGTAGGGATTGGGCTGCACCGAGTCGGTGGGCGGGACATAGACGCCGCCCTGGAGCGAGACCCAGCGGCGATAGAGCACGTCCTTCTCGTAGGAGGCCTGTGCTTCGGCGCGGGCGAAACCTTGTGCCTGCGCGCGGTTGCCGCGCCACTCGACGGTCAGCGAAGTGGCGAGCAGGAGCGTCCAGCCGACGGCGAGGCCGAGGCTGAGGGCGTCGAGGCGCACCAACGTGGCGGATTGCGGGACCGACCGAGGCAGGGAAGAAGGCATGGGCTCCAGATTCCACGCCGCCGGGCATGGGGGAGCTCGGGGCGGCGGGACGGTACTATCGGCCGGCCCGGCGGCAACATTAAGGCCTCGTTTTCACCATGTTGGCCGCACCCGGGCGGGGTGTTGCGACCGGGTTGCGACACCGGGCTCCGGCGAACGGCTCGGTCGGTTTGTCAGGAAAACACGGACAGACCTTACGGGTTTTCCGGCCGCAAGCGGTAACAAGATTTGCCGATACAACCCGACCATGCAGCCGGCCATCCCGTCTCCGTTCGTGTGTCGGATTGTAGTGTGCCAACGCAGGCAATGGGAGTTTCCGTGCGGGGCGGGCGGGTGGCCGGCGGCATTCGCATCCTGCGACCAACAACCTCCGCTCCGAATCCTTCGATGAAAACTGTCCTCCGGCATGCTCGGGCCGCCATCGCGGCGGCCGTGCTCGTCTCTTCCGCGGCACTGGCCCGCGAGTCCACCCACGCCGCCGAACCTGCCAATACCGCCGCCGCCACTGCGCTGGCGAACTTGGCCGAGGGCAACCGGCGCTTCGTGGCGGGCACGGCGACCCATGCGGATCAGGACGCCGCCCGCCGCGCCGAGACGGCCAAGGGGCAGCACCCCTTCGCGGTGATCCTGACCTGCGCCGATTCCCGGCTCTCGCCCGAGATCATCTTCGACCAAGGCATCGGATCCCTCTTCGTCGTGCGCAACGCCGGCAACATCGTCGACGACCACGTGCTGGGAAGCATCGAATACGCCGCCGAGCACTTGCATGTGCCGGTGGTCGTCGTGCTCGGCCACACCAAATGCGGCGCCATCGCCGCCACCGTGGCCGGCGGCGAGGCCCCGGGGCACATCAAGAGCATCGTCGAGGATCTGGCCGACGCCGTGGCCATGGCGAAGAAGAAGGAGGGCGACGCGGTCGAACACGCCGTGCGCATCAACGCCAAGCTTACCGCCGCCGCCATCGCGCAGTCCGCCCCGATCCTCGCCGAGGCCGTCAAAGCCGGCCACCTGAAGGTCGTCGCCGCCCGTTACGACATCGCGACCGGCCAGGTCGATTTTCTCGAATAACCCAAGATCCCCCAACCCCAGAAAGAAGGCTCAGCCATGTTCAAGAACCTAAAACTCGGAGTGAAGCTCAACGGCTCATTCCTCGCCATCTCCGGCCTCACCCTCGTGCTCGGTGCGCTCGCCATCTTCAACATGGTCAAGGTCAAGGCCGTGGCGGACACCCTTGCGACCAAGAATGTCCCCGCCGTCGCCGTGGCCAACGAGGTCGAGCGCAACTCGCTCAAGACGATGTATGAAATTCGTGGCTATGCGTTCACGGACGAGAAGGCCTACCTCGAGAAGGGCCGGGCCGAGCTGGCGGAGGTGAAGAAGTTCATCCGCAACGCCGCCGAGCACGCTGCCAAGAACGACCTCAAGGTCCTCGCCGCCAACGCCAAGATCGCCGAGGAGAAGGCGGCCGCCTACGAACGGCTCGTGGACGAGACCGTGAAGCTCAACGAGGCGCTCGACAAGGACTCGGCGGCGATGAACACCGCCGCCGCCGCGTACATGCGCAATTGCCTCGAGTTCCTCAAATCGCAGGAGGAGGCGCTGGAGAAGGATATCGGCGCCGCCCTCGCCGAGAAGCTCACCGAGGCCAAGCTCCTTGAGCGCACCCGCAAGATCACGCTCTGCAACAACGTCATAGACCTCGGCAACGAGGTGCGCGTCGGCGCCTGGAAGTCGATCGCCTCCCGCGATCCCGACCACTTCAAGGAGACGATGAAGGCCTTTGCGAAGATCAACGCCACGCTCGACGAGATCAAGTCGATCACCCGGCAGGACGTGAACCTCCGCCAGATCGCCGAAACCCGCGCCTCTGGTGAGGCATACCGCGCGGGCATGGAGAGCTACCTCGCCAACTGGTTCGCCCGCGAGGAGGTCGGCAAACGCCGTGGCACCACCGGCGACGAGGTCCTCAAGGCCGCCCAAGAGACCGCCGCCTTCAACATGCAGTCGACCACCGAGTCCGCCGAAAATGCCGCCTCCTCTCTCGCCACCGCTTCCACCGTCCTGATCGTCGGCTGCATCATCTGCGTCGGTCTGGCGATCGCGTTGGGCGTCGTCATCACCCGCATGATCACCGGCCCGGTCAACCAGCTCGTCGGCGGCCTGGGCCAGATTGCCATCGGCGACCTCACCGCCCGCGTCACCGTCGACAGCAAGGACGAGATCGGCGCGCTCTCCGTCGCCGCCAACGGCATGGCCGAGGCGCTCGACACCAAGGCCAAGCTCGCCCTCCAGATCGGCGAGGGCGACCTGCGCCACGAGGTGAAGCTCTCCAGCGAGAAGGACACCCTCGGCCTCGCCCTCCAGAAGATGGTGACGAACCTGCGCGACGTGGTCGCCAACGTGCGCTCCGCCGCCGAAAACGTCTCCGCCGGTTCCGAGGAGATGACCGCCACCGCGCAGACGCTCTCCACCGGTTCCTCCGAGCAGGCCGC